>JARBAU010000125.1 GCA_029237525.1 Nitrososphaerales archaeon | reverse complement strand
GAAAAGCCGCCTGCTAATCCAATCAATACCACACCTATCGCAAGACCTGACGACAGCAATACAGCAACTGCTGAATCTGCTGAAATCTTTGTGGACTGTCTTAGTTTAGTAATACCAAGAGATGCAAGAATAGATACTATAAACGCCATCAAGATCGGAGATATGTTTGCAAATAATCCTACTGCTATTCCTCCAAACGCCACATGTGAAAGAGCATCGCCATATAACGACTGGCGTCGCAAAACTAGAAACAGTCCAATCACAGAACAGCATATGGCAACTGCAATACCTGAAATTAGTGCACGTTGCATAAAGCCATATTGAAAGATCTCAAATATCATATTGACAACAATTCCTAACCCATCATATCAGCTAAGAATGTAGTGAACATAGTTCGTTGAATCATAATCACTAATATTCATATCTTGTCTGATTTTAAGGCATATTTGCATTATACGAATACAGAATAAACTCACCGATGACCGAAAGTTCTGATTACGACAAGAAATCATGCAAATTGTCACGTAAGAGATAAATCGAAAATGTACCAGTTTATCTGAAAGCTTATTTATGAAACGTAGATCGCGAAAAGAGTAGGGCACAAGAGAGGTACATCCAAATAATTGACTTGATTCCATCATTCATCAAGACGGATTAATTATTCACGTTTTAATACAACCTTTGTAATAGAATTCAAGTAAAGAGTTGAAGCATATGATTTATGTATCCATATTCGGTCTTTACTGATATTACTTTCTGCATTGTAATCCTTCCTTTAAATCTGATAGGTCCTGATACATCTTTGCAAGGTATCCTATTCCATGTTGTTGTTCTTGCGATTTTATTCCCTCAATAGGACTAAGCGCCACTACCTTTCCGTTAGGAATCTCATCCGCTATAGCCTGTGCCGAACGAGGATCGATCAAATCTTCAGAATAAATTATATTTATGCCAAGATTCCTTGCAAGTTGGACGACCTCTACTAACCTTTGAGGCAAGATTTCTCCTTCTGGTGTTAAACCTTCATGAATACTGTGTTGTTTTAGTCCGTATTCGTTTGCAAAGTAGCTGAAAGGGTTATGGAAAGCTATAAAATCTCTTTTTGCACAATTAGAGCTAGATAGATTATCTCTAATTGCGGTATCTAAGGATTTGAGTTGACCAATAAAGCTTTGAGCATTATTTCTGTAGTAGATAGCATTCTCAGGATCAACATTTATCAAACCATCACGGATATTCTCAACTTGATGAACTGCAAGGAGTGGATCTAGCCAAATATGAGGATCTGTTGGCGTGTGGATTTTAGGATCGTTGCTAGAAAGTAATTGTAGACCTTTACTGGAATCTATTGCAAATTTTGGATTAACTTTATTTATCCATGCTGCTTCCATCCCAGCCCCATTATATACTAGTAAAGCAGCCGATTCAACATCCTGAATCTGTTGGATAGTGGGATCAAAGTCGTGAGGTTCTCCACCTACAGGAACGAGTACAGAGGCATCTATTTTGTCACCCCCAACCTGCTTTACAAACTCATAGATCGGATAAAAAGATGTTTCAACTTTTATTTTAGATGTATTATTTGCATCAGAATTTGCGATCGATTTGTTGGTGCTATTAATTGAAAAAGAAGATCCTGCATTTGAAACTAAAATGATGCTTAGAGTCAGCACAATTAGCATGCCATTACTAAATTTTTGCACAAAATCAAATAATAGTTAATAACAATATATATCTTTGTTAATAAAAATACTAACTATCAATATAAACCCTTTAATAAGATCAATCATTTATTAGTATATAGTTTGTAAAGATCAAATACAACAATGAGAAGAACAACCATCAACCTATCATCATCAATCTTGTATTAATTATCAATTATCAATTATCAATTATCAACTACTGAATTGTTCATTTAGGGCAGGATAATCTAAATACAGTCTTATTTCTGTATCTGATTAATTAGATTTTACTATTTTAGATTTTGTGACACCACACTTGACAATTAATATTCTTTTGATAATAAAGCTGAATATTTATTGAATGGGAGATAATCTAAATGAGATCAACGCCTTCTAAAGATACAATCTCATTGCTTAAATCTATATATAGCGACTATTATTATTGAGTTCTATCATGTTGTAAATTTTTCGTGTTGAATTTTTTCTGCATTAATTAGTACTACATTGCAATTAACTTAACATTATCCATCTTCTTGTTGGATTGAAACATTTTGTTCATGCCTCTTATCTGAATGGCATTGCCTTTCAGAACGAATATTTCAAGACATCGATCTCTGTCGATTTTATTATGTAAATGCGTAGTTATTAACTTATCGTACGTATGTCTCATTTCATTAATTTCGTCATCGGATTTTTCATCATGAGTTACGAGAAAAAGAGCATGAATATCTCCGATCAAATCCTCCTTTTTTTTCTCTTCTGATATCATAGTACGAACACTAGCTCTAATTATTTCCGATCTGCCAGTGAAGCCGAGCCTTTTTTGCAATTTATTTAAATCATCAAGGAGTTCTTCACTCAGTGATACGCTGACGATTGTCACAGATAATTATTTTTAATAACTAATTTAAATATCTATCTTACTTGTTAATAATAGTATATAAAATACATTCTTATGAGTAATAATTAAGTATATTCCGATATCATCTGGAATGTGAAATCAGTTACTAGATAATCCTCTTCAAATCACAATTTATGTTGCTAGAATAATCGAATAGATATTCGATTTAATTTGGTGTATAACTATAATGTAGGATAATGGTCAATAAAGTATCACGATATGATACCATTACCAGTATTAAACATATTCATTTATTATCCAAAGTTTTTGCACACATTAATCTATCAAAATAAAAGATTTTATAGTTCATGTTGGGATTCACATTTTGAGCATATCCATAATTATTGCTATTGTACTTGAGTTGACCATGGCATGAGCATTGATTTTATTTATGGTTCCCAATATTATTAACACATGCTGCTTCAACAAGCAATACTACCACAACAAACAATACCAAACACAATCTTACAACGAATACGAGTACAAATAACGCAGTTAAGGCATATAAAATAAAGATACTGTTTAAACAGTTTGCTATGAAGAATGTATGAAGAATTTAGGACAGAATGGTGTACGTGGCCTTGTTGCTTCTGAATTGGTTCTGTAAATACTATATACCCTGACTTAAAATCAGCTCTTGGTAATATTACTACATGTGATCCCTAAGTTGCCTTCACTAAATTAGTATGTGAAGTAGACAGCAAGATAAGTAATTCCGTATTGGTTCGGTCATGAAGCAATCTCCAACAACGAGCGTTAACAAACAATCAATTGAATCTACTCCTATACCAAAGACTTGCTACTAGACTGGCTGTTACCAATTCACAATTACCCAGTGATAAGATAACACAATTATATGGACATGATGCATAGTCTGAGAGATCAGCAGTATGCATATTACTTCGCTGCGCACTATTTCACCGGTCTTGGCCGGACTAGTCTTTATAATAACTATAGTTCCCATACGAGTATCTCATGGTTTCTATTTCACTCGCTCGCCCGCCTTCCCGTCAGGAGCTAGTAGTTATGTTATCGCGTAGCATGCATTACACATATGAAAAAGCCAGTCCAGTTAGATTAGTCCTCACATTTTTGCAAACATTAGTTCATCACGACTAAATCTTTTAGAATTCTCGAAATACAAATACAACTAGAGAAAAACTTATTAAAATACCTATACATACCCCTATGATGTCTTCGGTCGATTATTTAAGAGAAGTTGTCCGACGATTGGCAGCCACCTTTAACGATCCACAGCGTAGGGAATCATCTTACTTTGATTTTTATGATGATTCATTGACGTTCCATGATTTTCCTCCAAATCAACCAGCCAACAAGGAAGGGTTTAGACAGTTCATTTATCTCCTGTGGAAAGCATTCCCTGATATAACAATCACTTTTGACGATATCATAATCGAAGGAAACAAGGTGGCATGCAGATACAATTTATCAGGAACCCACAAAGGTGAATTTTTGGACATTCTGCCAACCAATAAGCAATTTACGGTAAAGGGTATGACAATATTTTCTTTCCGCGATTCAAAAATCATAGAACGTTGGAATTTAGTAGATATGAAGTCAATGACAGAGCAGTTGGAGTCACAAACCTGAGCCGTATTTGTCGTCCATCACAATCTACAACTAGGCGTTAAGTTAGACAAACCAAATGTTCTAAGCAGGGTCTGTTATTGACATATTGAATAAATGCTCCTCATGATAGAAATATACATAACTTCTATGATTAATAGGATATAACTCGATCAAATCTGCCATTTTAGTTGATAAACTTCCAGAACCCGCAATACTTTTTTACTTCGAATATAGAATTTTTGTCATGAGTCGATCCGCAAAAGAGTGGTCTAATCCTCAGAATGCTTTGGCATATCTAAATGTAGCTGATAACCTTCCGCACCGATCAGAAGGAGAATCAGTCTTGATAGATCATCTACCTGAAAATACCAAACGAATTTTAGATTTAGGGACAGG
>JARBAU010000124.1 GCA_029237525.1 Nitrososphaerales archaeon | reverse complement strand
TCACCGCGCTAAATATGGATTATCGATATCAGCTTACTGCCATAGGTGCACCCGGACCAAATCTCTACATAGCAAAGGAAATATCTGAATCTGGTACATATGACATTGATACTGCCGGTAATACCAATAACAATAACAACCATAATCACAGTAGTTTCAAGATTGCTGGCGGAACTTCAGGTATGAAAGTCTCCTGGCAGGTCACAGGTATTCGTAAGGATCCTTGGGCCAATGCTCATCGTGTACAGGTTGAGGAAGATAAGCCAGATAAGGAGCGAGGCCACTATATCTATCCAGAACTCTATAATCAACCGGCAGACAAGGGAATTGGCCGCTTGCTTATACCACAAGAAATGAAAGTACCTCTTGTAACCAAGAACAGATGAAGTAGGGATAAACTTCTATATTTCTACACTCCTACTATGAAGAGGAAAAAGATAGAGCTACAGGGCAGGACAGGCATTCTGATTCGATTAACATGCATTATGATGATATGAAGACTGATATAGGGTTAGTCTAGACGGTACCAAACCATACATCAACCTTCATTACCAAAGTTGCAGCTGATAGTAACGATCAAGGGTCATATGCCCGGCAAACCTGTTGGTAAAGACAGGCAAGTACAGCATAACTAGATCGCTATTCATCACCATCACCAGTTTATCTTCTGGTACTATAATCTCTATATGGTATTGATTAAACTTATGCAGTCGTTTAGTGTTATATAGCATACAGAATTAGATTAATTAAATCAAAAAAAAGGGAGATGCTTTACTTACGTTGGATCACTTACCTATCCGGTTCCTCCTCAGACGCCGCCACTATGATTGTGTCCATGATGACCGTGATGATGATGGTGGTGATGATGATGGTGGTGATGGAAACACTTCGGACAACCTTCTGGCCCAGCATTGGCTACTCCAATTGTCATTACCGATGCTACCATTGTCACTGCAACTGCCGCTATGACCATTGCTACAATTATTGACTTATTCATACCTAGGAAGACCAGGTATGTAGAAGTATATAGATACATATTGCTACGCAATATTGACACAGAATCACACTAATGTGGTAAATAATGAATAATTAGCATTTATTCGGTATTTGTTTATTTGTAGATAAATCCGGGTGAAATCCTTCCAAGACTAGATACGGAGTTACTAATGACGACCGACATCATAATCAATGACCTTGCTAATATATTTGCAATAATATGGTAAGGGCTTACTTAAACCATCGAGGATTATTGTCTGTCCAGATCATATTTACATTGATATAATCAGTAATAGGTAACAGAATAATGATTGATGAGTCTAAGCTGGATGATGAAGAAATAACGAAGAGGCCATTTCATGAATTCATATAGACCATGGTCAACAGACGAAGAGAACACCAACCTGCTCATTATGACTTAATGCAGTCGAAACCAATGCAAGTTTTGATGCCGGCAGAGATAACAACAAAGACTAATGTCATCAAATAATGATGTATTCCCAGTGTCATTATCTTTGACATATGATAACAATTCATTTTAGGAATCGAGTTGATAAGATGGCGAAAAGGATTAACTTGTTATTCGTTATCATAAATTATAGATATGATTTCGACGACATATTCACTTTGCATTAATTTCAACTTTCTGCCTTTATCTCGTCATGCTCTAAATCTATCTTAAAGCAAAGTAAAAAGGTGTTCCGACTTGAAACTCGTAAATAGCATAAAGTTAATAATAACTATTACAACTATGTGCGACTGCATTGATTACGACTTGCTATATAGATATCGAACTAGAAGCAAGATTATTAAAGAGGAAGATCAAGACTCTACTAAAATAGATCTTGAAGAGATACAACAGCAGGAACAACCTATTATAGTATCCAGCTAGATTGCCAATAGAGAACAGTGATAATATAAAAGTCTCTTTTTTCTTTTTATATAGATTATTTGAATGATTGGGGGAAGAATTCACATTCACACATATTGATTCTCAACTCAGTAATAGGACATATATTCAGGCATTATTCCTTAATGAAAATGAAAATGAAAATGAAAATGAAAATGAAAATGAAAATGAAATCAAGGATCGTTATGAATAAAGACAGCTATTCCAAAATGAATATTAATGATGTATGCACAACTTTTACATTCTTGTTGATCGTATTTCACACTTTGTACATACCGCCATAGCTGAGAGTTCCTATTGGACTCGTCTCACTTTATCACTATCTGCCTTTATCACTATCTGCCTTTATCACTATCTGCCTTTATCACTATATCCGCTTTCGTCATCATAGTCCAATTTCTGGTCTAGCTTTCTTTGTAATTCCTTGTAGCGCTCATACCTTTTAGTCCATTTTGAAAGCACAAACCATTGCCTTATTCCAATTCCTAACCATACTAGGGAGATCAGAAACGGGACAAAACGGGCAATGCCAAAATAGTGACCAAATTGTGGTTGTGGACCAAATCTTTCATGTAGAACTTTACTAGCGTCAAATGGAAACGGCGGTCCAAATAATGCAAACGTAACAACAAAAGACAATGGGGGTATGATCATAATAGTTAATATCATTATAATGAATATCTTTTTTGTAATGTTGAGTTGATCTATGATTCCGTCCATTATTTGAAATAGATTCTCTTTGGATTCTTTGTCTTTACCGCTTTCTTTGCCATCGTTTTTCTCTCTGTCTGTCATGGTAGATTGATTATGGTATTATTGACCCACGATGTATTATAAACAGTGTAGTATACTTGTTCTATGGGAATTGATGCTCAGATACGAAAATTTGAGTAATATCATTATGCTTGCTTTCACATCCCACCCCTTGGAAACAATGATTCATATGGTTCTAAAATTTGTTTTAAGATATCATAGCCTTTGTCTGAGAGCCTGTATTTGATAATAATCTTGTTTCCCCAGAATTCTTCTGTTCTCATAATCATTCCCTTTTTCGCCATATCATCAAGAATATATCTGTGTTTTACATTGTTTAATCCGCAATAGCTCAATAATTTTGTTTGATTAAGTTCGCCATATTCGTAGAGTTTCAATAGAATATCCTTTCTTATGTAGATTCTATCTCGATATTCATGTACCAATTTAGTTCAAATAAGCCAGATATGGTGAGAATTTGACTTGGAATAGTTAAAGGAATATCTAATTAATGATATGAAATCATAATAGGGATCATCGTCATATGGGGTACAATTGATAATTCGAATGATAATGAACAATGATAGATCGTCTATATTACTATTCCATCCTGTAAATATGAATACCTACTTTAATAGACATTCGCATGAATTGGCAAGGCAACAATCCAAATCCTAAAAATGTGAATTCAGTAGATATCATTCAAAATATTGAGAATATATCTAAAGTTTCCATTCACATCAGCTGCTGAACTGCACACAATTTTATTTCGAATGGTGCAATATTAGTCGGTCATCGAAGTGAAACTATGGGAAACTCGACACAGACATATTTTGATATATCCTACCAATCAATCACAAATACAGAGTATCTATATCTGTTGGAATCATCAAAGCATTAGATAAAGTCCATCTAATGCCCTCTCACCACCAGACATGGTTACTTTATGGCTGGGTCAGTAGGAAGGTTGAAGCAGTCTGTACACTGAACTGACTATTTGCTGCAAAAAATGACATACAGATTATTATGCATATTCACAATTCAAGTACCATATCTCTACGATCATGTTTGAGGTTAGTCTCAAGTCATAACGTACTTTTGCAGAAACATTAATACCCCTTGATAGAGCATGGTGGCAAGAACGAAAAAGTAAGCATATGTCAAACAAATATTCAACAATTTTTGGGACAATATTAATGACTTTGGGAATCCTGCTGCTGCAGCTATCGATTAACAGAGGATTCTTTGGTGAAGTCAATGCGGTACAACCACAACTGTCGCCACCTTCTAAATTATACAATATAATAACTGTGCAGAATACATCTATGTCATTACCAGCTCCAACAGCTAGAGCGAATAATCAGACTATCCCACATCAGATAGCGGTTGCGCTCCCAATGCGAAGTGACGGGAAGATTTGGGTAGGTACTGCGACTTTTACCGCTAGTAAACCAATTGAAGTGGAAGTAGAGCATAGATATGATCCTAAAATCCTTCCGGATAAGACTCATGGAGTGCCGCTCACTGGAAAATGGATCGATAACACTACAAGGATTGCACTATCTCCAATGACATTATTTTCGGACACTCCTGTATCGATTACAAATACTCCAATCAGTACAGGATCTTTTACATTTGCGGGGAGCGCACTAGTTTTTCATAAGACTGATGGTCAACCATTCACGGTTACATATACGCTAGATGCAATCGCAAAACCGCTGACCCCCGAAGTAAGAAACTAACTGGATTGATTTATAAATGATTGTCGTAATGCGAACAATATTCGCTTTGGGAGACTTCAAATAATCCTTAATTTTTTTATAATTCTTTAGATGTTCTAGTAGTAGTGTTGATTTGTTACATAGCCTTATGACGCCTAAGCCGTAACATCAAATTACTGCCTTTCTGAAATTCAAATAATACAGGTACCATATCACAAGCAATTCTATACTCATTCTTTAGAGTATACAACAAATCTTGCAAATGGTCGTATGGTTGTAAACTTGACTTTTGTAATGGGTAAATTCTGACCTCTTTAGCACAAACCCTAAATAGTTCTATTATAGACGACAATGTGAATGATAAGTCAAATTTGTAACTGTATGTGAAGAGGAAATGTCCACTCAATACCAATTCAAAGCTCTTATCATCGAATGGTAATCGAGGCAATTTTGCTTTTATGTAGCGTTTTCTTTTCTTTCTATCTCTATAGTCTGATATAAACTGGACTAATGCTCGTTTTCTATACTCTTTCAAACGGTCTATAGATTGATAAAAGTTCCAATTATAAAGATCTTGAGAAAGTGATACTCGTTTTGTAACATATTCTATATCCTCTTCTCCTTTTTTATGTAATACTCTAGAATCTAGTCCAAATAAAGGGTCACAACCAACTGTATTTATTTCATAATTGTTGTTAGATTCCGCAACGAAGGAAGATGCACCTGATGGACAATCCAATACCGCATTATAAGTTTTCAAATGATCAATATCATTAATACCGAACATCAAAAGGTATTCTGAGAGAGTTCGACCATAAAATGCAATTCGATCTAAAGGAGATCGATTAGAGACCTTTAAATCACCACTGTAAATTTTTTTAGTCATCATTAACCATATACCAAACGTCCTTAGTACATCTTAATAGTTTAAATCATAACTTATAGCAGGTACTATAATTTGACGAAATATGAATTAGTATAGCGTAATTCTGTAATGGATCTTCACAATATCACGAGTGAGATTGTAATAAATAATTCATAGCCTGCTTCAAAATATTTGAATTGTCTTACTGTTCGCATGGATTTAGAACTTGTGACTACTATAAATAATAAAATACATTGGAAATCTGTTTTGTAATATTTAGTTATCGCTGTCAGCAACTATACTAACATATTCAGGAATGACACATCATAATAAAATGAGAGTTGGAATACTCATATTTGATCAAGTTGAAGTCCTTGATGTTACTGGACCATTTGAAGTATTTTCTGTAACGCGTATGAATGAAAATCGCCGACGTCAGGAATCATCGCCTTTTGAAGTTCTCTTAGTTTCAGAAAATACAGAACAGATCACTGGCGTTGGTGGATTTATATTCACACCTGATACTACGATTCATAACTGCCCACATTTAGATTTGCTTATTGTCCCTGGTGGTTGGGGTACGCGCACTGAAATAAGTAACAAGATGATAATTAAATGGATTGCAGATCGAGCATCTACGACCAGATTGACGGCGTCAGTTTGTACTGGTTCTAGCCTTCTTGGAAGGGCCGGTTTATTGAACGGACGCGAAGCAACTACTCATTGGCAAGCATTTGACTTTCTTCGAGAATCTGCACCAACAGCCAAAGTCCGTGAAGATGTAAGAGTCACAACTGATCCACCTATATTCACGTCCGCGGGGATTTCATCTGGTATAGATTTAGCGTTAAAAATCGTCAGTTATTTTCTAGGAATTAAGATTGGGAAGGCAACCGCCAAACATATGGAATATCCTTACCCAGAAAGCGATCGACGAATCGTTACTAGATAACATAGTGAAAAGTTGCTATACCAGAAACTAGAAATGAAGATATATTTTACTCATTGTAATTCAAATGATGTAATTACATCGTACCGTAGTCCTAGCAAGGATGCCGTATTATATTATCTACTTCATGAATTAATTGATATGCTTCTTGCTTATGAACCCTTCAATATGAATAGGAACTACGCCTTTACTATTTCTAGTTCAGATGTGCCAATAGCTAAGAAATAAACTAACAATAAAATCATGATTGCGAGCGAAAGCATAACTGTACAGGTATTTATCAATAGTTCACTTATTATATAAGAATCATTACATATGCAATAATCATGATGTCTGAAAATCGGCACGGCAGTGATTATAACGAATTTCCTTTTTCAGATTATGAGATGAATGCTGTTTATAAGGCAATTTTCTCAAGAAGAGATGTTCGATCTCACTTTATGCGCAACAAGACCGTTCCAAATGATGTTCTATTAAGAATTCTTAATGCTGCGCATCATGCACCTTCAGTAGGCTTTTCCCAACCTTGGAATTTTATCCTCGTAAGAGACTATTCGATCAAAGAGCGTGTTAAGAAATCTTTCTTGAAAGAATACAGGAAATCTGTATCTATGCTAGATGGCGATAAACAAAGACAAGAAAAATACGTTTCGTTAAAATTAGAAGGTATTATGGATTCTTCTATAAACATATGTGTCACATATGATCCAACAAGGTTTGGACCGTTCGTTCTAGGTAGAACGTCGATCGAGGAGACTGGAGTATACAGTGTTTGCTGTGCCATTCAAAATCTTTGGTTAGCAGCTAGAGTGGAGGGTATTGGAGTAGGTTGGGTCAGTATACTTGCAAATGAAGACCTGAGTCAAATTTTGAAAATACCAAAACATATCAAACCAGTTGCGTATCTCTGTCTAGGATATGTTGAAAAGTTTTCACCTAAACCAGACTTAGAAGTATTAGGATGGCTACCTAGGCTGGGCTTATCAGATGTTATTTGTTTTGAAGAATGGGGAATAAGCAATTCTGAAAATTGGCAAGATTTTTGTAATGAGCTAAGGAAAATAAATAAATCCTAATCGATTCCTCTATAGTCAGTTGTCTGTTTCTAAATACCAAAAGTACACTATTATACTATGGGACGTGGTCAATTCTGCTAATTGTATCTCACATAGTATCACAAGCACATGTAAAAGTTCAATATATGCTAATCATAGGCGATTAGAATTCACTTTTACTGAATCTCTTTATTGTCTAATAGGAGTCACTGCCTGATTCCTAGAAAAAATGATATTACAATAGTGACAGTACAAATCGCGTGAATATGAATATCTATTAACCATGATTTTTGTAAATACGAGATAATTTGAATTTTGGCATATAGGACAACCAAATAGCTTTTTATTCAGTCCATTCTTGAAGTTCGTGCTGTGCTTGTAGACCATACACTCAAGGGATAGTATCTAAATTGCCCTTTTAGAGATGAGAATATATTTTAATTCTAAATCTTATAATAATATTGTATTAGACAATATTAGATATATTGTACGGGCAAAATTAGTCGAAATTTATCAATTCTTACTCAGAATTTGCATAATCATTAATATCGAGATTGAAATATAATTTTTAATTGACCTTTTATGAAGTCACCTGATCAGCATATTAAATTAGGATTATCGTAGTTGTATCTTAGATTTTTGGTATTGTTTAAATGTAGACTGATTTCACCGGGAATTAGGCAGTTCTCTACATTATTTATATATATTATAATAATGTACTATAAATGTTATATACTTTGATAAATACTAACTAAATAATGAAGAATTAAGTAATTTATTCACACTAATTTATTCACACAATATAGCTGATGCATTAGACTATATTGATTTTATGGCGTGCTATTCTTTTTATGGAATTAGAAATGAACAGAAAATACCACAGCTTAGAGCATTTTTTGGATTAATTGTGATGAACTTATATTAGTTTAGATACAAATAAAGCACTTGCGTACAATGCTACCGGCTATACCCAATTATCTATCAACATATATAAGCTGCGATTGACATTTGTCATAATTGTTACAAGAAAATGAAAAAAAAATTCATTGTATCAAGGATTGAAGCATCACAAGATGGAAGCCCTTACGTTTATGTAGGTTTTACTGATCCAAACTCTTCTAATGACGATAGGTTGCAAAAACAACCTCAGAGTCCGTTTGGTGCCAAAGCATTTGCTTTCACCTCGCCAGAAGATTTAATGAAAAATTTGCCTAAAGCGATGTCAAATATACTTGGTGGAGGTGGCTTAGGAGGCATAGGACTCTCTGAATCACCTACGTTTAAGCTTAGCATGAGAGAGTATGAGGATACGGGGCTTCGAGTAGGAGACGCCGTTACTATACAAATAGAGAAAGCCGAGACCTCAGGTGT
>JARBAU010000123.1 GCA_029237525.1 Nitrososphaerales archaeon | reverse complement strand
TGTTCAATTATTCGAGGTGATGCACCCAGTGTGCGTATTTATTCAGACAATGAATTTATAGCACTAATGGACAAATACCCAGTCAATCATGGGCATACACTCTTGGTGCCTAAAGTGCACTACAATGATCTACTTTCTATGCCTATGGACCTAATTGGTAGAATGTATTGTCTGGCTGCAAATTTAGCAAAGGCAATTGTGCTTTCAATTAAGGCAGACGGATTTAATTTGGGTCAAAATAACGGTCGCGCAGCAAATCAAATTGTACCTCATGTCCACGTACACATAATTCCCCGCTACAGCTACGATAGTCCTAATGGAAATTGGCCATCCAGGAAGGTCGCATCACTTGCCGAGCTTGGTAGGATAGCTGAATCTATTAGAAAATCTATAGCGGAACCAGTTTCTTCAGGATATCTTCAACAGTGACTAGATCACTAATCCATTCCAAAGACTATGGATAGTAAAATTACATTTAGAAATAAGTTTATTCATAATCTGCGACTTGTTAAAAAAAGCGAAGTAAATTCCTTTTAAGGAGTGCTTAGGCAGATTCTATGGTGGATTCAGTCCAGATAAACAGAAGTTCCAAATATAGCACTGTTCAACTCGTTTACTCTATGATTCAAAAGCATAACGGACAATTGACTGCGAAAGTATTAGAGAAAGAATTTGGAAATAAGTATGTAGTTCATTATGCAATCACACGTCTTACCAAAGAAGGTAAGATTAAAAGAGTCCGGGGCTTTGGTCCAAACCGCATAGAATTCTTCTATTTAGATATTGCATAGTTTTCTCTATTTTGAAGGCTTGTTTAAAAAGTCACCTCGTAATGTAACAAGAATCAAAGTTGAAGATTTATGATAAAGATTGGTAAGACATTCAGATTCATTTCTTAAAATATCTCTTCATCTTTCCGTATTCCTCCTAGACCAGTCTTTACCTGTGTTGAACATTCGAGACAAATGCTCTCCGAAAAAGGAAAGGTTTTTAGACAATGCTTGCAGACAGGTCTCTTGCAATTTGGACAGACTAGCGTGTATTTTCTGAGATTACAGATGTAACAAAGACTCATCGTAAATAATTTAGGTAAAAATCATGTAAAAGGTTATCTAATCAAATGACAATTAGTCCAAAAACAATTGCTAGAAGAATTGGTTCTATTCTTCGAACACTTTTAAATCCAAATGTTTTTTGATTTTTTTTGTGTATTTCATTAGATAAGTCCTCGCTTCGTGTTCCGTATCAAACCGAGCTTCGCCCCTAAACGAGCCGTTTTCATCAATAAAAGATATCGCTGACCAAATTCCGTTCTTCCCCATTTTCTTTACAACGAACATCTATTAGGTATTGTAATGATTAAATTAAAAGATACTCCAATAATCCTACCACCAGCCCTCAGATTAACTGCTATCTATAATCGTTTTGGGTGATGAATTTGACCATACCATTGTTGCCAGCCATACAACTAGCCTTGTCATTCAATCAAAAACCAAACTTTTCAGATAAGAGATCTGGATCGGCTTCAATATGACTTTAATATTTTTACCCCTGAAATGCGAGCGTCTCTCTAATTCTTGTTTCACGTCGCTAAATGCTGTCAGGATTATGATTTTCGCATTAGGATCTATGTTTAAAATCTCTCCTGCGGCTCGCAATCCGTTCATAGTTCCAGGTAAATTATAATCGAGTATCACGAAGTCTGGTCGATATGATTTGTAGTCAACGAGGATTTCCTCAGCGGTACTTGACGTAGCTATAACAATACATCCGCTCTTCATGAGATAATCCTTATAGAGGATCAAGAGATCTAAGTCATCCTCAATTATCATCACCTTACTTGGATCAGGAACTCTTACCAAGTCCCTCATGTCATATTCAGATACAACTTTCATAAAGTTTGAACTAACTTGTGATATTCTTTGTCCTGAATCGAAGAATCGCACCAATTTTGCCAAGACTAGACAATTGCATACCTTCTTCAGTTTTGCCAGATATTACTTCGATCCTACTCCCTGTCATTGTTGTAAGTTCCTCTAAATAGTCGACTATGTCTTGTTCGGTAGTTTCATAATCCAAACCCTGACATGACTTACAAGGGTCCGATATAATCTCCTGTTTTTCTGCAAAGACCTTGGATTTATCTATAAATTTCTCACTTGAATACCCGCATTTCTTACAGGTGGTTGTTATTCGAACTACAGATACATCATCGGTAACAATTACTAAATCTACGGCACCGCTTTGTAATGCTTTAACTATATCCATTAGCCCGTAAATGCCCAATCCCGATTCCGAATGAACTTCGCTCATAAACCTCTTAACTAACTTTTTTTCCTCCATAAGCCTATATTCTGACATTATTCCTTGATCATTTATTTTGTCGACGATTTCCCGGACTCCCTCTTCACCTGAATACGATGTATCCAATGTTGAAATGACATTATTTTGGAGTCGATAGTCCAAGTACTCTTCTCTCAAAAAGTTTTCCTTTGTAGGCCCCGGTCCTCCTACTATAATTCCTTTTACCTTATATTGATCTACGAAAATAGTCTGGGCCCTATCTGCCACCCTATGATAAAACTCGTTAAGGTCATTTTCTCTTAGCCGTTCGAATCTTCTCGCAGATTGGCCACCTTGCCTGTGCTTGCCAGCCACACCTGAAGTGAGGTCATCGATTGCCTCCCAGCGATCGCCTGTCAGTACTCCTAACCCGGCCTCCTGCGTATCAAGCGCCAAAATAGCAATAACCCGATCATCTTTTAACATATCTTTAATATGATCGATCCAGAAGTGGTCGTCGCATCTGTACAGTTGTATCTGTACTGGCTTGGGAGGTATGACTGGAAAAATTTCTATCTTTTCTGTACCCAGGCCCTTACCAGTTGAAAGTGCACCACAAAAAATTACTAGACCATTCTCTGGAGTAGTTTTATAAAGCTTTAGATATTCGATTGTTCTACTTAGAGCATCTTGAACGTGCGTCCTAGTTAGATCAGATTTAATATTTGATGCAGTTCCAGCCTCATCTCGAAGCTGAGAAATAACATCAAAAATAGGACGACGCGGAGGAATATAAACAGTTACAAGCTCTGTGCCATGGCCACTGATTTTCGAAAGTTCATTTAGCATCTTTTTTAGCTTGTACCTTTTTACCGAGTCCCATTTTGACTGTGTAGTCTCTTTGCTCATGAATAGATCTGATAAAAAAATTCAGCACGTAAGTAATATAAGGCTATCAAGATTATTGATGCCTTCAAATATTTATTTGCCAATTTTATAGAGTAATATATGTCATAACCAAACATCTCTTGATGCTTCCTAGACTAGACTATATTAAGCAGCTGAGGATAAAGCTAGGATTAACTCAACGGAAGCTGGCTGTTCAAGTAGGGATAAGCGCATCAATGATTAATCAGATCGAAACTGGCAGGTGTAAACCAAGTTACGAAACCGCAAAAAAGATCTTTGAATTTCTTAGTGCTCTCGAGGGAAAGTCATCCATGAAAGCTGCAGATATATGTAGCCGGACATTAGTGTCTGTTCAGAAAAGCGAATCTGTACATGATGCTATAAGTAAGATGAGGGATTATTCTATAAGCCAACTCCCTGTATTTGAGGATGGGATAGTCGTGGGAATATTGAGTGAGGATAATCTGGCTAAAACAATTGCAGAAAGTAACAATAAAAATCTTAGTGTTATGTCAATTGCTTCTGTAATGGAACCCCCTCCACCCATAGTTGATTTATCAACCCCAGCAAAAGCTTTGATTCCTCTCGTTAGATTTTCAAAGTGCGTACTAGTGAGCGAAACTGGGAATGTCATTGGGATAATCACTTTAACGGATACATTAAAAATGGTAGAGTAGATTATTCTCTAGTATCTTCTAGGCCTATGCAGCAGTCAGCATGCTTCATGCAATCTACGCACAAACTGACTGTGCAATCAAATTCCAATGATGAGCCGCATAGTGCGCATATCCTACCTGTAGATCTTTGCTCGCTATGCACGCTGTTTTCCATAGGAGATATTCTATTCTAGGTACTATTTATGCTATGAAGGTCTGTAATGAAGCAGTGGCATCGGCTAGCTAAAACAATCTGGGGTTTACGCATAATCGTGAATTTAATGGTTTACAGCCTCGCACATTTCTATCAAAACACCGTTCATAGATTTTGGGTGAATAAATGTGATCTTTCTATCGTAAGAACCCTTTCGAATGTCTCCTAGCATCTTGACCCCATTCTCAGAGGCTTTTGAAACATCTTCCTCTATATTGTCTGCAGTAATGGCGATATGATGTAGTCCTTCTCCTTTTTGCAGAAGAAATTTGTTAATTGGACTGTCCTCTGCGGTGGGTTCCATCAATTCAATCCTGGTATCTTCAAGATTCAAGATCGCAACCTTCACTCTTTCATTTGTGACGTTTTCGATATGTATATTGTTTACTTTGATCAACTTTTCGTAATTTTTCAGGGCTTGATCTAAGTTGTTCACAGCTATCGCAACATGGTCAATTCTCATACTAGGGTAGTGGACTTCTACTCCAATTTATTAATCTACCACAAAGCAAGTTCATATAGTTCGAAGTATATCAAATCCTAGATCCCGTCCCATTGGTGAAGAATATATAAGCCAATTGTATTGATTCGAGGGAGATGAAAAAACCATCCACCAGGACTCACGCACGAGATTCTAAACGTAGTGGGAGCAAGAAATTTGCCAAAGCAGAGAGACGAAGTCGAAATAGGATTTGAAAATACGTCAATCGAAATATTCAGAATTTCCTCTGAACTTCTAGATCACTAATTTTTTGGTGATGGATTGAATTTCGATGAATCAGAGCTAGGATCCGGAAGGACTAAAACGAAATTCGAGGCTGATACGAACCGAACACTTGTTTAAAAGAACTGTTGATTTCTCCTAACGTCACCCGATTCTTGATAGCGCTAACTATATGCGGCATAACATTTTCTTCACCCTCGGCTACAGCTACTAGTTTATTCATGACTTCTTCCACCTTCAGTCTGTCCCTGGAGCTCTTAAATTCTCTCAGCCTCTTAACTTGCCGCTCTTCGATTGCGGGATCCACGACGTTTAATTTAGGTTCGATATTTGAAGAATCCTGGTACTTGTTTACACCTACAATCACACGCTCGTTGCGATCGATTTCGCCCTTAAGAAGGTAGGCGTTTGATCTTATTTCATCTTGAAAATACCCTTTTTCAACTGCAGCTAATGCCCCACCCATTCGTTCTATCTTTTTGAGATAATCCCAAACACGTTCCTCGATCTCAGCAGTTAGATTTTCTACATAATACGAGCCTCCTATTGGGTCAACGGTCTTGGTAACACCTGTTTCAGTTGCAACAATCTGTTGTGTTCTTAGAGCTATCTTGACAGCCTCTTCGGTAGGAAGAGCAAGGGCCTCATCTTTAGAATTGGTATGAAGTGATTGACATCCTCCAAGTACTGCTGCCATTGCCTGAGTAGTAACTCTTATTATGTTATTGTCTACTTGCTGAGCTGTAAGAGACTCGCCACTTGTTTGTACATGGAATCTTAAATGCAAAGACTTGTCGTCTTTAGCATGGTATAGTTCTTTCATGATATTAGAATAAATCCGTCTAGCTGCTCTGAATTTCGCTATTTCTTCGAAGAATTCCATTGTACAGCAGAAAAAGAATGATAGTCTAGGAGCAAACTGATCAACTTTCAGTCCCCTTTCTATACACGTATTAATATATTCGATAGCATTAGCAAACGTAAAGGCCAATTCTTGAACAGCATTAGCACCAGCTTCCCTCATGTGGTATCCAGAAATGCTAATTGGGTACCACAGCGGAACATGTTGTGAGCAATATTGAATCATATCGCCGATTAGTCTTATCGACGGCTTTGGCGGATAAATATAGGTATTTCTAGCTATGTATTCTTTGAGGATGTCATTTTGTGTCGTTCCTCTCAATTGGCTGGGGGCAACACCTTGCGATTCTCCTACTACGAGATATAACGAAAGTAGGGTCGCGGCTGTAGAATTTATTGTCATTGAAGTACTTACCTTATCTAGAGGGATAGCATCAAAGCAAGTCATCATATCATCAATAGAGCTAATCGCAACACCAGTCCGACCAACCTCGCCTTCTGCAGCCAAATCATCAGAATCTCGCCCGGTCTGTGTTGGGAGGTCAAACGCCAGTGACAGTCCAGTCTGGCCATGATCTAGCAAAAATCTGAATCGCTCGTTCGTCTCTTCTGCGCTTCCAAACCCGCTATACTGGCGCATCGTCCACAGCCTCTCTCGATACATTTTCGGGTAAATTCCTCTGGAGTAGTACATCATTCCGGGATGACTGTCATTTGTGATACTTGAAGGAAGATCTTCTTTATTATAGACCTCTTTCACTGGTATTCCAGAATCCGTTTTGAACGTTCCTTTGCTCATTTAACTTCTCAGCACTCCAACTAGGCTGTCTGCCAGAGACTCTGCGGCTCGAAAAGGATCAATTCGCCTGTGAATAAGATCGTCGATGAGTTGAGTGTACATTTCCTTCTTGCCCACTAACATTGTACAAAACTTTTGAGTGAGGATATCAATAACCATTTCTTTAAGTTCAGACTCCAGCATTACTTTTTCCCTTGCTTTGTAATTAATGTTTTTTGAGTTCAACAAGTTTGTTATGGTGAGAGCCAGTTCTTTGATTCCCATCCCAGACCTAACTGAGGTACTTGTAACTATCGGCTTCCTTTCTACATCGCCAACAAGATCAAGTATAGAATTGAATAACGTAGCCGAGCCGTCTAAATCAGATTTGTTAACGACATACAAATCTCCAATCTCGTTAAGTCCTGCCTTAATAGCTTGGATCTTATCCCCAGTTTGAGGACTAAGTACCACTACCGTCAGATTGACTACGCTGGCTATATCTACTTCTACTTGTCCTGCACCAACGCTTTCCACAAGTACAAGTTTGTATCCGGCTGCATCTAAAACCCTAATTACATTTCTAAGCGATTTTGACACGCCTCCAGATGCTCCTCTTGAGGCTAAGCTCCTCATGAAGACATTCTCATCGTCGGAGATCCCTTGCATTCTCACTCTGTCCCCCAAAATGGCTCCACCAGTTAATGGGCTTGAAGGATCCACTGCAAGTACCGCGATCTTTTGACCTAATTCTTGGAAGTAAGAGATTAATTTGCCTATCAATGAGCTTTTACCTGCCCCCGCCGGACCAGTAAATCCGACAGTCCTAGCGCCTCCAGTCATATTGAATATTGCTTTGATTAAATCATGAGCCTCTGGCTCATTGTTGTCGACTATTGAAATCGCCCGGGCTAATGATCTCGGATCCGAATTAGATATACCTTCTGCTAAATGCAATCTAGTTAATGCATGAAAGAAGATTCTAAATACCTTTTTGCTCACAAATAGGACGGGAATAGGAATCAGTTTCAGAAATCACGAGGTTTAAACCTAATATACTTAGTGCAACTAATTCATATGATGCTATCTGAACAACAGAGACAAAAGCCGATCAGAATTCTGGTATCCAAACTTGGCCTTGACGGCCACGATAGAGGAGCGCTCGTTATTTGTAGAGGGCTACGTGATGCTGGAATGGAAGTGATATATTCAGGCTTATTTTGTACTCCAAGCCAAGTTGCAAAGATTGCAATTGAAGAAGATGTTGACGCGGTAGCAATGAGCCTACTGAACGGGGCCCACTTAGTACTTTTCTCGAGGGTGGCACGTCTTCTTAGAGAAAAAGGGATCAACGATATTTTGCTCGTAGGTGGTGGCATAATTCCAGAACAAGATAAGAAACTCTTAGAGAAGGAGGGGGTAATGGGAAATTTCGGTCCAGGAACTCCACTAGCAGAAATTATTGAATACATCACTAATAATTTAATTAGGAAGCGTTAGGGATAAAGCACTCCATCACTAATGCTCAGATGATTTAACCGATCAACCTCACTTCAATTGATGTATCATTCGAATTTTATAGGTCTAATCATAACCAGTATAACGTCTAACTCTAATTAATAGTTGAAATTAAATATTTGCTTCGAGCAATCAAGTCTGTTTTCAGATACGGCCATTTTAGATACTGATCGTGCAATCTTTGTATTACTTCACATTTGGATATACCATAGGTTCATTTCGCTTTTTTACTTTGCTTAAAATTCGAATTCTGTTTATACCATCCATCTTTTCCATTAGTATCGCAACACTGGAAGGAACTAAATGACACCATGGCAACTCGCGCGAGATAAGGTTTCTAATCTTTGTACCGTTATATGTCCGTTTTCTCTCAAAGTTAGGTGTCTGAATATCAACAGCAGTTCTCACTAAGCATTTTACAAATTCGTTACCTGTATACAAGACATGAAACTCAGGAACTAATGATCTCAGATGAGCATACCATGTAGAATTATTTTCGTCGTTGACAATTGGAATGATATAGAATCGTTCTGCTGCTATACCTGATTTCAACAATGCCGAATGGATCATCAAAACTCTCTCGCCAGCAGTAAAAGGATCGGTATAAATGTAGTTGAATTGAGCACTCCCGATTGCAATTATAAGCTCATGACATTCCTCCAGAACATTCTCCACTAAATGAAGGTGACCTAAATGAAAAGGTTGAAATCTGCCTATTACGAGCCCACGTCTCATATCTAATTACTATTTACCCGTCATTTCAATTTGTAGTTTTTCTATAGTCTCTTTGTCAATTTTTTTAAAAAGTGGTACAATTTTCCCAATTACATGACCCGGCGCAATTCGTAAAACTCCACTACTTGACCATTCCTGTTTATGAACACTATCTCCTAGCTTGAGTTGGTACCATATTTTCTCTGAAGAATTAGGGATGAATGGGGCCAGAACAATTGCTAGCGTTCTAACAGCATTAACAGAGATATACAACGTTGTATCTACCGAGGAGCTGCTCCAGGGTTTCTTGTGTTGAAAGTATGAGTTCAGAAATGAACTAAATGCTAGGATATCCATGAGTGCTCTGTTTAGGTGGTTCGATTCTATCTTTGTGCCAACTTCTGTTCCAATAGTGTGAATTCTATCAATTGCTTCGTTATCGTAACTCTCCAACTTTGAAATTTTTGGAACTGAGCTCGCAAAATTATTCTGAATCAGAGTTAGAGTTCGGTTTATGAAATTTCCTACATTGGCAATTAATTCATTGTTGATCTTTTCACGGAAAGTATCCCAATCAAAATTTACGTCGTCCTGCGAATACGGAGTTATTGATGCAAGATAGAATCTAAGATAATCGGTTTCAAAGCGCTGTGTGAAATCTTCAATACTGATATACCAGTTCCTGCTTTTTGATAGTTTCTTATTCTTTAGAAGGAGATGGCCTCTAGTAGGCAGATAATCTGGCAACTTGTACTCCTGATCTATTCCTAGCCGAATTGCAGGGAGAAAAAGGTAGTGATGATATACTATGTCCTTTCCTATGAAATGAAATATAGCAGACTCATTCCAAAGTTGTTTCCCGTCTTTTTTATGTTCTTCGGCGAGTATTAATAATGACGAGATGTAGCAGATATGATTATCAAACCATCCATAAAATACCTTTCCGTTTGCATCAGAAGTCGGAATAGGTATTCCCCACTCTATATCCCTAGTTATATCCCAATCGACTAATCCATTATTAATCCAGTTAAGAACATATTTTTTAATATCTTCTTGAAGATTTGAATTTTTAATTAGCCAATCTCTTAGCTTATCAGAGAATTTAGATAGCTGGAAGAAGTAATGATTGCTTGATCTTTTTATAGGAACTGATCCACATATCCAACACTTTGGATCAAGAATTTCTTCAGGTACCTTACCGCAGTTTTCACACAGATCGGAATATTGGCCTTCAGCACCACAATTTGGGCATGTTCCAACCACAAATCTGTCAGGCAGGAATTTTTTATCAACCGGGCAGAAAGGCTGAATGACTTCCTTTTCATAAATATATCCATTACTTTGGAGTTTGTTAAAAATGCTCTGCACCAACGACTTGTTCTCAGGAGAGCTTGTCCTCGAGAAGAGATCAAAATTAATGGCCAAGCTTTGAAAATCCTTCAGATCACGTCGATTCCAATAGGAAACATAATCACTAGGTGTTTTTTTTTCCTTTTCAGATCTTATAAGAATTGGGGTACCAAAGTCATCAGACGCACAGACGTGGTAAACTGTCAAGCCTGAGAGACGAATATACCGTGTGTAAATATCCGCTGGTAAGTAAGTAGAGGCAATATGACCAAGATGTATTTGTCCATTGGCGTAAGGAAGCGCACTTGTGACAATAACTGTTTTAGTAATGGTGTTGAGTTCAGGCATTGCTCGAATATATATCAAAAGTCATAATTTATCTTTATTATTGTCGTCTATCTCTCATTTCCAAGATCTTTTTTCCCTTCATTTGGTACAGTGATCACATCTATTTTAGTTAGTTAGACCCTCTATTGCCTGCCTATGTAGCGCCGTTGCATCTTGCTTAGCTTGTCAATTTCAATATTCATACCTCTAAGTGCTGCTTCTGCAACATAATTATCGATCTCCTTAGGGACACAGTATATGCCTGGTAGCATTTTACTGTAATTTTTAGCTATATATATAATTGACAAAAGTTGATTCGCAAAGGACAAAGACATGACTTCAGGTGGACTGCCTTCTGAACCAACAAGATTCAAAACTCTCCCGCGAGAAATTAAATAAACAAGCTTACGTTGGATAGTAAATTGCTCGACGTAGGGTCTCACTTGAATCGGAAATTTATCCTTACTATGCAGGGAGTGGATGTCAATCTCAGTGTCAAAGTGGCCTGCATTTGCAAGGATTACACCACTTTTCATCTTTATAATTTCACTGATACTAATCACGTGTTTCTGACCAGTACAAGTAATGATAAAATCAGCGTAGCCTGCGCAAATCGAAAGCTTGGATACAGTGTAACCATCCATTGAAGCCTCCATTGCCCTCAACGGGTCTACTTCTGTTACACTAACGATTGCCCCCATTCCTCTTGCTCTTGATGCGATGCCTTTTCCTACCCACCCATATCCACAAACTATGACATGCTTACCAGCTAATAACAATCCAGTTGCTCTTAATAGGCCATCTATAGCACTTTGTCCTGTCCCGTATCTATTGTCGAACAAGTGCTTTGTACTTGCATCATTCACAGCAACTACTGGGTAATTGAGCTTCCCACTAGAATGTAGAATTCGAAGCCTGGCCAGACCTGAAGTAGTTTCCTCAGTCCCTCCTAATATTTTCAAAGAAGGTACCTGAAAAATAGTGTTGTGCATGTCGCCGCCGTCATCGGTCACTATATTCGGTCCAAATTGCAGGACCTTCATAATACATTCTCTGTATTCGCTGTCCGATTCTCCTCTCCAGGCGTATGTCAGTATATTCTTAGAAGAAAGAAAGGCTGCGATATCATCCTGGGTCGATAATGGATTAGCGGAACAAATTGCTATCTTTGCACCTAGCTTTTGTGCTGACATAACAAGCACTGAGGTTTCCTTTGTAATGTGGAGACAGAATGCAAGCTTTATTCCTCGTAGGGGTTTACTGCTTTGATACTTTTCCATAATCGAATTAAAAATCTGCATATGAGCTCGTGCCCAATCATATGATGCTTTTCCCTGAGGGGCTAGATTCTTATCAGCAATTATCCCGGTCATTTTGAATGATCCATTCTTCTGCAACCAATATGCTCGTATTGATAAACAATGTATCCTTGATTGGCAATAGACATTTTGAATATCATAACAATTTATACTCCAGTAGGTTTCATAAATTACGTTATTCCAAAAATGACAATGACTCGTGTTGCAGACGTTAAGGAGATTTCGATTGGATCTGGTAAAGAAATCAATATAAAAGGCAATAGAATTGCATTATTCCGTACCAATAACGACTATTATGCGATAGAAGCTCTCTGCCGCCATCAGGACGGCTCTTTAGCTCCAGGAAAGATTGATGGAGAAGTAGTCGAATGTCCCCTTCATTCATGGCATTATAATATTAGAACAGGCGAATTGCTAGACTTCTTACAAGATGTGAAGCTAAACACCTACAGAGTAGAAATAAGAAATGGTGACATCTACGTTGATGTCTAACTGCCCTCTCGTTGAGTTAACAGCGAACTAGACGGGGAAATTATCTGTGGACATTTACGATACTTTCACAAAAGGATACCATAAACTACCAACAGAACATAATGTAGTTCGGATATATGTATGCGGAGTTACCGTATATGACAGATCTCATATAGGACATGCTAGAACAATCATAGTTTTTGATGTGCTACATAGGTTTCTAAACTCAAAGGGAGTATCAACATGCTTAGTGCAAAACTTTACAGATGTAGATGATAAGATCATAAACAGGGCAAGAATAGAAGGAATAGACCCGATTGAACTAGCGAAAAAGTATATCCAACTATACTTTGAGGACTTTCACGCGTTAAACGTCGCAGAGGCTAACCTATATCCGCGCGTAACCGAGCACATAAGCGAAATCGTTCAAGTAATTTCTGGATTGTTAGAAAAAAATTACGCTTACATTTCCACAAATGGGGTATACTTTAGAGTAAAGTCTTTTGCGAAGTATGGTAGTCTGTCTAAAAAAAGCACTGAACAATTAGAAGCTGGTTCACGTGTTGAAGTGGATAGTTCAAAAGAAGATCCGCTTGACTTCGCTCTTTGGAAATTTCATTCAGATTATCCCACATTCACTAGTCCCTGGGGCAATGGTCGTCCTGGGTGGCATATCGAATGTTCCGCAATGGTGTTGAAATATTTGGGCGAATCGATTGAAATTCATGGAGGAGGGAACGACCTCATATTCCCACATCATGAAAATGAAATTGCTCAGTCGGAATCTTATACTGGGAAAAAATTCGCTAGAATATGGATGCATGTTGGAATGGTCACGATCAACTCAGAAAAGATGTCAAAATCCCTAGGAAATATAGTACCGATAAATGAAGCATTGCAAAAGTGGGGACCTAACGTTATTAGACTATTTTGTCTATCAGTTAGATATACGAAACCTCTAGACTATAAGGATTCGCTGTTGAAGGAAGCTGCTCAGAAATGGAAGCAAATCGAAGTATGTGTGTGGGAGTTGGAGGATTGGAAAGGAGGCTCATCTAATAATAAGGGTAGATTATTGAACTCATGCGCAAGTACATCAAGGCTGTTTAATAGAGCTATGGAAAACAATCTGGATACACCTTCAGCGATCAGAGAATTTATGAAATTTGTCAATGAATTTGTTAATTCTGTTACTGCCGATGATTTGGATGAGGAAATCGCCTCTAAGGCAAAGCTAACAATTCATACAATACTCAACATGCTAGGCCTAAAAATTGCTTCGGTAAATCCTGAAGATAGAAATCAGATTGAAAGCATGGTTAAACTCAGGGAGAAGCTAAGAAAAGAGCGAAAGTTCAAAGAAGCAGATTCCATCAGATTGGAATTGGCTAAAGAATATTCAGTCGAATTATTAGACCATAAGTACAGGACTACATGGCTAAAGAGCGAATGCACTTCATTCTAGGTTTAGCTACTGCAGATTAAACTCCAGATAATTGGTTTTCGTAAAGCCGATAGCAATAACAAGGAACCAAAGCCTCAGATGTCTTACGTATTCAAATATATTGCTACTACTTAAGGAAAGCTAGATCCTTCCAAAACGCATAGGATTATGGAAATACCAAACCAAGCTAGAATATTAGCAAATTACGTATAGAGTTTTTATATTTTGATAATCGCTTTCAAAAAATCGAGTGGCCAGTGTAAATGATAAAAATATAGTTTATTCTAATACTGGCATAGCTCCTGCGGTTTTTCAATTTATTGTTCCGGAAAATTAAAAATCATTTTAGTTAGAACACTCCATTTTTCTAGTAAGCTTGCGATAAGACAATATAGTTCACTTTTCAATGCTATCTGGCCACATCATTTTTCTGATTTCTCGGCCAACGACCTCGATCTGGTGGTTCTCGACTTCATCCATAAATTTTGAGAAAGAGGCTTTGCTGTCCTTTGTATATGCATTCTGCCACTCTTCGGCAAACCTGCCTGACTTTATTTCGTCTAAAATGTTCTTCATTTTCACTTTCGAATCACCATCAATGACTCTTGCTCCACGTGTAAGTCCTCCATACCTAGCAGTTTCACTAACTCGCCTATACATTCCCGTTATTCCATACTTTTGAATAAGATCAACTATAAGCTTCAGTTCATGAAGACATTCAAAATACGCAACTTCGGGTTGATACCCTGCTTCAACAAGAGTTTCAAAAGCGCTGATGATCAATCGCTGCGATCCACCACATAGATCAGCCTGCTCCCCAAACCAGTCGGTCTCTACTTCTTCCTTAAAGGTTGTTTGAATTACACCTGGTTTTGTGCTTCCTATTGCCTTAGCCATAGCCAAGACCCTTTCCCATGCCTTATTTGTATAATCCTGGTGCACTGCCACCAGGGAAGGAGTGCCAAACGAATTCTGATATAATTCTCGAACCAATTGTCCAGGTCCTTTTGGTGCAACCATTATCACATCTACGTCTTTAGGCGGCGTAATCCAGTTCCAATGGATTGCGGCACCGTGTGAGAAGCTCAATGCTTTATCCTTCTCCAGGTATGGTGCAATCTCTTTTTTGTAGATTTCAGCTTGTTCCATATCCGGTATTAGAATATGAATTACATCTGCTCTTTTCGTGGCTTCTGATATCGAGACCACATTATGACCATCCTCAAGAGCAGATTTCCAGCTTTTTCCATCGCTCCTGAGTCCTAGTAATACGTTCAAACCCGAATCCTTCATACTCTTGGCTTGGGCTGATCCTTGAATACCATAGCCTATAACGGAAAATGTCTGCCCTTTTACCCAGTCTAATTCAACATCTTTATCTAACCATTTCTTAGCTGACAACAAAATGACTGTGTCTATCGTCTATATATGCTGTATGAAATACTCAGTACCTTGTATCTATCTGTTCTCTGATTGAATAACTGATGACTGTTATTTACCTGAACCAATATGCACACAGTATTTGATTATATTCTAGAAAGATCATGTCATATCCATTTTGAACTTAATCGGCTATCTGTGTTTTGAAACTTTACTTGCTCTAATAACATCGACAAAATAAAAGAGATATACTCTATTAGCAATCTTTAAAATCCACGGAATGAATGCTTCAGCTTTCCTAGACTTTTCAAAAATTTCGAAACCTGAATCGCTCAAAAGTTCTCTGAAGCTCTTTCCATCTAGTTCCAGCAATTGTCTAGGTTCTCGATTGTAATCATATGGATCAGCAAAGACAGCCTCTGCATGCGGTTTAAGAAGTCGATGAATTGAAGCAAGCAATTTATTCGAATCAACTAATTCGAGTAGGTTAAGAACCAATATCAGATCAAATTTTAACGCATCAAATGGCAAATCAACGGAGTCTGCAACGCAAAATTCGGCATTTCTGATATTTGCTTGTGACATACGCCTACGTGCTTCCCTGATAGAGGAGTACGACAAATCTATTCCAACTGAATAGGAATACTTGTGTGATAGTTGCAATGTAGCGTATCCCATCGAACATCCTAAGTCGAGTGCTAAACCCTCCATGCTAAGCGGCATCCGTCCTATGATTCTGTCGTAGAGCTCCGTGGGCTTGATGTCTCGCTTTAGCAGCTTAAGGAAGGGATCATCGAAAGTGAAATCATATTGTGTCCATTTGTATGGGCCAAACCAATGCCCGTCATGTTCATAGCGATCGTTCGAAACTCCTTCAGGATTTAGACGGTAGGCAAATTCTTTGAGAAAATTCTTCATTTTAAGAGTCTTGCAGGCCAATAACCAGCTTCCATAAGTAGCACCTCTGTGGCTAACATAGCTAACGAAGTCCTTGACCAGAATGGGTACACCTTCAATGATGGGATAACGAATATTGCATTGTTCACAAATCAATAATCCCTCAAAGCACTCATTTCCATCTACTACGTGTAGCGCATCCAAGGTAAGCTTTATCGGTTTTTCTCTATGAAACAAACAGTTTAAATGATTTGCGAATTTTATATTCATAAGAATCTATTAGACAAAATATTCCATCATCTTGGTCCGTAAGAACGTTTGCAAAAATAGTCAATACATAGCACTGATAATATAGATACAGTGAATTCGAGATGCAGTAAACAGAAAGGTTATTAGACATATTGATGATGAAAAGAGAGATAAAAATTCAGAGATCTTTAAAGTTAAGCACTGTTTAATAACAGTCGCATGAATTGCGTCCATTATAATACATAGTTGCACAGGCAGATTTTCTTGTTACAACAAGGACATCTCTTAGAGGAAAATAGAAATTCACATCTTTTCCCATGTAATTCACAAACGAGGGTCTTGTTCTGAGAACCATGCAATTCAGTGTATTCATTCATTCCAATCGTATAGTTCTAGGTTATTCATTAAAACAACATGCCAGCTCCTTTCGAGGAACCGGTTAAAAAAGATAAACAAGTCGGATTAGTGTCATCACTTACATACTTACGAGTTTATTTGTTTTCCAATTCTCCTACTTGGTATCGCATCTAATATGTCGTAGACCTTTCTATATGATCTGTCAAAGTCAATATCCTTAGACAATTTACCCTTCATTTCTAGAATCAGAGATTTAATTTCTTTCTTATTGTGATCAGTTATGTATCGAGTAAGGGCTGTAGCATGATGATTGTATTTTCTAATAAGATCAACTGCAAAAGGGTTTTCTGTGAATAATGAGCTAATCATAGCTGGCTCGTCTGTTAACATACTTTCACTTAATAATGATTGTATAGCAAAACTTGAACCTGACAACGACTTCAGAACGGGTACATTCTGATCTGTCAAGCATTCTGCAAAGACTAAGTTTATATAATAAGCCAATGAGAGCAACATTGACATGTATTTATCGTGAAGTTTCCAGTCATTTACAATTATAATTTTTATATTTGAAAATAGTGCGCGAAGAATATTTAGCTCCCGTCTTTTATTTTTGACAGGTATCATTAGAATTTTTTGCGTGGTAAGACGGACAGCCCCTGGGCCGAACATAGGATGTATCGATAGCAGGTTGATTCGACGGTTAACTCTTTTTAAAGACGTATATGTAGTAGACTTAATAGAAGCTATTTCAATCAAAGTCGCTCCGTTATGCATAATAGGAACACACTTTTCTATCATAGTTTGAGTCTCGTCTAGAGGAACACAAATTATTACAATATCAGCTGGTACAACACATTCCACCAATGATTTACAGACCTTAATGTTATGACGTTTATGAGATGGTTCTGATCTGATATCATAGACAAGCAAAGATATCCGGGTTTTTGAAAAATACCTTACCAACCAATCTCCCATCTTTCCGTGCCAGCCTACAATTCCGATTGTTTTATTTGACGATGCTATTGTGACGACCAAATCCTTTCGAATTTTTCCATCCCTTCAGCTAGCAAAGCTTCGGGTTGGCATGCGGATATACGTATGAAACTGTGATATTGGTTTCCAAACCCGCTACCAGGCGCAAAAGCTACACCTGAATGTAATAGCTTATCCACAAGGGACAAGTCCTTGCGATCGAATTCGTCTCCGATTCTCGGAAAAACATAGAAAGACCCATCAGGCTTCACGTATGGAATTGATAGCTTATCAAGATATTTCATAATCAGTTCAAGCCGCTGTTTAATTAAATGAGTGTTGTCTTCGCCCCCATTATTTAAGGCTGCTAAGGCGCAATATTGGATAGGTTCTGAAACACTTGTAACAGCCAAAGCTTGGATATTTTTGGCTTTATCTATGATATCCTTTGATGCAACAACATAACCGATTCTGAATCCAGTCATAGCAAAACGCTTTGAAAAGCTAGAGACCATAATTTTTCGGTCATATTCGTATTCCAAAATGCTGCGAAATCTTGTAAATGCATGATTGGAATAAACTTCATCGCTCAGGAGAAATATGCTCTTTGCACATGCAAGATCGATTATTTTTCCTAACATGTTTTCGTTCAAAATCTTTCCAGTTGGATTATTCGGATAATTTAGAACTATTAATTTGGTATCATCGTTTATCAAAGATTCAAGCTCCCCCAGATTGGGTGTCCATTCATTTTCTAGGTTAGTTCTCAGTGATCTCACTCTGGCTCCCATAAAATTTGCGCATTCCTTATATGCCGGCCATGCAGGCTCAATAATTATTATTTCGTCATCGGGTTGAACTAATGCAGATATAATGGCGAACACACCAAATCTCGCACCAGGCGTGACTAGGACATTGCTGTCGGGGACTCCTTGTCCTACATCTTTCGCGATACCTTGCCGCAATTTCGATATTCCAACAGTTTCGGTATAATGATAATGTCCGTGGTCGTAGGCTTCAATTAATGCATTACGAACAGAAGGTGGTGCTCTATAGTCGGGCTCTCCAACTTCCATATGAATTATCCTCTTGCCTTCTGCTTCCAATTGTTTGGCCTTGTTAAACACGCTCAAATGGGTTTGCTTTCCGTCGCTTTGTTTCATTTCTTGAACTTTGACTGATTCTGCAAACAAGATATTTAACAGCCGATTTGAAAATTTCGAATCAAGACCGATATCCTTAGATAACAACATTATTGACTTCCGTATGTCGCATTCTGCACTTTGATCCGTAACGTCCAAACAGAGATGCGATTTGATTTCTCCTATTTCTTTAGAAATCTCCATCCTTTGCTGCACCGTGAGAAAGATTTCATTAGTAAGTTCGCGCATCTGTAATCTTAATTTCTCAATATCTTGACTGGTCAATTGAATATTAACTCTTTAGCACTGCTGGTATATGTCCACTTCTAATTGCATGGTCTGCGAGTACTAGAGATACCATTGATTCAACAACTGGTACAGCACGAGGGACCACACAAGGATCGTGTCGTCCGGATACACTCAATTCAACTTCGTCACCTGTGTCCAAATTCAGAGTTCGTTGAGGCTTCAAAATAGAAGCAGCTGGTTTAAACCCAACTCTAATAACAAGTGGCATTCCGTTTGACAAACCTCCCAATATTCCGCCAGAGTTATTAGTTCTAGTCATGATTTTGTTTTGATCTTTATAGAAGGTATCATTATTTTTTGAACCAAGCATGGCACATCCTCGAAAACCTGATCCAAATTCAACAGCTTTTACAGCTGGTATACTAAATAGTGCTTTACTAAGATCTGATTCCAGGGAACTGAAAATTGGTTCCCCTAAGCCAACGGGCACTCCCAACGTTACAGCTTCAACTACACCGCCAAGCGAATCTCCTCCACGTCTAGCTTCTAAAATAGATTCGCTCATTTTTTTTGCAAATTCATTATTGGGACATCTTGTGTCATTTGTATATCTGATTTCTCGTGCGACATCCAACTGAATGTCGTCAATGCAAATATCCCCTATCTGCTTAGTATAGGCTATTGTCTCGATACCAAGAACATCGTGCAACAGCTTCTGAGATACCGCCCCAGCCATGACGAAAGTCGCAGTCAATCTGCCCGAAAACCTTCCACTGCCTCGGTAGTCTGAGAATCCTCCATACTTGACTAGCGAAGTAAAATCCGAATGCCCTGGTCTTGGAATCGTTTTAACAGATTCATAGCTCCTGGAATCAGAATCTTTATTCCAGATGATCATACAGATGGGGGCTCCTGTTGTTAGATTATTGAATAATCCAGAAATAATAGAAACTTTGTCTGCTTCCTTCCTCTGTGTGGTTATCACAGACTGGCCTGGCTTTCGCTTATCCAGTTCTTTTTGAATATCTGATTCAGTTAGAGCCAGTCCTGGCGGGCATCCGTCGATTACAGTTCCTATACAAGTCCCATGGCTTTCTCCAAAACTCATGGTTACAAAACGTTCTCCAATCAAATTTCCAGGCATACCAATTGTACCTCTAATGCTTCACCACGCAACAGCAGTGTTTTTTGGCCCCGACTCTGATATATATTATTCAATTTTAACCTGATCTGATTTGCTATCCAAAATTTTCACGGTTCCATTTGTAGTGAATAAGATTAGATTTGTTTTAGGGGACAGGTCGAATATTCGCACCTAATCTTCTCATCTCAGAAACAAATTTAGGATAGGAAACATCAACCGAGTCTACGCCACTCACAATCGATTGTTCTGTAAGCATGGAAGCAATGGTAAATGCCATAAATAACCTGTGATCACCATGTGCATTCAGTTCAGCGTTTCTTAGGTCTCTTGGTGCACTTATTGTAATTTTGTCACGCTCTTCTTTAACGTAAGCGCCCAATTTGGTGAGTTCTTGTGAGATATTTGCAACTCTGTCTGTCTCTTTTAATCTAGCATGCTCCACTCCTTCGATGTATACCGGCGAAGACGCCTTTAAGGCTAAGATTGAGACGACGGGGAGAAGATCTGGTGTATCATAAAGTTCGAAATTCCCTCCAACGAGGGAGTCACAGCCGTAGACTTTTGCTTCTCCTTTGCTGGTATCGACTTTAACACTACCTCCCATTCTTGAAATAATATCAATGATTTTTGAATCCCCCTGTGGATATCGAAAATCCAATCCTTCGATTGTAATTTCATCGCTTGTTAGAATTCCTGCTGTCATAACGAGTGCAGCTGACGAGAAATCTGGCGGTATCTTAAAGGTAGTTCCTTTATACGATCCTGGATTAACCGAAATCTTGGTCTCCACTGAACCAGTAATCCTCGCACCAAAACTATTCATTGTACTAATCGTGGCATCAATATAAGGTCGCGATACTTGTCTACCTGTAATTTCAATTGTAATCGGTGAGTTCGCGCGTACCCCTGTAATAAGGAGTGAAGATAGGAACTGACTCGAAACCTCTCCCCCAATACTAGCTGTTCCCCCTTTCATACCTCCGCCTTTAGTGACCAACGGTGGGGTGCCATCACCTTTAGACGAGAAACATCTTACCCCGAGCTGATTCAAGCCTTCGATCAGCGGATTCATTGGTCTTCTTCTTAAGCTTGAGTCACCGGTTAGTATCGTGAATCCTCCACTTGTCAAGGATGAGACTGCGGCAATTATTCTAATAGTAGTTCCAGAATTCTCCGCATTGATCACATTTTCAGGGATCTTCAGGCGATCGCGTCCATGCACTATCAATACATCGTTTTCACTATTCATTTCAACTCCGAGCGCCTTACAAGCGCAGACAGTGGCGATTGTGTCTCTGGCTAGCAACGGATTACTAATACTTGATGTACCGTCAGCGAGTGAAGCAATAGCCACTGCTCTGTGTGTATAGCTTTTGCTTGCAGGGCACTGAATAGTTCCTGAAATTTTTGATCTTTGAATACTTATACTACTACTCAATTACTTCTACACTTGCTTTCTCATTATTCAATTTAGATATTAAGACTCTGCCATCATGTTGGGAAAACGCGTCCACTATATTTTTTCTGTTCTCCAATGAAGTAACTGCTGCTATTGATGGACCATTACCAGATATTGATGCTGAAATTGCTCCAGCCTTCAGGACATCTAACATAGGACGAGAATCGAAACCAGACACGCTAGACATTATAACTCCGTTTAATTTCATGGCTTTCCAGTAATTTCCAGATTTCGCCAAATTAAATGAATCGAAAAAGAGATCAGACATAATCGGTAGGCGAGACATAAAGTCTCCTCTTGTCGCTAGTCTTGGTAGAAATACTACTGCACATAAGGTCTCCGGAGCGTGAAAATGTTTGACCAGCTTACGAGATCTATTGTCAGTTATAACTACACCTCCAAAATAACATGCAGCGGTGTCATCAAATGCTCCAGTAAACGTCACGCCAGCCTTTACGGATGCGGCAATCGCTGAATTCAAAACGCGTTTATCATCTATTTTGTCATCAATAATCTTAAAACAGGCAAGAGATAACGCTCCAGTAACTGCACTTGAGCTTTTTAGACCAAACCCAGGTGGTATTTCAGAAGTAATGCCAATGTTAATCTGGTTTTGAGAAAGCAATTCAGGAGGCAAAATAGTATTTGCCAGATATTCAAGCAAGTCCTTGCCTAATTCTGTCTGAACATTTAATCCTTTTCCGTGGGATAGACGGACTTCAGATACAACTCTCAATGAAATTCCCACAGCAGATCCATAACCAGAACCAATGGCATTCAATATTGATATCGCGCCGTGTACCGTAGCTCTGACACAACTATTCAGATTGTTCACCAAATGGTCCGAGCAGTGCTTTTCTCATTACATCTTTGGGCGCAGGAATTCCAGTCCAAATTTGAAATGACTCCGCTCCCTGCTCTAGTAGCATTTCGTATCCGTATATAGGCATAGCCCCAGCTCGTTTAGCATTTCTAAGCAAATTGGTCAGGACTGGTCTGTATACAATGTCATAAACTATAGCGCCCTCAGAAATAGACGGTGTATCGATAATTGCATCTTCATTATTCATACCTAAAGGCAGCGTATTTACTATCATGTCTGCTCGATTCGAAATTAATTGTACATCGTCTAGATTTAACGACTCACACTTAGATCCGAGCATATTTCCAAGCTTTGCCAATTCTTCCGCTTTGTTTAAATTTCGATTAGCTATCGAAATTTTGACATTCCGAGGTATTTTTGATAAGGCAGCAACTACAGCTCGTCCAGCACCGCCTGCTCCTAATAAAAGGATGTTCATTCCATTCAAGTTGATTTTTCGATTTGCAAGTGGCTTGATGAATCCTTCTACGTCTGTGTTGTACCCATATAACACGCCTTGAACATTCTGAACTGTATTCACTGCACCAGCTTGTTCTGCGACATTATCCAGCACATCTATATATTTTATGATATTAGTCTTGTGAGGTATAGTGACATTGAACCCTGTAATGCCTACCTTCTTCAACGAAAAAATCGATGCCTCTAATTCTGAGTATTTCACTTTATACGCGATATAGGTGCTCCTGAGCTTCAAATAATTAAAAGCTGCATTATGTATCATTGGCGACAGAGAATGCTCTATCGGATCGCCTATAATGCAGTAGGTTTTAATCGATTGCCCTAACTTCATTGCTTCTGATCATTCCATCATACAGTCTTTTCATTTGAATTATTGTGAGTTGTCCTGGTGCAATCTCATTTCCTAGTGAAGCATAGGTAAATGGAGAGGATTTGCATAGCCCACAAAGTACTCTAGATACGATACCCTTTTCTCCCATTGCAAAGGCGACTAGTTTAGAATCACCTACCTCTCGATACAGTTCAAATATGGAAATTGAATCTTCAATGCTTGCTGCCATCGTGACAATCTTGATGTGACTGCTAAATTTTCTCATATCGTGCATAAGAGATCTTAGCTCTTCTAGCCTCGGTGTCCTGTTATGATTGTGCCAAGATACCAATATCGATGTATTATTTTTTAAAACGTAATTCTTAATATTTTGATCTGTTTTTAGTAAAATATATTCCATATCTACTAGCATCGGCTTTGCATCGGCTAGTCTGGTTAACCAATGTGTTCGTTCTTCGTTAGTCCCTGGGAACTTTCCAAACTCGTTTTTATCTCGCAATGTGTAAACTGCTATGTCTTTGACTCCCTCTGCATATTGAAGCCCAGTTTCGATATCTTGGATACTCAAATAGTCAAATCGTATTTCTAAAAAGTCTGCACCCAATTTTTGGGCTAGCGAAATTTGATATCGGAGTTGATCCAAATTCTCCGCTGCTATTGAGACACATATCTTCGGCAATATATCTAACACAGTAGAATTCGGTTATTAACTTCTTCTCGAACTTCAAATAACTATAGCCGTCAGCTCCTGTTACATTGAATTCAATTTAATCAAACTACTAACCAGAAGCAAACATGTCAAGCTAGCTTTCGAATAAATGATAATTACTGATTTGGAGATCAGGTCACAATTGACAACTAAAATGAGGACACATATTGAGATACCAGAATAATACTTAGGAATCAAAGTCACCTGGAAAAATATCCCGCAAATGCACACAGTATAACTTGTACTACATCTTACGAATCCATAACGTAATGTAATGTGAACGTAAATTCACAATTGAATTTCAAATACGTTCCCTAGAATTGCTATCTATGAGTATAATGGGAAGGAATTTTTCTCCAATTTGGTATAAGGGCATTAGGTCTTATATGTAGCCCTTCTTCCTTAAGCCTTTCTTTAGCTAATTTAACGTAGTCTTGGACTATATCCATTCCGATATATCGTCTTTTGAAATGAGATGCAACTTTGGTGGTTTGACCGCTACCATTGAAGGGATCCAAGACTATATCGCCCCTGTATGAGTATAACTTCATCAATCTGTACGGAATTTCCTCGGGAAACGGGCACGGATGATCTATGTAACCTGGTGGAACAGGTGGTAGATGCCACACAGAATTTGCTATCTCTTTGGTCCACTCTTCATGTGTTGCTGGCAAAGCATCCCTTCTTTGGTTTCTACCAGAATTCACATTTCCTTTCCTGAGTACCAGAATAAACTCGTGCATTATATTTGCCCTATAGTACTTTGGATAAGGATTAATGACAAAAGATCCATATCTATTTGTTCCACCTGTTACTTTATGCCAAATGATTTCTTCATGGAGATTCCAATTTCCAAAGGGTTCAACAAGTTTTGAAAGAAGCATATGAGGCAAAGGTATCAAAGTCCCATTTACCAATTCGTTACCAATAACAATACAACAATACCCCCCATCTTTAGTTACTCGAAATACACTTTCATTAAATATAGATACCATATCAGCTAAATAGTCGGATGTTTCTTGTCTTAGTCTACCGCGATAGTATCCGCCATTTTTAGAAACATGCATATCATAATCGATGGCATTTCGGTAAGGCGGTGATGTAATAGTTAGCTGAATAGATTCAGGGGCTATTCTATCCAAAAGTGATTTGCAATGACCATGAATGATTGTATTTAGAAGGCTTTCTTGGAGTAACATGAATATTAAGAAAAGGGCCTATCAATATGGCGGATACTTTAAAATAATAAACATCCAGATAAATAAACGTTATATTATCATGACAACAATTACCTCATTTCTCGATCAGATATTCGTCTACTTCCATTCCAAAATGTCTTCCCGAACCTTGCTTTAAGGATCCCAAGATTTTATCGCCAATTTTTAATTCTGTAACTGATACTATTGCCCCACTAGACTTTACAAGCCGTATAGTTTCTGCATTTTGTAGAATTACGGTACCCACCTCGTCCCCGGTCTTTCCTTTAATCATTTTAAGTGGTCGGGTTTCAATTTTTGATCTACCTACCGTAACACGTCTTGAAATCCCGTTGCTGTTTACAGCTAAAATTTCTGCCCCTGCTTCCAGTTCTGACAGATACTTAGTTTTGCCATCTGGGGTGAGAGTGTAACAATGTACTGCACCTGCATTAACCCTAAATGGTCGGGGTGAAGTAAAAGATGATCCTATCGATTCGTTGTGTATCAAGAATAAAAAGTTAGATCTACTACCGATCAGCATACCTTCTCCCTCATTAAGAATAGAAGTTGTATCTACACAAACCCGCTCGCCAATACCGACGTCAATCAAGTTCATCACATCAATTTCTTGAATCGGTAGGATTTTGCTCTCCATATAATTTATCGAATCGCTCACTTCCTGTTCGCTGCTGGTTTCAAGTATCACTCCGTCGACGCCCAGTTCTAGGACGCCAAACATTGTTCGAACCTCGTCCGAATTCTTGGCAGTAGTAAAGATTTTGATTTCTGAACCGTGTACTTTTGCAATTATATTTTCTAGTGGGATGATCTTCCAGTCAAGGGAATCAACTATGATGAAATCTGCTCCTGCCTCGGAGGAGACTACTATATCCTCTATGTCGTTTTCGTTTTTTACTTCTTTATAAATTCCAGCGATCTTTCCTCGACTCTTTAAACTATTTAATTTAGTATTTGATTTGCAGATTACCATGTCCGCATCGTCTGAATCGTACATTGACTTGAATTTAGTCCCATGAAGTTTTGTTGGTTCAGCAAATATCAATTCTATATCGGGTATTTTAGAGAGAAATGTAGGAAGCTCAGAATCAGAGACACGCGGTTTGATAACTAAAGTTTTTTTATGCATTTTTGATGTCAAATACTTTCATTACTTCATCCGATCTCTTTCCTTTCATAATTATCTGGTATAATGCCTTAACCATTGCCTGAGGAGAGCGATGCTGAAATATATTTCTGCCAAAAGTCACGCCTCTAGCTCCCGCTTTCATGGCGTCATAACACATGTCTAGAATTTCTCTGTCTGTTTCTGCTTTTGGCCCGCCTGCTATAACGATGGGTACTGGACAGCCCTTGATAACCCTTTTAAACGCAGATATTTCACCTGTGTAAACAGCCTTTATAATATCAGCACCTGCCTCCGCCCCAATTCTTGCCGCATGAGCTACTATCTCTGGATCACTTGGATCCTTGACATTTTCTCCTCTCGCATACATCATTGCAACAAGCGGCATACTCCATTCATCGCATTTGTCGGAGATAGTTCCTAGCTTATATAGCATCTCGGGTTCTTCTTTGCTACCTACGTTAATATGAACTGACACAGCATCAGCCCCTAACCTTATCGCCTCCTCAACACTCCCCATAAGCATCTTTCTATTGGGGGCAAGTCCAAGAGAGGTACTTCCTGATAAATGAATAATCACGCCAATCGAAGAAGGTCTAGGCATCGATTTCGCTATACCTTTGTTAACAAGAACACAAGTGAGCCCTGCAGCTTCGCAAGAATAAATTAGGGAATGGGCATTTTCTAGACCATGAATGGGCCCTAATGTAAGACCATGATCCATTGGTATGCAAAGCATTTTTCCCCCGTTCAAAATTCGGCTCAATCTAATATCTCTGCCAAAAACCATTATGGTAATTTGAATTCGATACCTCCTTAAAAGTCATCTGTCAATTATATATTATCACATTTTAAGAGCAGTGATGCCATATATGTCCATCATTACTTTAATATACAAATTCTGAGAAATAATCTTCAGAGTGATCGACGCTAGAAATATAGGTCTTAGAAATATTGAAGTTGCTGATACTAAGATATGTTCCATTGATGGCGAAAATGGGAAGTTAATTTATCGAGGTTATGACATTTTGGATTTGGTTAACCATTCTACTTTCGAGGAGACAGCATATCTTTTGATTTTTGGTGAGCTGCCAAATTCCGAACAGTTGTTCGACTTCACCGAACGTATGACAGAAGCTAGATCGTTACCGAGCCCTATTTTGAGAAATCTAGCTAATCGACCGAAAAGAGCTGAACCTATGGACGTAATTCAATCAGCTATATCTGAGCTACCGGATTACGATCTTAATATGAGAGAAGACACGAAGAGTGCAAATATCCGAAGAGCAATAACTCTGATAGGTAAAATTCCATCCATCGTCGCAGCTTGGGATAGGGTTAGGCACTCACAGGACGTAATTGAACCCTTAGATAAGGGTAGCCATGCGGAAAATTTTCTTTATTTACTTAGGGGAGAACATCCTACAAAAGAGGAAACAAAAGTGTTTGATGTTTCTCTTATTTTACATGCTGAACATAGTTTTAATGCTTCAACTTTTGCCGCTAGAGAAATTGCCTCTACAAGAGCGCACATGTATGCTTCTATCGCTGGTGCAGTTGGCGCTTTGTCAGGAGAGCTCCATGGTGGAGCTAATGTTCAGGTCATGAAAATGCTTCTGGAAATCGCAGAACCTGAACGTGCGAAGGATTGGATTCGTAATAAATTGAGTCAAGGAGGAAGAATTATGGGAATGGGCCACGCGGTGTATAGGACTACAGACCCAAGAGCTGAAGTTCTGAGGACTTTGTCACATATTATTTCAAAAGAACGGAATACAAAATGGTTCGAGATTACAGAACAAGTTGAAAAGACAACACAAGACTTCATGGCAAAGAATAAAGGTCAATCTATCTACGCCAATGTCGACTTATATAGTGCATCTCTCTATTATAGCTTGAACATACCGTTGGACTTAAATACGCCAATCTTCTCGATTGCGCGGGCTTCTGGTTGGACCGCCCACGTTATTGAAGAAAAATTTGCCGAAGCTGCACCGAAACCGGCCCTGTATAGACCCAAAGCATCCTACGTGGGCAAGTATTGTGGTCCAATGGGATGCGAATATATACCTATTACTAGCAGATTGAATGAGGATTTGAGTAGTAGTGAAAGTGGAAAGCAGACATAACTTTTGGAACCAAACATTTTCAACCATTAGCATTTTAGAGTTAAACCGAATTTGAGGGTGAATGTTCTTTCCAAGACTGAAACTTCAAAACTAATAAATGCCATTCGTAGCAGTTGGCCGTCTGAGAGTATTCCAAAAATAAAGACATTAAAAGTCTATGATGCTGGAAAGAACAAGTACTTGCTTACGGCTGAGAAATTCGTAGCCGTAAAAGTTGAAAATACCTATGTTCCATTTGTAGGAAACATTGATTTACTTCAATATTTCCCATTTGTAACGGTTGATATGAGAGCAGTGAAATTTGTGTGTAATGGCGCCAATATTATGAGACCTGGTATTACCACTTTTCAATCCTTCAGTAAGGGCTCTGTTGTAGTCATCAAGGATGAAACTCATCTCAAGCCATTGTCTGCGGGTATTGCATTACAAAGTAGCGATGAAGCTGCAAAGATGGACAAGGGATGCATTATCAACAATATTCACTACGTAGGCGATAGTCTATGGGAAATATACAAGGAGATAAAAGAATAATCATCTGATCTTTATTTTTAGATTTTTCATCGATTCTAGATAAAGCAATTCTGAATATGTCAATGTTTCAATATCAAATGGTAGAGGAATCTAATTTCGACTTAATACTAGATTGCGCAGCTGACAGAATTGCTATAGGTATCCTCCTTGGCGAGGTGCTTACATAATCTAATCCCAAATCACTAAAGAATTTTATTGAATTAGGATCCCCACCATGTTCTCCACAGATTCCTATTTTGATTTTCTTATTGGTCCGCTTTGCTCGTTCTGTTGCAAATCTCATTAGTGTTCCAACTCCTTCTTTATCGATTGTTTGAAATGGATTAAAGGTGATGATTTTCTGCTCCATATAGGCGGTGAGAAATTTACTTTCAGCATCTTCTCTACTAAAGCTGAAAGTAGCCTGAGTAAGATCATTTGTACCAAAGCTTATAAAATCCACACAAGCTGATATTTTATCTGCAATAAGACAGGATCGAACGGCTTCGATCATACATCCGAATTCGATTCTCAGGCCAAATTTGTACTTAGATTCAATAGCCCTCTTTACATTTTCGAATACACTTTTAATGGCTTTCAATTCTTCAATCATACTTACTTGAGGAACCAGAATCTGAGGAAAAACCGTAATGCCATTAAGCTTTAATTCAGCTGCAGCTTCACAAATTGCATTTATCTGTGCCTCATAAAGTTCAGGATACGAAATACCAATTCTAACACCCCTGTGTCCTAACATCGGATTGGATTCTTTTAGTTCGCGCACTCGCAGCAGCATCCTTTCCTTATTTTGACTTGAATACTTGGCCTCTGGGCTTGATGCTTCATCTATATCTGACATAATATCTTCCTCTCTGGGGAGAAACTCGTGTAGCGGCGCATCAAGCAGCCTAAAGGCTACA
>JARBAU010000122.1 GCA_029237525.1 Nitrososphaerales archaeon | reverse complement strand
ATGCAGTCCGTATAGATATCATGTCATTTTAGGTATTATTTATTATCTGGAGCTCCTCACAACTAAAATAGAAAACACTTTTTTTATGAATATTTATACTTGATTTGATCAGAATATCCTATATAATCTAATTTGGATATTTATTACATTTATAGCCAAAAACTTTTCTGAAATATTATGACGATAAAAAAACATCAAGGATTAATGGATTTATCATCATCAAAATACTTTGGCTTAATTATGATGTTGTATAATAAAATGTCGTTATAAGCAGACCATTCCTCTATCTCAATAAATATATCTTGTTTATTCTAGACCATACCGATTAGCAATAATTTGCTATCAAAGTAGATAGTATGGATCATATACTAATAATAATAATAATAAAGATGGATATTAATAGCTGAAAGAAGATTCGTGAATTCCACAAGCAAGGTAATAGTCAAATTTCATGGAACTGAAGTAGGTAACGTGATTATTCAATATAATATACGACAATATGCAAAGCCGATTACTGAGACAACTGAAGAATTTGATGCATTAAAGGTCCATGATGTTTGTGAAACCATTAATGTCCAAATAGTGGCCGATTTTGTTACTATTACAATATATAAACAAGAGAGTACAAATTCTATCATCCGCAGAGAACTAGTGCCAACACATGCTATACAGCATATCTGGGTTAACGATTTGCAAAAGTAGTGATTAGACCTACTACTTCATACTTTGCTTAAACTGACTGACATATGATAGTTTACTGATACAAGTTTTGTTTACAAGGAATTTGTCTGCATAGAATTTCCCAGGATTATCTGGATCTTGTAATAACTTCTTAGTAAATGGATGTTTTTGATTTAATTCTTCTTAATTTTATATTTCTTCAGCATTTGCAGACACGCATTAAAGTTTTTGTATATCCCTATTATTGGAGTTTGTATATATTCAGCACTTTACATTATTCTTATAACTATCATGCTATATACTAACAATTTCATGATCAAAATCTTGAATACTTACTGTGTCAAAATCCATCCAGATATTAGTTCCAATGTAAATAAAAACCTGAAAGTGAAGATGTGGTCGGAATGTATCCTGTCATGCCCGCCTCTGCGATCACGTGCCCTTTGGCAACAGCTTGGTCTACTTTAACTCTTGAGCTTCGATGTGCCAAGTGATCGTACCTAGAATATTCCACATTCGTATACATGATGACTATAAAGTTTGTATAGTTCCAATAATCTGGGTTAGGTCCTCCAATATTAGAATCATCTTTGACATAAGTAACTATACCATTAGCTGCAGCAAGTACTGAAGTATTTTCTGGAACAAGGAAATCTATTGCATTTCGGAGTTTTCCTACATGAGCTGGGGAAGAGGTTTTATCTACACTTTCTAGCAAATTCTCTGGTACAGGTAATCTATAACTATTAACAGCGTTTCTTTCCAAATCCCATCCTCAGGCTGAGGGAATTCAGGTTTGATAAAAATCTATCTGTAATCTGCTATATTTCTGAATTTGTTATTTAGAGCAAGTATGGAACAGGATAACGGAATTCACATCTCTTTAACTGAATATCTCCAGAATATCTAGACCCGGTTATGGAAGAGGTCATGGAACAGAAGACATAACCCAGAACTTAGAGTTCTTACAGGCCCATATTAGTTTTTAAATAAACCATATTCTTGGGTGATCAACAACTGATGCTTTTTATGATAGTATCGGTTCTTTTATTCTGATGATTTCGATTAATTTCTCAAGATGTTCTAGACATTGTTCAAAATATGGAAGTGCTTTCATATTGGTTTTTGTATAATTAGCTAATACTTTAAACGATTCCTGAGAAATTAAAGAATTTCCTAATGAATAATTTCTTAACTGTCTTATAGCCCAATACCAGTTACCGTATTGATTTGCCTCATCTAAATCGTTTAATAGATCAATACTCTTTGTTTCAGATGATAATGCACTTTGAATTTTGTCTATTTCAATCCTGTCAGATGGAACCGCCAAGCCAAATTTATCGTTTATCTTAAATAGAAGAGAGTCAACTGTTCCGATCATTTGACAAAGAAACGAGTCTATCTCTATTTCTGCACTCGTTCGGACTTCGCTTGATGTAAGATCGTTATATCTCAATTCAATACCTTGTAAATTCTCTAAATGTTGTCGGCAGGCGTAAAGCTTAAACCTTATTCTGTCAGTCCAGAATCTCGAAAAATCTTCAGTAGACAAAATCACTTGTAGATCTGACTTGAACTCAACTGATATTTAGTTTTATTGCAGGATCATTTGTGGCTGAAAAATGATATAATTTAGTTCTGTGAATAGAAAAAAGGGCATCGTATAGGATGGACTATGACGTAACTGCTTCATTAGATGAGATCATCACAATCCGTCATGTTGGGATGTCTGATCTCCATATTAATATGCTTTATTACCATATGAAACAGTTTTGCTATACTCAAGGATTTGGCTATGTTTATGATGAAATATGCTCATACTTTATCAGTGGAGAAAACCAGAAATTTATGTTATTAATGTCCTCTTATAATCAGAATCTTATTCTATAAAGCACGTACAGAATAGGAAAGTGGGAAAGCCAGAGTCCATTCTGATGATTGAAAGCAACTCATCTCCTATTTTATTTTTAACTCCAGGCACAAGCACAAAATACAGATATCCTTAAGTCATCATCTTGTTTAAAGAGAAGGATGAACGAGTTAATAAGAAAACCCAGAAGTTTAACTAATAATTATTGAATGGCTCTACAGTTGCGGTAGATAACATCAGCAGGTCTTCAGGATAAAGAATGGGGTGTCATTTTCATTCTCTTTGAGAGAACGCCAGGACGAAAAATCACTTACAAATATTAATGTATATATAGTAATAATCCTAATTTGGGATAATGAAAGAAAGGGCTGATGTTTCCCCTATAATTAAGACATCTATTTTTGTATTTGTATTTGTATTTGTAGTCCTAATTATTGGTTTCTCGTATAATAAAACGAATCTGAGTTATGGTCAGATTGATAATGCTCCTAGTAATAATAGTGATACGAACACAAAAAATAATAGTAGTAACATACAAGCAAATATCACAGGGCAGGCTAGACAGTCTGAGCCTACTGCAAGTCCTACCGTAGGATCTATATTAACACCTAATATGCCAGAGTTACCACGCTTAAATAGTAATACCATTGACAAATCTTCATCTCAGTCAACTAATATCTCTGAATCAGAGGATCATGTTCAAAATAATGTACCTAGAATTCAAAGTGGAGAAGGTCAAGAAATTGATATAGAGGGAGAGGAAGAACAAGCTCTAAATCCTTCACAAGTTCAATCGCTTAAAGCAAATTTGGTTATTCCGGACAGCTCTCCTTTTAAAAGTGACCAATGTGCTCCTTCTGGTAGTCTTGAAAAATTTGTACCAAATCCTTTCATGAAAGATCTTAATACAACACGCTTCATCGTAGGAAATTGTGTAACTGTAACCGGGAAAGTAACATGGACCCATTATTTTAATACAGATGGCGACGCAAACTTTAATGTAAAACCTGATAGTAAATATTCTTCTCTTCTAACACCTGTAAATATAAATAGTCCAAAACTAAATGGTGCACTACATATAGAAGTAGTTTGCCAAGGTAAGAATACATCGACCGATCCAGTTAAGAAAAATCAATGCAAAGATCCAAAATATAATGGTCCTAACTTCAAGAATGTGTTACCAACAGTTGGACAACATGTAGAAGTTAAAGGCATTTATGTAATTGATGTGCGAGAAGGAGGACATGCAGAGTTGCACCCGGCATACAATATTAAATGGATTTCATAATATCAGAGACTCGCACACTTTTCTAGGTTGCACCTTAGTTTGCTCCAGAAGAGATCAAGGAAAGTACAAAAAAGGTTGAGCTTAATACTTCAGTCAGAAAAACCAAATAATACGATCGGACGTCCAGCAGTATCATTTAGGAAGATATTGGATGGTATTCTATTTGTGTTAAGAACTGGATGTCAATGGAAGATGTTGTCCAAGGAATATGGCTCTGGATCAACCTGTCATAGACGATTCCAACAATGGTCATCATCTAAAGTATTTCAAAAATTATGGGCTAGACTGCTAAAAGCGTATGATGAGGTAGTAGGAATTCAATGGAGATGGCAGTCACTTGATGGTATATCGATAAAGGTACCTTTAGGGGGAAATGACTGATTGGACCTAATTCTACAGACTGAGGCAAATTAGGAACAAAACGTCGTGTATTAACTCATGTACAATGTATTCCGTTATCTGTTGTTATAACGGCAGCTAATACCCATGATATGAAGGCTGCTCTAAGTGTGCTGGATAATATCGTAGCTAAAAGACCGTCCTACAAGATTAATAACAAGAGACAGAATCTCTACCTTGATAAAGAATATGACTTTCAAGAGATTGAGACGGAAGTTATCAAGAAGGGATACTTGCCACATATTCGACATAGGGGAGAACGAGTACTAACAAATCATTTTCATAATCATCGTTCTAGAAGATGGGTCGTTGAAACAACCAACTCCTCGCACAATAAGTTCAGAAAACTTTTGGTCAGATATGAAAAGAAGTTAGAAAACTATTTTGATTTATTATGTTTGGGATGTTGTATTGTTATATAAAGAGGATAATTTTGGGATAGGTTCTAAGTGCGACTGCTAATGATACAAATGTGATACAAAATGAATGATTAATCTCAAAGTCTCGAAGAATTAGTGTGGATCTGTGCTAGATCTGTGCTAGTTAAAATTGATATTTGTCAGAAAGAAGGCATACGAGT
>JARBAU010000121.1 GCA_029237525.1 Nitrososphaerales archaeon | reverse complement strand
ATTAGTCAAACTCATGATAAGTGTACTTAGCTGGCGGTAATTACGGAAACATATTAGGGAATATACTCGTATAATGAAATGAGGTATGGCTCATTGTCGTCCATGTACTAAACCCGATGGCAATGGAGATACTACGATGGCGGATCACATTAGTTTTTTAGTTTAGACTGACTTGCTCATACATGTATACCACATAAAATGTCTAGCATTTTTTATAACGATACTGTATTAGGATAGCTCGTCATAGTATGGACCGAACTAATTTTAATACATGACTAAGCCGTTGGTTGATATTTCTAGACACAATTGGCCATATTGTTGTATCAATAACTAGTCATTCCAAAACGAGAAAGATTGTTTGTTTGCTAGGCTATTTGGGCTAGAGAGTCTAGCAAAAACAACCTTGTTTTGCTTGCTTGATAGTTCGTTTTGGCTCGTATTGGTACTTTCCGCATTATACATTATACAGCAACCTATATACGAGTCTTACATGGGAGGGCAGAAAATCAAGTGATTATAGATCTCCCATCTTGAGGTAAACACGTACCTAAAATGCAGTTAACTCAATACGCATCTTCATAGCGTAGAAATAAAAATGAGGCTGTTATCACGACGTACGAATAGCAGCTCTAAGATTAGCTTGCATCTGAGTCATATCATCTTGTGTTTTTCCATGTGCTTTCATGCCATGATCGGCCGCATCATTAATAACTTCTTCCTCTGTTTCTCCTTTTGCAACATAATCGCAATCGCATCCTGCATCACGACAAGATAGCGTCTTCATATTAATTTTAGAGTGCGTCTATCTTAAAAACAATTCCTTTGAATCATACTTAGTGTGTAGATACTGCAACTGACTGCCAGATTTATAGAAGCAGGTGATTGCTCGGCGTTGATACAAGAGTAGTGTATTTGTCTGTAGTGGTATCTCCTTGGAGAACAAAGCAAAATGCTAAATTTATGATTGTATTTATGGAAGCAACATACGGCGGCATAGGGGAAGCATCTCTAACAAATCAAATTTTTTAATGATTTAATGAAGCCTTGCCAAACAACTTGGAGTAAAGACTGTAAATATTCTCTACAATTTTGAAGTTAGAACATTATTATGTGCTAGATGCGCCAAATAAGGAGGCAGTTAAAAACATCATAATAGAATAGGCGGAAAATGCGACTTGATTATGGAAGTAAAAACTACACAGAAAACTTAAGAGGCTCCATAGATCAAAGTAGCTTAGATAATACACACCTACTCCTATTCCTAGACTTTAAATTGGCTGCGCGGAGGTAATTCCTGAAGGGTCCAAGTGTTACCATCTGGATCGCCAAAATGAACAAACTTACCCCAAGCTTGGGTGTAGACATCACTAACAACAACTCCACGTTTTGTAAGCTCATCATGAGCGGCCTGAGCATCCTTGACTACCATCTGTAGACCTTTAATAGAACCTGGTTTCATATTGTCGGCGATACCAATCCCGAAACAAATTGAACATGCAGAACCTATAGGTGTCATTTGAATAAAGCGTAGCTTCTCGCTCACGGTATGGTCATGGTCTAAGTTAAAACCTACCTTGTCTTTATAAAAGTCACGTGCTCGATCCACATCAGTTACTGGAATTGCCACCAATTCAAGTTTCATTTCCATTAATTGTCACTCCTATTCTTCGAGTATACTAAACTACCCCACAAAAGATACTGGTCGGTAAGGCAAGAGATCACTGGATAGATGTTCATAAATATTTATTATATATCACTGAATAAAAAGATAGTCAGTAGATCTATCTGAAATAACAGACAATTAAAATATGATTACTATGCTAAATTAAAAATTTTAATATGATGTGAGTTTGTTTTGTAAGCTACCCTTATTATTACCATTTGTTGAGGAATGGCAAATGATTAGATTAAAACATGAAACTAACTCTACTAGAGATTTGAAACAACAAAAATCTATAGTGGAAATAGTTAACTCATCAATTAACAGCTGCCGACCCTATGAATTGATGACATCTATAGATAGTATCAGCTAGTCTATGCGAATCAAAGTCTGTCGATAGGTAACAAGTTCAAAATATCGTACAACATTTGACTGTTTAACCGCCTCCAGCCCAATTATTCCAGAAATGGTGAAACAACCCGATATGCGAGGTAACAGGTTATAAACACTATCAAAAATGAGGGCCCCCCAGGTATAGAGAGGAATGTCATTTGATGATGATAAAACTTATGCATACGGTCTCGGAGAAAGTAATGTTCTTGTGAACCAGTGAATATGACTTTCAACAAAAAAATCATTTCAAGGCTTGAGATCGACGCTGATAGGGATGCTGTTTTAAATCTATAACTATTTGTGCAGCACAAATTGCCGTCAAAATACAGACAAGTGAAAGTGGTGGTAACGGGATACGCAAAACCGGAATAAGAAGAATCATGGCCACCGAAATTATTCTATATGTTGCCCATCTTATACTGACGCGAAAATCCTGAACAGATCCATTATACAAGTAAGAATAAGCAGATGAGAGGTGTAATACCCCTTGAGCGCCCAATGCCAATGCAACACTGCCGCAGACAAGCCACTGTTCGATATATGATAGAACTAACACATGTACTTTTGACATGATATAACCTAATCCAACCCCAACCGATGTGATAGCAACTACAAGGGGAAAATGTCCAAATAGCCAAAGAGAGTACACACCAATCTTACCTTTTTCTCGTAGAACACTAATAGGTGCGCCATCTACACCATCAAAATACAGCCACCACAAACTAAAAGATATACCAAGACTTAGGCCTAATACTAACATGGAATAAATATCGAAATCCGTGTTTGAGATTCCTAGCACAACTTCTAGGATGGACTCTCCCAGTACTAGTATTGTGAAAAGGCCCATACGTTCAGGCAGATGTGATTTATGTGGTGCAAATTGTGAATGCAGTTTTCCTACTACTATTGGTGTTGCAAAATCTATTACTAGCCCAATTCCCCATAAGACGAACCGAAATGGTGGAGGAACAAACGCCGAGATAATCCACATAATTGCAGCAATTAGGTAACCTATACTGTTTTGTCGAATAAGACTGGTAGCAGATGAAAATGATTTACTAGTACCTGTTCGTACATATTCTAAAACAAGAATAATACGAATTGCAGCATACGACAGTGCAAAACCAACAGAACCTTCCCCGAAGGCATCAGACACATATACAGCCAAGAAAGCAGCACCAACCATTTGCAAAAGTACTAAAATTCTGTGTCCCAGATCGTCCGTGTCAAATCTGGTAGCATAAAAGGCAGCACCAATCCATGACCACCACACGGGAACGAATAGAGCTAAAAAACCAAGAAAACCGTTTAACGAGATATCTTCCTCTAATTTATGAGCAAGTTGAAAGATAACGACTACAAAAACAAGGTCGTAGAAGAGTTCTAACCATGTTGCGCGACGGTTTGCATTGTTACTAGTGTATTCTTTTTCACTCAACACCTTTGTACCACGATTTTGACAAGAAATAGATCGTTGAAAGCTTAGAACAGGGCATCCACATTCTCATTCCTCCAAACCATGAAGAGTATTATTATACTCAATATGAATTTACCAGGGGGAACTTAATTACATTCAAACTTAGCGCAGAATCTGTAGATACTTGAAATCAAAGAGCATTAGCCGTAGTCACAAGATATAACAATCTAGACGGATATAAGCAAAACCTCATAGTGTTAAATATAGGTTGGTCGTACTTACAGGATAATAACTATAGAACAATATCTGCATAGGCATACTCCCTACAATTTTGAAGTTGGAACAATTTATTATTTGTTAGACGCACCAAATAAGGAAGGCAGATGAACAGTATCATGGCAAGTTAGGTGTGACGTGTGACTGAATTATGGAAGTAAAAGCTACATAGAAAACGTGATGCGCGCCAAGCAAATATTATAAAGATAACAATTCTTTAGAGGAGCGCGACAATTCACATTTGACTTTAAACTATATTCATAGATATCAACATTAGAAAAGAATCAGATTTCTTGATCTAGTGTAACCATATCTGAAATAGTATCTCTTGATATTGTTGTCACTAGTTATTGGCTCAAAAACTGTTCTATCTGTTTAATCATTATAGGAATTGAAACTGGTTTTAATATGATGAGAAATTTATCCTTGGAGTTATTGAATACATTTTATAATTAGAAACAAACTCTTCTGATGCTGTGAAAAAACAGACTTTGATTTTATCGTCTTCTTTTTTGATCCCGTCTAGGAATTCCAGACCATCCATTTTGGGCATTTTGATGTCTAATATATTTAACTGATATGACCCACATTTGAAATTCTGCAATGCTAATATGGGATCTATATAACTGTCCACTTCAAATCCTTTACGTTCTAATCCTGCTTTAACAATATATATCATATCAAGTTCATCATCTATAATTAATACTCTGCCTTTTTTGCTGCGGCTACTTTCAGTCATTCATCACTGGATGTTTAATATGTGGCTTGCCTAGGAAATAAGCATTGTAAGTGAATAGTGGATACAAAAACTTTTGTTAATCATAATTACTACTCGATCTGTGTGAATTCAGAGTTTGTTTAGATTATCAGCCTTTGTTTATAGTGCTTTTTAGTAAGCGAACACACCCAATCAAAAATGATTTACTGGTAGAACTCCTCTTTTAGTGTAACTGATCTGAACAATGAATCTGCCAACAATCCATATATCAACAATTGGGTCAGTGGCATTCTGTAATCAAGTACTTACTAACCTCCGATCTTGCTTTCTGTTTATTGTGCCTGTTCGTATGTCTAATCTTCTTACTCAAGACAAAGGTCATTATAAAAAAGACATAAAATTATCCATTAGGCCAATTATTTTCCTCTTGATATTCAATTAGATCGACTAACTACAGTTCCTATTTGTTTGACTATATAGTCTAAAGGAATCTGTAGAAGTTTGTGTTACGTAATGAAATACTCCCGAATCTTCTTACTTTCAATGTCACTACCTCACGTATCTCATTCGAATCGAGAGTACCTAATGCATGCTAGAAACCCTGTAATCGAACTCCAAGATGAAATACAGTTACAGGGGACTTTGATCCAGCATGCGAATCAATCTGAAAATGTAACTTGGACTATATTGTATATAGAAGGCTAGGATTCATTAAATCTCATTCAAATTTTGTAACGCTTGATTGTTGTAGTGAAGGGGTTATGTTTGCTAGACCTACCCCTTGAATGATTGTCAATATTAAAAATCAGTAGCTGCTCCTGCACTATAAGGTGAAGCCTTTATAGAAACGACATAGTCAATGTCATTTATCCGTTTTAATAAATCCAAATTAAGTTTGTGGGTAACAACAACCTCAGTTCCATTTATGTAAAAACCTGGCGCCATTCCTGTTTCTCTCATTATAAGTTCCCTAATGGCTTCGGTATCCTGATCAGGCTTTATGATTGTCTGAAGTGTATAGAGGGGATTCTTATCGATCTTCTCACGCAAAATCAGACCAACCACCGTTCTAGGATCAACTTTTGGAAATACTGATTTTAGAGCCTGGTCTAAACTGTCGAATCTTGATATAACTTCAGATATATTAATACTCATCTTTCTTGTTGTTTGGTAATAATGAATAAAAAAACTTTTTGATAGGTCTAAACATGTGTCCATCGTACATATACAAATCCACTCAAAAGGCTAAGACAGAGTGATAACAATGGGTAGCATTATGAATTCAGATAAATAACTTGTAATAGCAAATAGTTTTTACTGTGCCCGTATTCGGTTAGATACCTCTATCTTCGTACTGTTGGATATGTATAAAATACAGCTATTGCAAATGCAAGTAATATTTCAAATCCCAGTGGAGCCATCTGTTACCAGAGCAACTGAATTGCAATATTCATGACGGGTGCTAAAAGAAATAGAGATACAACGAAATATGATTCAAAACAATATCTTGGGCTTAGTGTATCATTCAAGCATTATTTCGAAACTAACATCAAATCTTATCATTAAGACTATTCGGTAAGTTCGTCTTTTATTACATTAGCTAGAGTACCTATTGATACTGGTTTGTGTACGAAGCAGTCTACTTTTAGCTTAGGAAACATATTTCGAAATTCATCAAAATATAATTCGAATGCGGTAATGAAACAGATCTTGACATTATGATCTATTTGTTGCAATCTACTGTACAACTCAAAGCCGTTCATCTTTGGCATCTTTACATCAAGGAGTAACAAGTCGTAAGAATTTGCCTTAAAGTCTGACAGTGCTTTTAGTGGATCGTTGTACATCACTACTACAAATCCGCTAGATTCCAATCCTAATTTTAAAACAATGCCAACATCAGGCTCATCATCTACAATTAGGATTCTGTTACGTAGCAATTACCATAAACTAATGTCGTCTTATAACGTTTATATTTTACTATTTTAAAGAATGAAAACGTATTAAAGAAAAGAAGTTTGAAGCATATCTGATTTTAGTTAATATCCTAGTGCCTAATACCAAACTATCCAGTACAATTGCATATATATCTTAACTATACAAATATAAACGCAAATGAGATCTTCAACTCAAGTTGTCACCATATTGATACTTGATGACGAATTTGATCTTGTGACTATTTTAAAACTAGGACTAGAAAGACTGGGCTTTCATGTATTTTCTTTTACGGATCCTCTTTTAGCATTAGAACATTTTAGATTAAATGCGGTCAGATATGATTTAGTAATTAAATGCGGTCAGATATGATTTAGTAATTTCAGATCTGAGAATGCCGGCAATGAATGGGCTTGAATTCTTAACTAAAGTGAAGAATTTCAGAGCCAATATCAAGACTTTTCTGATGACTGCATTTGAAGTTAATGATTTGCAATCTTTGAATATCAAAGCTTTAAAAATTAATGAATTTCTACTAAAGCCATTTTCAATTCAAGCATTAAATTTAACGATAGATAAACATTTATCATTAAAAAAGTGTATTATTTGAATCGTGAAGTATATACAAAATAGGTTAAATCAGACCAACTCGAAAGATACATTATACAATAATCGCCTCATCTCGTCATAATAGTTGTGTGGGAGTAGATACGAAGGTCGTTACCTCCAGGGAAGAACAAACGATATACAGATCTCTTGTCTTACTAGTAAATCAGTTTCGATCTGGAGAATTAGACTTATTTTTACATTTCAAATTTAGTATTTATAATGTAGGAGTCAATAAAACAAAAACT
>JARBAU010000011.1 GCA_029237525.1 Nitrososphaerales archaeon | reverse complement strand
ATCGTCACCAGGGTAATTTGTTGACTTTGCAGCTTTAAAGGATATGTTCTGCAGGCCCTCTTTTTCTGCCTGTTTTCTAGTCCATTCAATTGAGGGTTTGTGAGAATCAAACCCTATTACTTTTGAATTAGGATATGCCTTTGCCATCAGAATCGTTGATACACCATGACCACATCCAACATCTGCTATTTTAGATCCTTCATTTTTGAGCCTAGATTCAATGTTTTGGAGCGCTGGAATCCAACGGGTTGTTAGGTTAGCGACATAATTGGGTTTGAAGAATTTCTCTGTGCCTTCAAACAAGTAATGATGATGATCTCCCCATCCAAGACCTTTGCCTGTCTTAAATGCCTCAATTATTTTTTCTTCGTCTTTGAATAGACTTACGAGGTATTGGTAGAACCCTGCTATATATGCTGGGCTGTTCTCATCAGTGAGGGCAAAAGCATGCTCATCTGGGAGCGTGTATGTACCGCGAATACGATTGTACGTAACAAAACCTCCAGCGGCTTGACCTGCAAGCCATTCTTTTATTATTCGTGGATGTGTACTAGTCTTTTTTGCCAGTTCTTCTGGTGTCAACTCTCCTGCACCTGCCATTGCTTTAAACAGTCCTAGCCTATCGCCAACAAAAGTGATTAAAGCGCCTTCTGCTGCTCCCCATTCATTTACTGCTTTACCAATAAATTCATGTAATTTTGTCTCATCTAGTGCCATTATTATTCATATCTCCTTTAGATTTTAAAATTTTGTATAGACCATATTGGAAAGCGCTCCTCGAATCCCTTCCGTTTTAAGCAAAAACCTTGAGCATGAGGTATTTGCACTAATGTCAGTATTTTTTACTTCTGCTGGATGCTCCGATACCTGATCATCATCTATTGAATGAATATCTGACAAGATCCCATTCATCCTCACCACGTAATCAGGATCCAGTTGCTGAATCATAGACATTAAAGGTCATTATGACAATATATTAGATAAACATAACGGTTAGATGTATCAAATTCCTTACTGGTGTAAATAATTCATAGATTATTTAATTTTAAGGGTAAAACCAATAATTGATAGATCTGGAGATGATCGAGAGATAAAATCGCCTTACTCGCCTTGAAGTTAAGAATTTTCTTTTTTTAGATGGAAAGTACTCATATTAGATACAGTAATGCAATACACTACCGATGCAGTTGGAATATTAAGGATGAGCATTTAATAATATATTAATTGGGTTAATCTCAATCTTCTATAGTCAAGATTACGTCTCTAATGGCTAATACCAGCTAAGCGGTTTGACTAATCTAGTAGTATGTTCCATATAACTATTTTCATTCACATGGGATTTATGCAAACATTAGTTGTATACTTACCTTGTATGAATTATACGTAAGATTTTAGTAGTTCTTGGATTATCTAATAATTGACTAATATTTGGGATGCTATGGTGATGGCAGTATTGGTTCCGATGATGATTCCTCATCATCAATTATTGCTAGAATATCTGGGGTAAAGTTAGCAATTCTAGCTGCTCTCATAATGGTCGGTGGCTTTCTTGCTGTTCAAATAATGTTTGGATTTCCAATAAAGGATCTCGTCAGAAAAGAAATTACTGGTCGGGCAATTGTTATGATAAAAGATAATGAGACGAGTAGTTGTATTGTGGAATCCTCAATAGATCATGAGCCGAGAACTATTCACAACTGCCCTTACAACAAAGGTGACATATTGCTAATTACATATAAGCAAGGCAATGTACCAATAGAAAAGTACACTCTAATAAAGAGTTGACTTCTAACGTATTTATGGTAAAGAACTGGTGTAAAAACTCCTATTCATTTTGGATTCATTGCTAGATTTCCAAAAGTTATAACTTATGATAAAAGAGTGAGGATTTAGAAAAGGAGCTAGAACTATTCTTTTCTTCCATGGTCTATCTTGAAGACAAAAACTTGGCATTATTGATACAGCTACCACCGTCAATGGGCATAGTTGAGGGTATAAATGGCTTGAAAGATATCATATCTGAATTAGATAAGAGATTCAGATATGCTGTAGAAGTTAGAGATAGTTCATGGTTTCAGGATTTGGCATATAATTTTTTGCAAATAATAATATGTGTATGGTCTAGAGTTACAATAGACTTTCTTAATTTGGGAGTCAGGAATAGAACTATACAAGAAAAAGACTTGGAAGGTCATCAAAATCAAATTCAACACATCAACAATCGATAGCAACTAATTCGCTATTGGATAGTGGCAATGAAAAGACGGGGTCAAAAATCCAATTAAGTACAATAACACCAGTAGGAAAGCTAGTACAATCCCACAGTATTCCAATACAAATGGGAGTGGTTGTATACAATCATTGGTCTATTGTATCAGAAGATTTGATCTCTATAGAACAATAATTCGATATGTTAGTTGCCAATCCGCGTCTAATTTTTCATTTCGCATCATTTGAACTGCTGTCACTGATAATAATACTTACCCTTCGAATAATGGATAGACGTAGAACTTGAGACTGTCCCGTTTATATACACGTATCTTACTATACGATCAAGCCTGTTTCGATTGTTAAATAATTTCTGATAGAGATGAATATGTCAAATACACGCATCAAATATCAAAATTTTATAATGTGACATCCAGAAGTATCACTTAGCAAGGTTTTGGACGGCACCCAAAATGAGTTACTATTAGGGATTTACATTTTTACCCCTACTATTTCTTGCAAATGACTTATTTACTTGTAAAGGGCTACAAATTCTTATTAAGGTAGATTCATATACATTATTTATGAATGACAGACCAGATATTTTACTAATTTTATTTGTTACTAGCATAATGATAGCCGTCCCTTGCGTATTAGCAACTAATCTTCTTAATGTTAATTTAACATTAGCAGT
>JARBAU010000120.1 GCA_029237525.1 Nitrososphaerales archaeon | reverse complement strand
TTAAATCTGGGAAAGAGGTACAGAAATTTAATTATCACGATTTTTAAACCGTATTTTTATTCATTGCGGTTAATGTTCGAATTAATCTGAATTTCCAAAATATTAAGGATACAAATTTCTAGTAGTATGATATTATGTTCTGTATTGAGGTGATGAAAAAGAATACACTACTGGTAACAAAAGCAAAAGATTTGAAATTACTTTTAAATGAATAAATGTTACTTATTACAATTCTGCCCTGGCCGATTGAAATTATTTTGTGATTGTTCCGCGTTATTCATGCTAATCCATTTCTGGATTATTTCATATGTCTTTTCTTTTAATTCTTCTATTGTTAAATTGTTATTAGATATGGATTCGTCAGATAAAGCAATAGCTTCGCTGATACCTACTGTCAATTCGCGCTTATCTCGCGCAACAAAATCTTTCTCGTTTAAAGGTCTATCTGATCTTGCCCTCTGTTTTATGTGTTTAAACCTTGTCTCTGATGATGCGTGAATAGCTAATAATTTAACATTACCAATATTCCTTAACACCTCAACTTCATGAATACTGCGAATACCATCAATAATAACAATTTGAGCAAAATTGTTATCTTCGCATCTTGTCTTCTTTATTATAAGATGAGATATGGCACCTGGCCCCATTTCCTTTCTTAGTTTTAACATTAGATTGCCCAGGTTGGTATCTGTGATCTCCACATTTTGAAATCTAGCCTCATCTCGTACAACATCTCCCATAGATATTACATAAAATCCCTTTTCTTTAAGTGAATCTGCAACTGAGGATTTACCAGCTCCGGGCATTCCCGTAAGGCATACAAAGAATCTTTTTCTTGCATTCTGTATTTTTTCTGTACACACTTTATTAATTAATCTCAAACGCGGCCATTTAAATACATTTGAATAGTAATTCGCGTAAATATCTCTGAAAATGCTCCGGTGTCAATAAAATCCAAAGCTACGAAATCAAAACTACTTTGAGCTAACATGTAACTGAAATTAAACAAATTCAATATATTCTAGACACGTTTTATCTTTCATAATGAAGTTAAAGAAAATGATACGTACTATGGTTTTTCAGCAATAATGTTTAACCTAACATAATCTAGCAACCATGTTGTCTGAGATTCGTTACTACTAAAACTATTATTTTCAACTTCATGCAAGAATAACTCTAAATATTTATTCTTTATTTTTTCTTCAGGAAGCTGTTCTAGAAATGGTTTCATTATTACAGTTTTTACAAATCTTCTATATGTCTTACGACTAATCAGGTTTATGTAATCATTGTGCAAACTAACATTTGTATTTGTATAACCTATTCTTTTTAGTAATTTAGAAGTATCATCAGGTTTTGCAAAATACCATGGGGTACTTGTATTTGAGAAATATACTCTGAACTCTTTTAACTCTGTAATTTTTTGTAGCACTGCAAGCGTTCCTCGTAAGTTTCCGTGTCCTCCACATGGATCAAAAGTTCAGTTTTTTCCAAACTATTACACTTTAGCATTTTCCAAAAATGCTGAAAAACCTGAGCATGATCATGAATCCAGTGAAGCACAGCATTAGAAAAAATGACATCTACTTCTAAATCAAGTTTTACTTTGGCAAGATCTGCCAATACTATCTCGACATTTCGTAATTCTGCCAGATTCCTTTTTGCCTGCCTAATCATATTGATATCACTGTCTACAGCATAGACTTTTCCTCTAGGAACTTTCTCGGCTAGTCGTTTGGTGAGAAGACCAGAACCACATCCTGCATCCATGATAATTTCTTTTCCATTCCATTCCCGCCATTTTAAAACCTGCAGACCCCATTGATATTGTACTATGCGTGAAATCTCGTCATATGTCCATGCATCCCAACCACTCCTATTTTCATTCAATTATTAGTTAATAAAGTGAAGTATTGCTTAATAAGCCACTATCCCATGCGATATGCTATCATGTACTTCTATCCATGGAAAATTATATAGAGGATATGCAGATGTTGTTAGGATATGTTTTGGAGTTATCTGTTGCTTATGTCTATCAAATGTTAGAGATTCAGTAGTTAAAATGTTTACTGCGGTTAAGATTAAACGTGTATTATGATTTCCTTTAGGCCTTAATTTATCAAAAATCCTAAGTATTTTTCAAGAGTTTTTATAACAAGTGAATGATCATCATAAATATAAGTCCACTTTGTAGATGTAAATTACTCTGGATCATCTAATGCATCGTTGTGCATCCATCTTGGTTTGAACATTTTATCGTTTCCAAATATAGCTGATCTATAAAATGCCTTTAGCTGTTTAACCCTATGCTTGTATTCCATTGAGTTTGTCAAATAGATTTTTTGTTGTGATACTAATTCGAGGTAATCGTGATGACTTCTAAATGACACAAACTGCTCTATGTGTTGGAATATTAAATCAGAATGATGAGAAAGAGTAGTTTTGTCTAAATCTATATAGCTGCCTGCTAATTCAAGCCAGAATTGTTAAGAGTTTCTTTGGGTGTTTCTCATCTTTTGCTACCATCTATTATTGCAGCATTTATTCTACCGATCGAAGTACCAGCAATAATGTCTAGTTGTATCTTGTACTTTTCAAGTTGCTTGTAGACCCTGCATGCAAAAGCTCCTAATGATCCACCACCTTGAAATATTAATACGTTCTCAATTCTTTTGTTGTCTTCTATTTTTGTTAATGGTGACAATTTATCCTTGTTGCTGCTATCTTTGTAAGTTTTGGTGCTAATTTTCGTTACCATTTCGAATATTTATCTATTTATTACATAGTGTTGGTCTATCTATTTTTATTAATTATTTTTATTCCACATGATGATTATAGATAAGTTGGTCGTAGAGCCGAATTGATTTTATATTTACAAATTCCATCATGCCATATTTTGACAATTCTCTGCCAAATCCACTTTTCTTGACACCACCAAATGGAACTCTTGGATCTGATACTACCATATTATTTACAGTGACGATTCCAGATTCCACGATCGCAGATAATTTTTCTGCCTTTTCAAGATCTTGTGTCCATATACTTGCACCAAGACCAAATTTGGAATCGTTTGCAACTTTTATGGCTTCCTTTTCATCATTAGTAACAATTATTGGTGCAACTGGCCCAAATACTTCTTCTTGTGCTATCTCCATTTTAGGCGATATATTTTTGAGAATAGTTGGACGATAAAAATATCCTTTATCTTTTACTCTCTCCCCTCCTGTGAGCAATTCCGCTCCCTTTTTTATAGACGTCTTTACAATTCTATCTACGTGTTCCAGAGATTCGGCGTTAACAACTGGTCCTATATCTGTATCTTCCAAAAATGGATCATCCACCCTAAGCTTTTCCGCCTTCTGAACAAACCCCTCAGTAAACTGATTCGCTATACTTTTATCTACAATAAACCTTTTAGATGCTATACAACTCTGTCCACAATTAATGAATCTGCCTTTAACAGCACCAGTTGTAGCTTTTTCAATATCTGCGTCATTGCATACTATGAATGGATCGCTTCCACCTAGCTCAAGTACAGTCTTCTTTAGTTGTGACGTGGCCCTTTGTGCAACCTTCGCGCCAATAGGTACGCTGCCTGTAAAAGTTATGGCATTAACACCCTTTGAATCGATAAGAGTCTCTGCAATGGTTGAATCTCCTATTAAAGTTTGAAAAACACCTTCTGGTACTCCTGCCTTGTGAAAAGTATTCTCAATCTCAATTCCACATTGCATTGTGGCACTAGCTGGCTTTAGTACAATGGTGTTTCCAACCATCAACGATGGAGCAGCAAATCTTATTCCCTGCCAGTAAGGAAAATTCCATGGCATTATACTACCTATGACGCCGATGGGCTCGAACGATATGGTACTTTTTCTTGCATCTGTATTAACGACTTCGGAGGTTGAAAAAATCTTTCCATTATCTGCGTAATATTCTATTACCCATGCACATTTTTCTACTTCTGATCTTGATTCTTTTATTGCTTTTCCCATCTCCTCTGTAGCTGTTTTGGCAAGTTTTTCTTTATTTTTTCTAAGCTCTTTTGCAAATGTATAAAGAAATTCTGATCTTTTGTCAATACTTTTCTTCCATTCTGAGAATGCATTTCTTGATTGTTTTATCGAGTCCTCTATCTGATCATTGTTCATTATATCGTATTCTTTGATAACTCGTTCTGTTGTGGGATTTATTGTCTGTATTATTGATTTTCTATAATCTTCTAGTTCCTTCTTATTGTTATTATTATGAATATCTTTGCTGACAGATCTCACGGATTTAGGACTCCTCTACCAATAATTTTGCCCTCTTTTAACTTTGACAATGCTTCTGTGGCCTGGTCAAGCTTAAACTTGTCCGATATTATCGGTTTAATTATTTCTCTATCTGCTAACGATATCAATTCAGTCATATCAGCTAAAGTTCCGGTATATGAACCAATTATTCTATATGCTCTTGTTGGCATTGTTACTAGGTTTAGTCTTAATTCACCGCCAAAAAGCCCTACGAGTACAACTTTAGCTCGTCTTCTTAGAATTTTCATATCTGTATCTACTGTTTTCGATGCATTTACAAAATCAATAACTGCATCTGCACCCATATTGTTGGTCAATTCCATTACAGACTTGGTAATATCAGTCTCGTTTTTAGTATTGATTACATAGTCTGCACCATTGTCTTTTGCTGCTTTAAGCTTCTTATCATCTAAATCTAAGGCAATAATCTTTGCTCCTGATACTGCTTTAGCCAGCTGCATAGCCATTAAACCTAGCCCACCAGCTCCTACAATAACTATATTATCATAAGGCTTCATATTTGCATTCTTTACTGCACCATATGCAGTAAGTGCAGAGCACGATAAAGTTGCTGCTACGTCCATGTCCATATGTTCTGGTAACTTTACAAGATATCTGTAACTTGGTACCAAAATATACTCAGCATATCCACCATCCTTGTATATTCCTAATGATCTAGGATTGTCACACAGATTCTCCTCTCCTAATCTGCATGCAGGACAAAGTCCTTCGCCTATCCAAGGGTACACAAGAACCTTGTCTTTTTTAAGTATCCTTCCTTGTTGTTGTACTTCCTCCCCAATATTTTCTACAATTCCAGATATTTCGTGTCCAGGCGTTAGTGGATAGGTTACTCCTCTATCCGTTGTCTTTAGAAATTGTCCTCCTGGACCTTCATATCCGCCTTGCCAAAGGTGTATATCACTATGACATACCCCAGAAGACTGGATCTTAACAAGAACTTGGGACCCTTTGGGGTTGGGTATCTCTATATCCTGTATTTCTAATGATTCGTTTGGTTTAATGATCCTTGCGGCTTTCATCATAACTATTTTTTACCATTCCTAAAGGACCATTTTATTATTATCTCTGATAAATGTTTTCTATTCTCTGGACTATCTTTTTCTATACGAAGGAAAATAAATAATAAGTCACTAGTGATAATGATTATTTTTCCTAATTTGTACTTTTATGCTGCATATTGCCAAAGAACATGTCTTTCTAAGCGTTCTCAGTTGTTTCATTCCTAAACCAAAACGGTCAATCTGATATGCTCAATTAATGTTGACCATGTATATCAAAATATGTATGAATGTATGAATGTTCCTGTGTACAGTAAAGTTCTATTGGATTACTTCCACGTAGCCAGATTAAACATGGAGTTAGCAGCGCAGGGATCTTCTTATGCATTGTATTAAGATCTTATTCAAATCGATATTTGGGACTTTTCTGTACACGATTAGCAAGCAATAAAACACAAACATTTTCTGCATATCCGTGCTAAATAATATATTTGTAATATACGATATATTTCAGTACAAGTACACTCTTTAAACATACAGCAAAATGAAGAAGATTATTACTGTTGTATTCCCAGATCTCGACGAGAAAATGATTAGAATCGAATTAGATGATTCACTGGTACCAAAAACCTTACTCCTTCGGAGATGTTCCTACAAAGGCTAATTACATCCATCAACCATAAATGGACTAAGCAGCAAAGTGTAACCCATGTGGGTAATCAAAAATGTAACCTATCTGTGTAATTGCAACAATTAGGTGATGTATTGTTAACTATAAAACACCTCGATCATCAAACTTAAATAATTGACCACCTGGTCTTTATTATGCCAAGAGTAATTCATTTTGAAATAGTGGCAGATAAACCAGAAAGAGCAATGAAATTCTACAAGGAGGTTTTTGGTTGGGAGTTCAATAAGTGGAATGGCCCCCAAGACTACTGGCTTGTAAAAACAGGAGAAGATAACCAACCAGGCATAAACGGCGGACTTACCCCTAAAAGGAATCAAGACAATGCCAACACCAGTAGCAGGGTGACAAATACTATTGATGTGCCCTCTGTAGATGAATTCTCTACGAAAATTACTATGGGCGGAGGCAAGGTTGTGAGTCCCAAAATGGCCATCCCAGGTATTGGATATTTAGCAATATGCGAAGACACTGAAGGAATTTTGTTTGGCATTATACAAAGTGATCGAAATGCAAAGTAGCTGGACACAAGTTACTACTACTACTACTACTACTACTATGCGAGTCTATTTCTAATAACACAATAGCACTAGCAATAGCAATAGCTACTATACATTACTTTATTTATTATGTGCATAATTTCATTTAAATAAAGTAAATTCATGCTGCAGAGTAGATTAATATGATCCTATGAATAATATAAATTACATCACTCGTGTAGTGAACAGTAACGACTAAATGATGATAATGCAACTCAAATAGTATCAAAAATCTGAATAGATGAGTAATTTTGTATATGCTAATACTGCCTACCAACATTAGCAAAGACAAAATATCTTCTTCTTCTTTTATCTCACATGAACTTGGACTATGTGAAATATTTTATACATATTTTCACATTGTAGTTTCATGCTATAGTCTATTTAATATCTAAAATAGTGATTATGCCAGTCCGTAGGTAGGTATGGCGGCCCCAGTTATGACCTTTGCTTCTTCTGAGCATAAGAATAACACAATATTTGATAAATCATCTGGTCTTGCCCATTTTTCAAAATTTGCAGTCGGCATTGCTTTTCTATTTGCTTCTGTATTTATTATGCTTGGCATTATACAATTCACATTAATGTTTGACTCTTTTGTTTCCTCTGACAATGATTCTACAAGTCTTATCAATCCAGATTTTGATGCTGCATATGCAGAGTCATAACCATTAGATTTCAAACCGGTCTTAGAAGATATGTGTACTATTTTTCCATATTTAGTAGATATCATGTGTGGAATAACATGCTTGCTTATTAGAAAGGCTGTTTTTAGATTTATCGTCATCATCTTATCCCATTCTTTTTCCTCAAGTTCACCTACAGTTTTGATTCCCAAGTATCCTCCAACAACGTTAACCATTATATGGATCTGCCCATATTTTGCTAAAATATCTGAAACTAGTTTCTCCACTTGTTCTTCATTTGAAGTATCTGCTTTTATTAATTGTAATCTGGACTCAGTTTCCCTATTTGGCGGCTCTATATTACTGTCCGTAATATATGATGATATCACTTGAGCATTGCATTCGATAAAAGATCTTGTTATAGCCCTTCCTAATGCCCCGGTTCCACCTATTACTAATACAACTTTATTTGAGAAATTTAGTCTTTTAATCGTCTGATTCTGCATTAGATGATAAGTCTTATAATAACTAAAAAAAGATTTCATTAAAAAAATCTTCTATTTTTTCTTTTTCTCTAAGTACGAAGAAATCCAAGATGGTGAATCCGACATTATTTATGAAATTACAAATGAAATCGATCACTTTATTGATGCGATCCTATAAAATAAAGTAAGGAATCATAGTTTATATAAATTCCAATTAATATAACATAATATGATAAAAGTTTGAGATAGGATGGTAAATATGTAATATGTATTATCTTCTATATTAAACAATAAATTTCTAACTAATGTTGATAGCTTAATATTCAGTTCTATACAAAACCTAATAAACACCAAGAAAATATATATTATAGTGACTTTATCTCTGCTGGCAGTTGGATCTTTTATATCGATGATATTACTAATTATCAGTACACCTTTGGCTCATGCTCAGACTATTTCAACAATTACTATCCCAATGAAAGTTTATTATAATTCTACTTATGGAGTTGTTATTCAATATCCAGCTAGCTGGAATGCTAGGAATATATCAACTAATAATTCGCCTTCTCCTTTTCTAGGCATAGTTCTGATGACTCCGCCAATCCAAAGTACAGGTAATGAATTTGCTTCAGTTGTAGTCGGACAATATCCTCAATCAGTAAATACGACATTACAGTCATTTCTAGATCATAGTAAAGGCATCAGAATGTCAAATTCTAATACCAAAAACTTTAATATTGTTATGTCAAATACTAAT
>JARBAU010000119.1 GCA_029237525.1 Nitrososphaerales archaeon | reverse complement strand
CCAAGATTTTCAAGATATCTCAAGGTGGCAAGGGCAGGTAAGTGGATGATGCCTCCACCATTTTCTGTTAGTGTGCCATCTATATCAACTGCAAAATATTTTATTGATACCAAACAGTATCCGTAGACTTGTCATTTGGGATATAAGTATTATTAGTAATCCCTATTCAGTACGAGTCCATAGTTTGAACGTAGACATTGTTCCTAATCTATTAAACCGTTCTTAGTCGTCAGGCGTCAAGTTGGCCAATTATACTGAGATCTAGTGTGAGCCGTGAGTGTTAATCACCAGATCCTATCTTATAGATACACTATCTAGCTGGAATTTGTATGCTATGTTCTAATCTTTTGATTACCGTTTCATCAGGAATCTTTATTCTGGTTCTCTTCGTATTTGCTGACTTGCGCCTACTTGTCCTCAATTTTATCTTGAAACCAAACTTTCCTTTATTGCTCCACTTTTCAATTTCTACAATATTGCCAACTCCCGCTACACGTTCCCCACTGCTAGTTACGACGATGAACTGCGTCACTATCCCAGGTTTGATTGAAGTAATATTTTCGTAGAAATGATGCCAATCTAGTGGGTTTTTTACAATTGCCTCGACTGATATTGTGTCTCCTAGTTCAATATTGCTCGTATATGAATCGAGAATTTCCAACCTTCCAATTCGAGCATACATATGATAATAAGGGTCATTATAAATATATAACTATTACACTAGCATCCTTACTAATAATTAATCATTTGAGCATTAATTGTGTTGAATATGCATCTTTTATTAGGAAATTTGAAGAATTTCCTTCTCACTAATTCAATTATTATTTAAATAATGTTTCACATTACCATATTCAGGGTCCGTGACCCAGTCAGGAGAGGGTGCTGAATCATTGCATTGGCCTCCGAAGCCAGCCTGCACGGGATCGAAGCCCGTCGGACCCGTTTTATTAAATCCAAAAGTTGAATTTGCATTAAGTGCCTTAACCAGTTATAACCGCATGTACAGTCCATCCGATAGTACCGTGAGGTAAAGTAAGCGTGGCAACTCCGGATTTGGAAAATGCACAACTATATATATAAAAGGCTACTCTTGATAGCTCGATTTGTCGATTGAAGTCGTCTCTTTAAATGACCGTGATAATAGTCTACTGAGCAGAAGGGAAATCACTGTTATATTTAGTAATGGAGCTGGAAAGCTCAAAAGAGATGAGGCTGCTCAGTTGATAGCAAATAAACATAATGTTGATGCTAAGAATGTTATTCCGATCTCTATGAAGGGCGAGAAAGGCAAAACTGATTTACATGGTATTTTTTACGTTTATAGTAATCCGGAACAAGCCAAATCCTTGCTACCAAAATATAGGATCTTGAGAACCTTACCTAAAGATGAAAGAAAAAAAATAATCGACGAAGAGAAGGCTGCAAGGCTCAAAGCCAAACAAGCCTCAGCAAAGGGCAAGTCGGGTTCAGGAAAGGGAAAGAAATAGATGCCAGGCAAAGAGAAGGCCACTTCCGGTGAAGTATCAATATACAAATTCTATAAAATGGATAATGATAAACTAAGTAGAGGCAGGCGGGAATGCCCAAGGTGCGGGAAGGGTGTATTTATGGCAGAACATAAGAATAGGAGTACATGTGGCAAGTGCGGTTTTACCGAATTTAAGCGGTCCGATGACTCCAAGAAAGAAGCAAATAAAACATAATACCTTTACTTTGAAAGATTAGGGAGTATCCCACTGTACAAATTGGCAATTAGGCAGTTCTGGAAAACGAAAAGATTTATGCCTCTGCTCTCCGTATTACTTGTAATGTACATAGCATGGTATAAAGAACGTGTGCCAAGGTGTATATGGAAATACCAAAAAAGAGAATCTGAGAATCATCAAACTTATCAGGATCCATCATAAGAGAACTTTTTTGCAAAAATCTGAGGGAAAAGTATCTAGCTGATTTATGATCACCACGGCTAACTAGAGCCTTTACTGGCAATTTAGGTAATGCGAAAGGCGTATATCTGCGAACGAATTGATCAAGCATACATTAGATAATGCATACAACTCAACCAACAAATATTTGAATCATAATGACAAATTATTTCTCTATTTAGCAAAGATTAATTGTAAACAGTTCAACTTCTAAATTAGACGATGTGTAGCCTGATTGAATTCAGTTGTAAACCGAGTATGTATGTGGAACTATTCTTTTCTCAATTCATCAAGTATTATTTTTTGATTTTGACTACTAATGGTCGGATATAACGAATCGAGATATTTTTCAGGTATTTCTAGACTATTTACAGCGATATCGTGAATTCTTTTCCTATAACTCTGGAAAAATGTCTTTACGATTTTTTGAGCCAAATCGACTCTCGAGGTTCTGCCTAGAATGTGAGTTATAAGATGAACTATATCGCAAAGCGGGTTATCTGATAAAAAAACTGAATCCTTCTAGACCTACAAAAAATATGCCTTGATCCGAACTGATAAGATCAGTAGGTCTAAGACCCCTCAATACCGAATGGGTGATGTGTATCTTCGCAATTTCCTCTCCAGCGATTTCTAACCAATGGAATGAATTATCATTTATCCCTGAAAGTAATTCATCGGTCAGATATTTCAAAGTGGTCCCTTTGATGTGTTCAGTTATCAATAGGGTCTTAATAACTACTGATTCTATCAAAGGTGTCCGAAGTCCAATACTCCGGAGATATCTCCATGCCTTGTACACTGTCCCAAGTCGAAAAAGTCGATGAACTTTGCCATCCTTTTTTGAATCTGACCATGGGACCAATATTTTATCTTTGAGTAAAGTGGATCGAACAAATTTCTTAACAACTTTCGACTTCCCAATTTCAGTATCCCTGTTTAAGATCGTGTATTTCATCGTATTGCGATGTCATAGACCCAAATTTTCGGTAGCAACAATCTTAGCGTTCTGATACCCTAGATGATCAGCATACGATTACAACCAATTTGTTCCATTTAATACTAGGTTTCCCTATGATATTTTTCAATAATGTTCTTCTGGGTTTTCAATAAATCTAGGCATTGTGACTGGACATTGTCTCTTTCTATTAACTTTGGATCGAGCTTCTCGCAGCAAATAATGCAATATTTTTCTTCCTGCATATGCGTGTACGGCGTACGAACTTAGTTCATGAATTTTTTTTCAATTCTTGGTCTGCTTATGCTTGAGCCGTTCTTCACAGGGTCAGAATTAGTTGAACATAGTACATTACCGTGCGAGGTAACATTTATTGGTGGACTATCATTAATGATAAGTTCTTGCAAAGCGTGTTGATATCCTCTAAGCGCGATTCTGATATTTCTTTTGGCATTTTTTCCGGCGTATGTATAAAAAAACTATAAATTGCATTAGGGTGTAATAATCCCCTATTCTTTATCTTAGAAAACATAATGTATTCTAACGGGAACGAAATCTCAGTACCGAATAAAGATAAGGAATTCGACAACTCATTAATTTGTTCAATAATGACTCTCTTCTTATTCAGCCTTTCTAGGCTTTCAAAGAGATAAGGGTTGACAATTGGCCTATAAATATGTAATAAACGTCCTATAACAATTCACCTAGGAACGAGTATTTTGCAATTTTTCTCAATCGATTGACGATCGACCATTAAAGGGGAAATCCTCTTTCCTCGTAAATTCTTGTACAGATACTTTATAATATGAGAATAATTTTCTAGGACAACCACAACATCATAGTCGCTATCGATTCTAGCATAACCGGCTGCTCTTGAGCCATGTAGGCAAACTCCAGCAATATCAGTGTTTAGTTTAAATCTATCGATAAACTCGTTAATCAAACCTACTTCGTTATTAGCAATTCTAGATATTGAGTCTACATCTATCAGTACACAATTAGTGAGTTTTGAACCCCAATATCTTTTCCTTCAAACCTGGATCTATCTTTGCTGAGGCGATCTTTTCAATTGGTAATTTTGTCACATTCGAATTTAGTTGAATATTCGTTACAGGAAGGCCCTTATGAATCCACTTTCTAATGACCTTTTCTTCCAATCGGCTATCTCTGAATCCTATAGAAAATTTTGTTAAAAGCTGACGAACTAAATAAGGATCTTTTTTAAAGACAATCTTTTCCGAAATTACGTGAGAATGATCCATATACGATTCCTCAAATAAAGATTGAGAAATCTCATCAGAAAGTAGATCCATTCTAATTATTTTCCTCATAAAATTTAGATAGTGAAGAAACTCATGAGCTAAAATTGCTTGAATTGTTCCCATAAGCGCGTAAGTAATCAACGGGGCAGTAAGTTGGACTACTGTAGTCAGCTGATCGTTAAGAACTACAGGTATAGTCCTTGCGAACAAAATCCCGAATTGTCCTGATTCTACCGTAGAAGTAGAAATCACCAATTTAGGTTCAATATAGTAAAGTGGATATTTAATTCCTGTAGCCTTTTCTATTCGCGAAATTCCTTGGGTTACAAAACGAATTCTATTGTTTATAAGTTTATAAATTTTATTCGGCAGCAGACCAGAATCCATTGTAATTCGTACAATCTTTAACGGATCCAATATTGGACTGTCAATAATGCAAATTAGCTAAAAAATGTTACTGAATAATTACATCTAGAATATCAAAGGATAAACAATCGCACTGCGAGCTTAAAAGCATAGAAATATTCGGATTTGCATACTCTTTGCCGCCTACGAACTGTTTAATCGGTAGCCCACTATCCGCGTTTATCGTAAGATAAAACAGTGACAAATCAATCTTATCCACCAAAACTGAGTATATTTTTTTTTCTATCAAGGCGAACTTGCTTTTGAATTTAACTATTGTGCTTGTCAACGAGTCCAGTTTCTTTAGATCTTCTGCTGACAATGGTTTTGTACAGCGGATCATTATCTTAGTGATTGTTCGTGTTCGTGTTCCCGATGTTAGGTAACCCGTTTCAAGAATTGCAAGTCTAGCGCTAATTTTGCCTTCCTCAATAATTAACGAGTTATTTGGAAATCTCCTCTTTCTTGGATCTTGGATCTCTAAAAAGAACGGCCGACCACTGCCTAATACAAGACTGTCTTTGTCTTCACTGCCGATCCAATTAAATCTGACGTTGTCGCCCATGGTAGCAGCTAGAACTTTGCTCGAAATAATATCTTCTATGCTCAAATGAATTGGACTATTAGTATTCAATTTGGTGATCTCCTGAGATTTAGGACTTCTTTGATATAACCCTCTTTGATTTTTTGTGTATCTTCCGAAGGCTATGATTGATCTCGTTTTAGTCGTAATATTATAACTACAATCTGGAAATATATTGACTGTGATTAAAATATCGGGTTTTTCGAATTTTTCATTAGCCCTAGTTAGCGTACGAAATTTCTTTCTAAGTGCGCTTGTGATATGCTGTTTTATACTTATCATACCTCGTATCTTCAAAATAGCCCTGATCTCATCTTCTCTTTCGATAAACTGGGCGGCTAGCGAAGTACCTATCAAGAAAGTATTAAATTCATAATCATCTTTCAACTTTGATTGAATTTCATGTGGTATGAGATTTATATTGTCCATCAATCCGGTGCAAATATAACAAATCGAAGAGTCGTCTAAATTTATTTTAGATAGTCCTTGCCTGCTACGACAAGCCTTACATAAGTGATATAAATCTTCGAATTTACCTCTCAAATCTCGTAAGTCTTATTATAAGATCTCAAATTAATATTTCGAACCAAGTCTCAGTTGCAAAATGGTCTGAAGTTTTCAAAACCCAAACCGGGTCTAGAAATTTTTTCTATAATTTGAATAAATAGCCAAAAATCCCTTAATCTAGATATTTCAATCCTGATTCTAGCACATCTAACGGATGATTCAACGATTCAAAAGTAGGATGATGTTATTATTACAGTCATCTTCTGCAAAGAAATAACAACGAGTCTGTATCTAATACTTCTAGTATTGACTAATCAATTTATTATTACCAATAGGTATTGGAAGAGAAGCGATTAAAATAATGAAAAAATAAAATGTGTATATTCAAAGTTGGTGAAGCCGTCATGATTCTACTAGTAGTTGGTACTAATTTGAATTTATGGTAACTGGGAGGAAAAGTTGGAAGCAATTTAGCATAAACGTACTATTAAGGACTTTAAAATTAAGAGTCAAATATTTCACATGATGCTAGAATAGCGCTAAAATTGATTTCTGTACTGTTTAAATTCTATGCTAACTAGTCTGTGAATTACTTTTCTTGATCGGTCAGAATTGCTTAGAACGAGTGTAGATTAATATTAAACCTATTGAGAAGGCCGCTATGCCTACGATTAGAAATATTATTGCGAAGGCAGGAACTATAACAAAAACCTCACAAGACCTGTTTAAAAAGGTAAGCCTCGTTTCCAAGTTCATCACCTACCATAAGACTAAGACCTACATTAAATCCGTAATATCAAAACAACGTAAGAATAATTCAGACAAAAATCTTAGCTGAGTGTATTGGCAATATGTAAAACCTTGCTCAGAATCGTTTCCAATACTATTTTCAATCCGTCGATGAATCTTGACCCATACCTCCTGTCTCGAATCTATTATCTAATAAATACATTACGATGTTCTCAAACATATACGGGGAATATCGGTCTCATAGATCATGTACCAAAGTCTTTTCCTTTTTTAAAATATCTAAGGCTTTTAACTTAGGAGTTTGTTTGTATATATTGTTCTTAATATTAAGTATTTCCATTTGATTAGTTTTTTGATATTTGTAGGGCTGTGTTAACTTAAGGTAATCTGTATAGCTAAGCAGGTCCTAGTCTAGTCCATGAATAGAATCAGAACACGCCCAGCTTTAGTTAGCTATGGCTTGTATCTTTATTATAGTTCCAGAAGCTTCAGGTTAGCAGCCAAATGTTTGTCATCATCGTTCATAGTAAAAAGGAGTCATGTAACCATATGGAAATGGGTTCAGAGATATGCCTACTTGGCTGAGAGATTTAGAATAGATAGACATAAAATCAGACAGATATTTGTTGACGAGACTGTAGTCAAAATAGACGGCCTGGAATATTGGCTATGGATAGCTTACGAGCCTAACATGAATGTCTGTTTGATGGTACATCTATCTAGGGAAAGGACAATTTTTGTATGCTATCAGTTCTTCAAGCAGTTAAGACATGACTATGGTAAGAAGTCCATTTTTACAGATGGTGCACGCTGGTACAATATAGCATGTCGATGGTTAAAATTGCCTGATCAAATGTATGGTACTGAATTAAAGAACGTGATGGAAAGGTTCATTCAGCATATCAAGGACAGGACAGAATGCTTCGATGACCATTTCCCATGTAGAAAGCCACATTGTAACAGACAACATATTCGGAATTGGCTGAAATTATATTTACTGTATAGTCATATGAATATGGATAGAATAAGGTTTATGACATTCTTCGTTATGGATCGAGGTTAAGTTAACAGAGCCTTTGTAGAGTATTACCTCGGACAAGTATCACATATTAGTCAAATATTCCGGCAAAGAACTTTCCTAAAATTGTAGGATCTCTACTTTCGTTGAAATTCAAAGTTGATTTGCATTGGTCTACATGTATTATATAAAAAGCACTTACATAGAATCCAGTAGGGAAAATCTGCTTTGCTTTCTTTCATTTTTATTCGCTCTTGACGCGTATATAAGACTATGTGATATGTAATGGAAATATTTATAGAATAGAGTTGTATAAGTTTTCTTCGTAATTAACTTAGTTGTGCGATTTTGTCAATGGCTCTTCCGGCACTGATTCTTGGTACTAGAGTCGTGCTGGTAATAGTCATAATAAAAATTTTGGCTATTATTACATTCATACTGCAATTTGGACATGTGACATGAATAATCATGCAGCCAATACTTCTTCAATATTATGAAGACATTCCACCTAGGATGCGAATCATGAAACCATCATCATCAAACAACATCGAATGATCTATTGTTTAAGTTATAATCTCAACACCGGTCATATAGACTGGCCATGCAATAATGGTTCACATTATAAAAATTTTGCAGTCATATTAATATGCTCCAAAGTTTCAACACCAGATACGCCTCACTAACTCTGCGTGTGGAAAAAGGCAATATAGGTTTAACTATCTATCTGAACAAATATCAGCTTGACTACTTATGATTAGACTAACAGATGTCTTCTCGTATCTTATGTTTTACACGATCACGGTATAGTCTATATTTTGATATACTACTATCACGAGTCGGGTGCTATAACATATACATTTGTTGCTTAGATTGTAGGATTGCAATCACAAATCATTGTAAATGCTTTTCCAAAAATTTATTAATTTCTGCATTTTTGTTTTCAACCTTAGCGAATAACATATCGACTATTCGATACCCAGAGATACGCCTCTAGGCTGATTGAGATGGTTAAGAGTTTGCGAAAACAACAAGTCTCCGATAAAGTGATCCCGAATAGTTTACAGACAATACTATTATCAAGTAGAATATGATAATTTCATACAACCTACATTTTACAATGATTCAATTTAAATCAGTGAAATTTTAGTCCAACAATGCTTCAATCAGTAATTACTTCTTCCAGTGCAATTCCATTTTTGCCAGCACAATTCGATTCTCATACTAAAGCGAACAGGAGGTATGGCCGACTTACCGACAATATTACCTGGATAAATTCATGAGCCGCATGATTGAAAGCTATTTTCACACTCGGGAAAGTCCATGGTGGATTTTTCCGACATCCATCTGCTAGTTTTGACGATATGTTACACTCTAAGGTTTCTAAATTTGTGTAGGGATGTCACTGTATACATTGAGTGGTATTACACACTACCCATGGCGTATCTCGGGTTGCGTTCTCAGACTAAGTTGGCACATCGATAGAAAGCTCTCTCACAATCCACAAATGTAGGTTGTAGGTTATTTGGAGGCATAATCAATCCTTCGGGCAACTTTGAATGACTTATTACGTAATGGTGTAAAGCTTGATTACTTTATATATGCTTTTAAATTTCATTGTAAAAGAGTCAACCAAGACCTAATCTTCTTAGCATACCTTGCATCTGTCTGCCTTTTGCTTGCTTCATCATCGATTTTGAATTTTGATATTGTTTGATCAAATCTTTAACATCATGTTCGGTCAATCCAGATCCTCTCGCTATGCGTTTTCTCCTTGAATCGTTTACAACTTCGGGATTCATTTTCTCATTTCTTGTCATAGATTGGATTATAACTCTCCATTTTTCCAGTTTCCCTTGGATGGCATCAAGATGGTCCTCTTTCACCATACCAGAAAGACCTGGCAGATTATCAATAACATTTCTAAATCCCATCTTACCAACATTCTCCATCTGAGAGTAAAAATCTTCGATCGTCATCTTTCCGCTAAGAAGTCTCTTAGCTTGATTTTCATCGCCCTGCAATTCCAGCCCTTTTGCCATGTCAAGAATTGCTTTGATATCACCCATGCCAAGTAATCTTCCAACGAATCTTGTTGGAGAAAATTGCTCTAAATCGTCGATCCGCTCGCCTGTCCCTATAAACATCACTTTTGCTCCTGTAGCTGCTGAAGCCGCAATTACGCCGCCTCCCTTTGCCGTTCCGTCTAGCTTTGTAATGACTATACCACCAACTGGTGCTGCGTCATGAAATGCTTTAGATTGATTATATGCTTGTTGTCCAATAGTTCCATCTATAACTAGTAAGACGAGATCCGGTTTTGCAACGGCATACATTGCTCTCATTTCTTCAAGCAAGCCAGTTTCATCCTTGTGTCTGCCTGCTGTGTCAATAAGTATCACATCCAGATTTTCGGGTAAGAAGTGATTTATTCCTGCGCTAACTATGCCAACAGCGTCCTTATTGGTCTCCTCGCCATATACCTCTACGTCAATTCTGCTACAGTTCATTTTTAGCTGAGTTAGTGCACCTGGTCTCCATGTGTCAGCTCCTATCACCCCAGTGCGATACCCAGATTTAGTTAGCCATCGGGCAAGTTTGGATGTTACTGTGGTTTTACCACTACCTTGAATTCCTAACATGAGAATAATATTCTGTCCCCCTGGCCTTAGCGGCAAAGTATCCGCTGCTATTTCACCTGATTTCTCAATATTTTTGATAGTTTCACCAGTATATCCGAGAAGTTTTGATAATTCACCGTATAATATGGTGATAATATGATCCCTTCGAGGAAGCCCTTTTGGAGGTTGCTCATTTAGTGCACGATCCTTCAAATTCTTTGTAATCGTAACAACAAGCTTAACATTAACATCAGACTGCAGGAGTGCTCTTTGAACATCTTTGCAAAGCGAATCTATTAACTCCTCATTAATGTCAGATGCTCCTACAACCTTCTTAAGTGCCGCTCGTAAATTCGTACGAAGATTGTCAAACATTTAACTCACACAGGTACCATTCTAGCTTCCGATATTTGTAATATGCCACTTAGATTGTCCCAACTCACTGAAGATTTTGTGATTTCCAAGCGCTTGTTATGATACAGCGGACAGCTGACCACAAGAGTCTCTGCTTCACCACCTTCAAATGAAATATTGAATCCAAATTTTTTACTAAGAGATAATAATTTTTCTAGCGACTGGAAATCGATAAGTTTGCCCAGCCAACACAAATTTAATCCCATCGCGGATACCCGTGTTATGACGAATTCGAATCGATTTTTGACAAGTTCGTACATGTATTCTACTGGATCTCTATTCCATAATGGTGTGAAAGTAGCAATTCCGTTATTTTGGCAAAGATTTTGAAATGCCTTCTTCTGAAACATACTGGATATACCACCATGAACGATCCCTTCTATATTATAAATTTGCATGGCTTCTTTGATAGACAGTCCAAGTTCGAGCGATTCGTCATCGATTGAGACACCGATAGCGTCTTTGGTGAATAAGGGGATTTCCATTGCATTAGCGAGATACTTAACAATCCATGTATCGGGATAGTGAAAAAGCATACTTTCATCAGATCTAGGATTCATAGTTATGAGGCAAACTACTTCATGGCCACTCCGTTTTGCCAAGTAAATACAATATGTGCTGTCTTTGCCCCCTGAGAAAAGTGCAGCCAATTTCATTAGTTTACTAATTTCTAATTGTATTCTATATATGTAATTTCGATTATTTTTATGTGAAGAGAATTAAATTACACCATTATTATATCTAGATTAGCCAATCACACTATATTTTAGAAGATCCTCGCCGATCTAAATGGACTAAACTAGAAGATAAAAAAAGGATACTTTAAGTACTGATCATATTTTCAACATCAAAATTAGGCTGTCAGATAGTCCTTTCTTTAATTCATTTCAACTACTTTTATGAAGTCGCTACTTATATTTGTCGTAAATTTTATGCCCCTCTTTTTTCATCCGAGAGCAAATTTGCTGCCGGTTGTGGCTGGCCAGCTTTTGATGATAAGGTTTTTGGTGCGTTGAAGCGACTGCCGGATCCGGACGGAATGCGAACTGAAATAGAATTCACGAAATGTAGCTGTCATCTAGATCGTGAGTTTGCCGGGGAATTTTTAACATGGATGAATTCAAGGGAGTGTGTGTGAACTCACTTTCTATCGAATATATAGATGATGGAAAGGATCTTTCTAGACCTGTCAATGAATAACCACACCTAAGATCTCATAATTTTTGACCTCCTTAGCCAGTATTGCCCTTAATCTTACTTTCAGCATGAATACCGGCCATTAATGCGCATAGACCATTCTTAAGTTAACTACGTTGATTCGACTCCGACTAGAGTATACACTTAACGTAATAAGATCCAGATAAGAAGCAAATCATTAAATCCAGACTGGCGTCTTCGGAAAGAAGCGATGATGATAATGAACCATTAGTACCAAAATAAATGCCAAATAGTAACTTGATTTAATAATTATCTATATAATAGAATGGAGTAAAATTTTATTTCATATATAATTATGTACCTAAAGAGTATACAGTGATATGAAGCCCAAATATCCTTTCTTAACGAGTTAATCGAATTGCATGTTGATATCTACAAAAATTATATAGAACGAACTAAAGTACTAACTCGATGACTTAAACTTATCACAAAATAGATAAACAATCAGCAGTATTAATGTCGAACTGGTATCCAATCGACCTATGACCTAAAGGAATATCAGATCGATATTGCGTTAAAATGATGCTCCCAGTTGACTTTAATTTGACTGGTGAACAAAATTTCATTAGATAATATCATTCTGCTTGGCAAAGGTTATTTCTCTGGGACGTTTGACAAGTTAGAGTATATGTCAAATCCTAGTATGGAAACAGAATCTATGGGCATTTTTGAAGTACCTCCTGACCATTATTGGGGAGCGAACACCCAACATTCCCTTGAACATTTTCGATTGGTGATAACCGCATGCCTAAGGCTATCGATCGCGCATATGATTATATAAAAAAGGCTCTGAAATTGTAAATTTCACTGAGGATCTACTGTCTAGGGAAAAGCAGATCTCATAATCAAAGTCTCGGTTGAAATTATTAGTGGGAAGATTGAAGTGTGTTCGTGCGCTAGATTTGGCAGATAGGGGTCAGGAACCCTGACAAATATGAATGTGAACGATTGATACTTGCCACTGCTTTGTCCCCTGTGATAGGATTTGATAAGGCAACATCAATAGCACATAAGGCATTCAAGGAGAATTTGACTTTAAGAGAAGCGGATATATCAATGAGTTAAGTCCGTAAGATTACGACAGAATTTTTGATGCGTCACAGATGGTAGGAGATCACGATAACGACATGAAGGATAAAATTCAGTAACAAACAGATTTATCTTGGTCATGCCTGGTTTCTTTCTTATACTTTTGACCTGCGACGAGTATGACAACGGAATTATAATCCACTTTATTCCTGTTAGGTCAATATTGATTATCCACCTGACTACAGAAATCCCACCTTGACCCCAACACTAGAACGATTGAGGAAATATTATTTTATCATCTCATCTTAATTTTTTACCAATGAATTGGCTTTCAGATTATTCTCCCATCATTTGTACTATTATACTCTGGCGCCGAGGGTGAGTGTCCATTTCTACTAGGACTATTTGTTGCCAGGTTCCTAAAAGTAAACGTTTGTTATTAAATGGAATCACTAAGCTTGGACCAATCAAGGAAGCAGGAACATGTGAGTGGCCGTTACCGTCGTGTCAAGTGTTATAATGCACATATTTAATATTAATTGGAGCTACTCTGGTCAGCAATGCCGAAAAATCATGTTTGAGCCCTCGTTGATATTCGATAGTAGTTACTGCAGCCGTTGAACCTGAAACAAAAACGGTAACGATTCCGTTATGCTTTTTGCACTCTTCCACCATTCTTGATATATGCTCAGATCAATAATGGTGCCATTGTCTGCCGATTTAGCTTGGAAAATATTTGTATTCCAACTAGCTCAATTAGATTCAGGAGCTATAAACCGAAGATGTATTAATATGAATACAGACAATCTACCCATAGTAAATATTATCTCGGCTCAGAATAAGCATTAAGCGTTCTCGTAGGGAACTGTTCCAATGGCTTCGAACATTACTCATTGCAAGTACGTTGTATAGACACTGTACTCATCTATTGGATGCTTCAGGGACTCATAATCTTCCTCATATCAATGTCAACTAATTTCTCATTATCGGTCGGCTCTTCCTATACTTCATCAGCATCCAAAAAAGAGAGATGCTCACTCTTATATAGACCAAACAGAGGTTTTTAGATTCTACTGAGGAAAGCTTCGTCAGAGTGACACGGATTTATTCTTTTAGAAAAGTGAGAGATCGGAATGCTTTAAATTAAACTATCATAACCTCATTTAAGCACTGGTAGGGTGGCAGAGCGGCTATGCGTTCGCCTGCAGATTAACTTATTAGATAGCGAATCTATAAGGGTTCGAATCCCTTCCCTACCTTCAATCGAATCCGGAAAAGTCCTTGTCATTGAATCTCAAATATGCTTGGACAAAAATGAACACCCAATGTAAATGAGCCCTATGTGAGCAGATATATTTCAGTAATGAAGAATCGAACTTATGAACGCAGTTGAACTAATAGTTCTTCTTATACTCCCGCCAGGAACAGTAAAGAATGAGGGCGTTTTCTTTGGTATGCTATCGGTACTTATAGCTTTAATTGTTTTGGCGATGATTTTACGGCGAAGACGGCTCCGAGGCTCTGATTCGAGTGCAAACTAGTGCAAGTAAACAGACGAAAATCAAATCAGGTTTATTTATTTTTCAGCATGTTGTTCAAATTTTTCACAACTTGTTTGATTTATAAGATGTTGACGATTTTCTAGGTTCGATGCTTTATAGAATTTGCGACAGTTATGAAATCGCGGAAGGACATATGACTGTTTTTGAACTTAATAAAAAAGACATCCTAGTAGGTAGAAAAAATAGCAAATTGTTCGCTTGCAATAATTCATGTCCACATCGAGGAGCATCACTATCTAAGGGTCAACTTGAAGGAGAGAACATAGTTTGTTACATGCATGGTTATGAGTACAATATTTTCGACGGAAGTTTAGTTACGATGAAATCATGGAAAAAGGAATCTTCTTGGGTTGAACAGTCTCCAGAATGGCGAAAGTCTGGTCAATTGATACTTTACAGAATATTCGAGAACGAAAGAGGAGTATTCATCGAGGTTCCAAAACCATAGAATGATTACAAATGTTCCTTATCTATAAATATTAAGAATTTTACTAAATTTGTTGTCAAAACTAAAACTGCCGTAAGTAGAAACGAATCTGAAGATATAATCTGATATTCTTTATCTTGAATCTAGCCAAAAAAATAAATCTATACAATATACTTATCAAATTCTATGACAACATTTTGAAAAACCCATAAAACTAGACTTATGGATGTTTAACGTGATATTCGTGTCGTTTCTTTATCTAGTATCAATCGTATTCATTATTTTAACCATTCACAGCCAACTAGGATATACTAATTCGGTTTTAGGTAAAGATGATCGTGTGACGAACGGGTTTAGTACATCTCCTATCGATGGAACAAGGGCTATTTCAGTATGTTGTTCATGGAATAAAAATTTAACATCAAAGAGCATCAGTTATTCAATAAATAATGCTAACGACACAATTAAACTTGCAATTCAAAAAGGCATTAATGAATGGTCTGAAAATAATGCGATAAAATTTGTTGAAGTAACAAATTCGAATAATACCGACATAAGAATTAGATTTGTCTACGGAACTGACGCCATAACCCCCCATAGTGGTTCTATAAATATGACAATGCAAAGTGGCCTAACGGTTGGTAAGACCATTGACAATTTTGACGATGCTGGCTATATTAATCGCTCGAGTATCGTAATCTACGGCAGGGCGTTTGGGAATCCTCTAGATTACCAAACACTGCAAAATATTGCGGCTCACGAAGTCGGTCATGCCTTGGGGCTAGGTCACGCCAGTTTTGCTAGTGATTTAATGTTTAATAAAGTGAGCTTTGAAAAGGAGCGAGTGTCACAGTGTGATATTGGCGGCGCGCTACTCGCAAATCAGTGGAAATTCAGATATCCTTTGGTAGATTCCGGCGTGCAGAATTCACATAATGTTAAATGTTACTAGCAATAATAACTTAATATCAGGATAGTAAAGTAAAGTATTTCTTCTAGTAGTTTAATCAGATTTTGTTATCTGCAGTCTACGTTGATTGAATTGTACTATCGACTAAGGATTAACCATTAATTTCGGCAGGAATTAAATCTTGACATAAAAGAATTAATTCAAAAGACAACTCCGACAGAATCTTTTACTTCTCGAGATAGTTCACGATAGCCATTCTTGTCGATAATCACAACATTAATGCTATCACCGGTACCCGCGTTTCTCCTTATCGCTGCTGCTATAGCACGAAGTGCAATCTTGTATGCCTCCTCAACCTTCGTATTTTCCCTAAATTCTGATTCTAGATAACCGTACGCAACTGGAGAACCGCTTCCAGTCGATATGAACCGTTCAGTCGTCATTGATCCGAACAAATCGATATTATATATTTGGGCATGTTCTTGCTCACTGAATCCCGCCATAATCAGTTGTACGAAGTAAGGATAATAACGCTGATTGAAAAGGATGTTTGAACACAGTCTAGCAGCAGATCGAATCGGCATTAACTTGCGATTTGAAATTCGATAAATATTCGCATTATATCGCATAATATCTACAAGATTCTGTGCGTCGGCTACGCCGCCTGCGATAGTCATGCCAATATGCCTATCAACTTTTTGAATCTTCATAACATGCTTGTCTGCAATGAAAAAGCCGGCACTTGCTCGAGTGTCTGCAGCTAGTACCACCCCATCGGTACATGTCAAGGCACATGTCGTAGTTCCTTTCTTGATTTGTTCTGCTATGTTAGCAGGGTACCTGCTATCTTGCTGATGCATATAATATCCCTACCAGATCAATACTAAATTTAAGCATTCTCAATCGAAGAGTTCAATTTGAGGATGGAAGAAAGATTTTCATAGCACGTGTTCAGGACTATGCACAATCGATGATACAACTGTAGATTTGTCTATACAAAGATAGACTCCAAAGTGAAATCATTAGTTTTTTCACGACGAGTTTCAAAATAAATTGAATTTGACGATCCTTATTAGTTTGGTCTGTCAAATGCTGCCTAATAATATGGTATGCTCGGTTTATAGAAAACATTATTTCTCATCTGCAATATTTGTAAGTATTTCATATTATATCTGAAACCCTGAGATTCAACTGAAAATCTGATAATTAAATTAATTTAATTTTAATCCAATTGACTCTAGTTGAAAAAATAAGAAATAAATTCGATTGGATCACTGTGATAAAACCGATGCCGATGGTGACTAATAATTATATCTATGAGCAGTACTAATAGTATTCGTCACAATTTGCCTCGAACATTATTTGATAAAATTTGGGATGACCATGTGGTCTACCAACAATCCGATAGAGCTAAAAAACAACCTACACTCTTATATATCGACAGACATCTAGTTCATGAAGTTACATCACCTCAAGCATTTGAAGGCTTAAGAATCAAAAATAGATCTGTGAGGCGTCCTAACTTAACATTTGCTACTATGGATCATAACGTGCCCACTAGCAATAGGTCACTGCCGTTGGTAGACAACACCTCAGCAATGCAAATGCAGGCGTTAAAACAAAATTGCAATGATTTTGGAATTACACTATATGATATGGACAGTCCTAATCAAGGTATAGTTCACGTTATTGGACCGGAGTTAGGTTTGACATTACCAGGATCTACAATTGTCTGTGGGGATAGTCACACTTCGACCCACGGAGCTTTCGGAGCCTTGGCATTTGGCATAGGCACAAGTGAAGTAGAACACGTATTGGCTACACAATGCTTGTGGGTTAACAAACCAGAAAATTTTGAAATACGCATTGATGGAATATTTAAGAATTCTCATTCGCTTACAGCAAAAGATATAATATTGTACATTATTCGAAGTATAGGCACCTCGGGCGGTAATGGCGCAGTTATAGAATACCGAGGAGAGGTCCTTTCACGATTTTCTATGGCAGAAAGACTAACGATTTGTAACATGTCCATAGAATGTGGTGCTAGAGCTGGCCTAATTGCACCAGACTCCACAACTTTTGAATACATTCGCGACAGACTATTTGCTCCTAAAGGCAAAGATCTTGACAATCTTATCAATATATGGCAAGATCGTCTTAGGTCGGATAATAGTGCAAAGTTTGAAAGAACAATTTCCATAGATGTTAGCAACCTGGCGCCACAGATAACATGGGGTACTAATCCCTCAATGGTAATCGATATAACTGATAGCATTCCATATCCGGACGAGTACTCACATGGTAACGACGGCTTAAAGAAGGCAGCGCTTCGCGCTCTCAATTATATGGATTTAACACCTGGAGTTCCAATTACAAATATCGACGTTGACAGGGTTTTCATAGGATCCTGTACTAATTCAAGACTTCAAGACCTCATCGAGGCATCAAATGTAGTAAAAGGAAGGACTGTTGCTCCAAACGTAAGAGCTATGGTTGTTCCAGGTTCTCAGCTGGTAAAAACTCAAGCTGAGAGAATCGGCCTTGACGAAGTTTTCAAGGATGCCGGATTCGAATGGCGGGACTCTGGTTGTAGCATGTGTCTTGGAATGAACCCTGATATCCTGTCCTCTGGCGAAAGATGTGCAAGCACTTCCAACAGAAACTTCGAAGGGAGACAGGGAACTGGAGGAAGAACCCACTTGATGAGTCCAGTAATGGCTGCAGCTGCTGCTGTAAAGGGGAAATTCACCGACGTTAGGGAAATGCTATGAAGATAATATTATAATATTAATAAAAATAAGATTTGTTATGACTCCCTTTAAGTCTATTTCAAGCAAATTGATCCCAATTGATGTTATCAATATCGACACCGATCAAATAATTCCAAAGCAATTTCTCAAGCTAGTTCAAAAAACAGGGTACGACAAGTTTCTCTTTTATGATTGGCGATTCGACAAGGACGGGAACCCGAAAAGGGAATTTGTATTGAATAATCCAAGCTATCGGGATAGAACAATCCTACTAGTTCGAGAAAACTTCGGCAGCGGTAGTTCAAGGGAACATGCTGTTTGGGCATTGAGGGACTTTGGAATTAGAGCTATCGTAGCGCCTTCATTTGCAGATATCTTTTATAATAATTGCTTCAAAAATGGAGTATTGCCAATCATTATTAATCATGACCACATCGAATATTTGTTCAACCATGCCGAAACCGTCAAAATTAATATAGACCTTACAGCTCAAAGCATTGAATTTGATTCAAATATCATCCATTTCGAAATATCAGAGTCTAATAAGAAAATGCTTATGGAAGGGATAGATGAAATTGGAATGACTTTTAACTTCGAATCATACATTTCGGACTACGAAAAAACCAAATCGACATATTCACTCGGTGTTGTTTGACTAAGCATTACAATAGCATATTTGTTAAGAACTAGTGGATGCTTTGGACATGCATTGTTCTACAAAGAATCCCCTAATGTAGCCTCAACTAAAGAAAACCAATTTTCGATTGGCAATCCATAAAAAAGCTATTGCTTTTGTTTGTTCTTCTTTGATGTCTGCCACCAATCTAGATAGTCGTCGTGTAGTAGTTTTCTCCTGTCATTTGCTTCGCTCTCTTTCTTGTCCCTTAATTCATCGAATTTTTCTCTAGAAGCAAACAATCCGCAACTCTTGCAAATAAAATTCTTGCTGATTGCATCAAACTTCAACTCACCACCACATTCAGGACAGAAGCTAGCCAAATAATAGAATTTCCAACAGACCTAATAAAAGCATTTTCAGAGCTCGTGATCCAAAATTTAATTCTAAACTGGAATAGAAAAATTTCTCCATAGCGAGTGAGACTTTAAAGTGTCTTTTTTTGGCGGCCTCCATTTTGACGTATTATAATCTCGTTTACCGAATGGCGTACCCAAACTTGGAAATGCAATAATCACGACTGGTGCATGGACTTGAATCCTCATTCCCATTGTGGTCAGTCCGCCCATCTAATGCCATGCACCTATCGGAAATGGTCGCCAAGCTATTTATTTCTCATTATGACTATTACCCCATTAGTAGAATCTATAGATAATTTAAGTTCAGATTCGAATGAAACCTGAGCAAAGCCATTTGTTATCTTTACCATTGGTATATTAGATATCGCACAACCTGAAGCTGTTATTATATCTGCTTGCTCCGTACAAACTATGGCCACGGGTGCAGTGCTTGCAGCCTTCATAGAGTATATCGTATAAGCACCCACACTGCTACCTACTGCTTTAGGAAAAACCAAGACTGAGCCCTTCATAGATCTCCCAAATAATTCATGATTTTGATAACTGATTTTCCCAGTAGCAGAATCAACCATTGTAAGAAAATTGATCGGTTCTCTCGTGACGATCGCATCCCCTACAGCATGGCCTCCTACGATCTTTTGGCATTTAATCGTCAATTACTAGGTCATATACTCCTTAGTAATAGATTTGGAATCTTGCAATGCCACGTTCAATTTGTTTGCATTTTTCATATAATAAGCTCCCTTCACACTATTTGTTACTACAGAATCAGCATTCTGTTTCGTTACTAATGGTGTAAGGCAGATACAACAGTCACACATAAATTTAGCTCCAGTACGTTCTAGCCGATCTACTAATCCAATCGATTTAGCCTGATTATGAATTTGCCTGGCACAAAAAATGAGACAAGGTTTTGTGAATTTTTTTCCTTCAGTATCCTTTGCAAGGAGCTTTAACTCTGGTAATCCTAGCTGCGGACTTCCAAAAAGAATAATATCACCTCTTTCAGCAGAATTAAGCTCATCTCTTGTTGATTTTGCTTCACTTTTTCCGAATGATATGGCTTCTCCTTTTGATTTGCTGCTAAGAATAAACATTCCCAGATCTCCCATTGTTCCAATGCCGGCAGATAATGCCTTTGCCTCATGTATGCCTCTTATTTTTACTCCGTTTATACCAACACTACTAGCTTTGATTTCTTTCCCTGCAAAATATCCCAATAGACCATAGGACAACTCATTATCCATCTCAAATGACGGTATAATAGTATGCTTAGGTGTTCTTAACTGGTTGATCCTTAATTCGGACAATGGAGCTTTTCCAGTAACTGCTGCGGCAAGGGCGCTCAAGGCGCTCTCTTTGTTAGTTAATAGACCCAACATTGAATTTGCAAAGACTGCTGCATTAGTCTCAGCTAGACTGACAAAACTGCCGGCTTTAGGGAGATGATAAGCTTCATATGGAGTACATGTAAATGAATCCTTTACCCCGATACTTTTGTATGAATTTATGATACTCATTTGCTTATTAATAAAATCTTGTGGAATACTTGAGGTGTTATCTCTATCAAAGCCCATTGGGTTTATAGTAGTTTTAACTCGAACTCTAGCATCACGACAGAATTCTTCAAGAAATCTTCTGCCAGCCTCGCCAATGGTATTATAATTTACTCCTGATATATGAGCCCATTCAATGGGAACGAGCTTGGATGCATTGGTTGCCTCACCTACCGCAGCCAAAATTCTGTAGGCGGAAGAAATAGCATCACCTTCTGCACCGTTAAGTAGTTGTTCTTCTCTCCTAGTTAGATCCATATTTTGGATCGTGGGGAAAGATATAAGAATTATTCATGCATCGCGGATTGGACAACAAGTAGAATTATAGTAAAAAATCTTCCGAGCTTTGTCATATAAATATTGAATTAGTATTGACCCACTGATAGTATAAAATTTCCATTAGACCATCTCTTATTATAGTATGAATCATATGGCTTCTGATTGACAGTGCTGGTAAGTTAGTAACGGGTTATATTTTGTGAATATAAAAATTTCTGCAATACCAGGCAGATGATTCTGTGAATAATCCCTTCCTCATCATCTGGCGGAGATAAAAACTAGAAATGCTCTATGCCAATGCTGAAGTTACTACAGGCACTTACTAAGGTAACTACAGATATTCTAAGTATTTCTAAGTTGAAAGTACTAAAATCTCTTACTTTTCATCGCATTTGTCTTGTCTAATTTGACCTCCACGTTCAGTAAGGATTGAAGGGTCCAGCGATTATGAATTTTTTTTGACATCAATAGTCAAATTCTCCCCGACCTGCGGTCGGCCTATTTTCTGATATCGTGTTTTGGGCATAGTTATTTGGATGGCAGTTTGAGGATAGGTATTGATGACGGTCTGTGGTTGTGATTTCAGGATAGCCTCGAGGAATGGTTTTATCTGCTCCTTTACGTCTTTATCCGTAACAACATTATCGATAGCGTCTAACATCAATTGTTGTTGTGTGAGTGGTTCAAGCTCAACATCCTCTACTAGATTAAGTGTAACATTAACACCTGTATCAGTCAACATATTAATCTTATATTGGATCGCTGTCTCCTTTTCATGCATTAGAGATCTTAAATTCCTCTATGCTTTATCTCTTTACGTCAGCTCAGATTATATCAATGAAAAATGGACGTCCTAAATAATTATAGCCATAATATGCGTATAGGTAGATTTAATTCACAACATTCAAGCAATATCTTAGAAATCGGATAACTCTTTGTATACAGCGTACGATAACTATGTGAATGCAATTTCCAGCTAACTATAAAGTGAAATCCGATAACTAGCGTCAAAGTTTTTCCCGACTTCCATAGTCATGGATGGAATGAAACCTATTTGAAATCAATGGTGTATATCACAGACAAAAAGTGTAGCTGTCAAATCTATATTTCGACTTATAACAACTTACTTAGGAGACAAGACTCTGTGATTTATTCCTTGATGATAATTCTGAATTTGAATCTGATTTTCATATTTTGGCGTATCAAGTAATATTATAGTGGGTTACAGATCACAAGTCTTATGGTTCCAAAGGACTGCACCAGGTGCAACAACAATGGAATTGTATATCACAGAGCCTATTCTGGTGAATATCTTTGTAGAAATTGTTTTCTATTTTCAATCGAGGATAAAACCAAAAGATGTGTTAACAAATACTCCATGCTCAGATATCAAGATAAGGTAGCAGTTGCGGTATCTGGTGGCAAGGATAGCTTGTCGTTGTTATATATTTTGAATAAAATATATGGCGAAAAAAACTACATCACCATCATTGCCATAACCATAGATGAGGGCATACCTGGCTATCGTGACGAAAGTTTAGAGATAACAAAGGACTTTTGTTCTAAGATTGGGATTGAGAATCGAGTTTTGAAATTTGGGGACGTTTTTGGTATCAATATGGACGAATTATTAGCAAAAAGACCTTCTGAAAAAATTAGCTCTTGTTCGTTTTGCGGAACATTCAGGCGAAGAGCTTTGGATCTAATCTCAGAATCAGTAGGTGCAAGTGTAGTAGCTACAGGTCACAACTTAGACGACCAATTGCAGACATTTCTAATCAATATTCTATCTGGAGATGTTGAGAGAATAGGCTGGATATATCCAGAACCGGTAGAATATGGTGAGAAAAATATTAGGAAGATAAAACCTTTTGTGGAGATTTACGAGCATGAGCTAGTCTTTTATGCTTTACACCGTGGCATTCCTTTCCAGGCTGAAGAATGTCCACATAAGAATGAGAGCATTCGAACAGATATTCGGACCATCTTGAATTCGCTTGAATCTAATCATCCAGGAATAAAGTATAACGCTTTTAATTCCGCTATTAAGATATCAAAACTACTAAAAATGGATACCTCAGGGTCTCTAACCAAGAAGATCTGCTCTTTGTGCGGACGAGACTCATCGAGTTCAGTTTGCTCAGTATGTAAAAACTTGATGATTCTAAGCGGGGCTAGTCCTTACAATGGGCAAAAGTCTGACTTGGACTAATCTTATTTCAAACTTATTGACTAATATTTGCTAAGCAGGTATTAGGATATTCTTACTATCCTGTAATGGGATTTTGGTAGTATTTTGAATGTCGTTCAAATAAGGAAACTACTAAGCAATAGCTGTTCTATGCGACTATATGTCACTGAAGCTGTTATTATTCATATACTCAAGGTAACTCTAATTTCAGTAGATATTTGTAATGATTTTTATTATCAACTGCTACAATGGAATTTGTAATTTAAGTTATGAAATTTGTGAAGTGTGTTGACCTAGTATGATTGTCATAGACAAGAACAGAATGTTTGAAGTGATCAAACAGAGAAGACCTCGATCCGTTGCTATTAGTGGTCCAGAAGGCATCATTTCCCAATTGCAAGATCATGCACAAAGTATTACCAAGGAATTTGAAATCCCAGTGTACATATTAGGAGATGCCTCGTGGGGTTCCTGCGATGTTAACACACGTGCTGCTGATGTACTGGGAGTTGACTTGCTTTTCAATGTGGCCCACACGATATCCTTTGAAACCCTGGGCCCAAAAGTAGTTATGATTAATGCATTTGATGATGTGAGTTTTGGGCGTGTGGCTTTAGACTGTGCTACTGGTCTCAGATACAAATATTCATGTATTTCACTGTTAACAACTAGCCAACACCTTCACCAGATTAAAGGGGTCAAGGATATTTTCGATCAATATGGCTATACCGTCATTATAGGTAAGGGTAAGGGACAATTAAATGATGCTCAAGTATTTGGCTGTGAATTCTATCCGGCATTTGATTCAATCGATAAAGTTGATGCATTTATTTTTCTTGGTCAAAGCTTGTTTCATTCCGTAGGTGTAGCAGCATCGACTGGAAAACCAACTTACATGTTAGACCCATACTTCCAACAATACACTCAGGTTAACGACATGGCTACCAATATGCAAAAAAAATCAGTTTTGGCTGTTTACAAGGCGCTCGATAGTGAAAGGATCGGAATTATAATAGGCCTCAAGGAGGGCCAGTTTTCAAAATTGAAGGCCATAGAATTAAGGGACTCGTTCCAAAGGGAGGGAAAAGTTGTTCATTTAATAGCATTGACTGACATAACCGATGAGCGTCTCCAAAACTTTAAAGATATCGATGTGTTTGTGCAAGTAGCTTGTCCAAGAATTAGTTCAGATAATACCTTCAGCAAATTGGTGTTATCAGTCCCGGAAGCAATGGCTCTTCTTAAGTTAATGAGGAAAGAATCAATTCAGACAGATTTTCTTAAGATTAGACATTGGCTTTAAGAATTCTCGGCCTAATTTTATATTCAAATGAGAGATTGGGGATAATATTTTAGCATAATACTAAGCTGCGAAGACAGCCTACTGGTACCACCATAAATGTTAGGCCCTGTTTCAAACTCCACGAGATCCACCACGTAGACGTGCCAGCATGATTGTGCCACCTTAGGATTGCTCCCTCCCGGACCTCATCCATTTCGATGATTTACGATCAACACTGTGCCT
>JARBAU010000118.1 GCA_029237525.1 Nitrososphaerales archaeon | reverse complement strand
TTCCGGACAAAAACACATTATTTGCTTTGGGGGTAGATCGTCCACTATATTTTTCGGTTCATTCTGCATATGCAAAGCTAGCTCCTAAGGATGGGGCATTAATCCATGTAGCAAAATATCTTGGTACTTCGATTCAACCCAAGCCAAGAGAGGATCAACCAGAGTTAGAAGAGTTCCTTGATTTATTGCAGCCAGGATGGAGACAAGTACTTGTTAAGAAGAGACCATTGCCCAACATGGTGGTATCTAATGCTCTTGTTACTGCTGCAGAAGGCGGCCTAGGTGGAAGACCGGATACAAAAATTGCAGAGAATTTGTACATAGTAGGAGACTGGGTAGGGAAGGAAGGAATAGTGTCTAATGCTTCTGTTGCAAGTGCAAAGCGCGCATCACAGCAAATTTTAAATGGATGACATATTTTTATCCTAATCAGAACAATCATCACTAAAGCGATAATGCTTATAACATGATGGCAAATTTTTTCATACAACTAATATTTTCTTCTTCAAGACAGATAATACCATACTTTATATCAGGAAAAACTTTTTCGTAATATCCATACTTATATACAAGATATTGTCATTGTCGCCATAAGAATGAAAAATATGAACTTTTTGGTTTACTGTGTCTGAGTATAATTCTACTTTTGGGCTTTGTGTTGCCTACATATGCTGGCACCGTTACCGCTGCCTCAGAGAATAAAACATTAATGCAACCTCAAGGAAAACAGGGTATGGCAACAAATGCTACGAATATCGTTCTAGTCCATGGTTTATGGGCTGATGGATCCTCATGGAGTAAAGTGATTCCTATTCTGCAGAAGGCTGGACATAAAGTTATTGCTGTGCAACTTGCTGCGCACTCTCTTGCAGACGATGTCGCAACCGTCAAACGCGCAATTGACCTAGTTGGTGGACCAACAATACTTGTGGGACACTCATTTGGTGGATTCGTAATCACGAATGCTGGTTATAATAATAAAAATGTAACAGGGCTTGTCTACGTTGCTGCATTTGCTCCTGATGAGGGTGAATCTGCAGTGAATTTCGTCCCTGTTTCATCACTACCTCCAGGATTATTGGTTCCCGATAGCGGAGGATTTGCATACTTGAACCCAAAGATGTTCCATGGAGCGTTTGTTCAGGATGCAAATGCAACTGAGGCTGAAACCCTGGGCGCTGTGCAAAAGCCAGCTCATCAATCACTTTTTACTGAAAAATCTGGCCCTCCAGCTTGGAAGCAACTTCCCACATGGTATCAGGTGTCTGAGGGCGACCACATTATCCCTCCTGACGCAGAACGTATGTTTGCAAAACGAATGAATGCTACTACTATATCCATTAACTCTAGCCATGCGTCACTTGTAACACACCCAGCTAAGATCGCCGAATTAATCCTGAATGCAACAAAAGGGGTGACCAAGTAGTATGACTTCAAGCATAGTCGTTACCAAGGACGGAACTGAAATCTACTATAAGGACTGGGGTAAAGGTCCTGTCGTAACCTTTTCGCATGGCTGGCCCCTTAGCGCAGACGCCTGGGACGGCCAAATGCTGTTCCTTGTGCAAAATGGCTTTCGCGTAGTTGCTCACGACCGTCGCGGTCATGGCCGGTCAAGTCAGGCTTCTTCGGGAAACGACATGAATGGCTATGCCGACGATCTTGCAGCCGTGATCGAAGCGCTTGATCTCAACGATGCAACGCTTGTGGGACACTCCACTGGCGGAGGTGAAGTTGCCCGCTATATCGGTCGCCACGGAACGAAACGAGTTGCCAAGGCTGTCCTGATCGCGGCTGTGCCGCCCATCATGGTTAAGACGGCCTCTAATCCGGAGGGTCTACCGATAGAAGTGTTTGATGACATGCGTTCGGCTCTGACCAAGGACCGCTCGCAATTCTACAAGGATCTGGCCATCGCGTTCTATGGTGCCAACAGGGAAGGGGCTAAGGTCTCCAAGGGAATTCTGGACCAGTTCTGGCTTTGGAGCATGCAGGCTGGTCTCAAGAACGCTTATGAAAGTATTAAGGCTTTCTCCGAGACCGATTTCACCGAAGACCTCAAGAAGTTCGATGTCCCAACCTTGGTTATGCATGGTGAGGATGATCAGATTGTTCCCGTCAAGGACGCAGCTAAGAAGTCGGCCAAACTCATCAAAGGCGCGAAGGAAATATACTATCCAGGAGCACCACACGGTCTCACGGCTACGCTTCAGGATCAGGTCAATGCTGACCTACTGGCCTTCCTGAAGTCCTAGATATCTCTGACCATATCTTTTATCTTATTAGGTTCCAGTTTTACTAATTCATCGTATTCTTTCATATTAGTAAATCTAATGAAAAGAGATAGTGCAGTATTATAGGATTTCTTTGTAAATTCACTATCCTATACTCAATATGAATTCTTGTATGCTTCTGAGATACTATCAACATATGCCAGAGTAGCCGACAAACCTACCTTAGGATATAAATAAGTAATAATTAAAAATACTATATAGTACGTTCTATCACAATAGAACAACTAAGCTACAGTTTTTTTTATAGTCGGAGAAGCTCCAAGTACCCTAAATTTTATTACCATTGCATTATGATTGATAGTATCATAACCAGCTGGTGGTAGTAGTCACTATGAATCATCCTATCGTTCCTATAAATTGTTTCATTTACTAGTTTTAGTAATAGGATTACTACTAAAGAAGGTGTCGAGCTGTTTTATTACAATGTCTGGTCTCTCCTCTGGAATAAAGTGTCCTGAATTTGGTACTTTAATACCCTGGACATTTTGAGCTAATTTTTGCATTCCATATATGACGCTAGGCATAGTAATATTACCTCCTAATACGGGAATATATCCTCCTCCCATAGCTAGTACTGGCATTGTAAGCTTTGTCTTTGAATAATTCATATTTTGAATTGCATCCTGTGGAAAAGCTCTATAATATTCAAATCCTGCACGCAACCCACCTGGAGCAGAATAATGACTAACATATTCATTGATATCTGCCTGTGTTATCGCGGCTGGATTATATGTAAGACCATGAAAAAACCATGATAAATACATCATCTCTTTTCCTTGTACAAGGGCTTCTGGGACGTCTGGAACTTGATGGAATATGCTCCACCATATTGGCGGTCTTCCTGGAGGTGCGAAACCAGGAATTGTTAATTCCATGACTGCTAATTTCTTTACTTCCGCAGGATGGGCAGCTGCATAAGAATATGCTACCTGTGTTCCGATATCGTGACCCACTAGGAATATTGTTCTATATCCTAACTTGGTAACTAGTTGATGTATATCTTCAGCTACATTCTTACCATCATAACCAGCAGTTGGTTTTGAAGAGTCGCCAAGGCCTCGAAGATCAGGTGCAATAACTGTATAGTTCTTTGCTAAGGCGGGCATTACTGTATGCCATGCATACCATGTTTCTGGCCATCCATGTAATAAAACTACAGGAGGTCCATGCCCTCCAATAACATAGTGTAACTTAACACCATTAACTGAAGCAGTATTATGAGAAAATGTCACGTTACCCAGCTGAAAAGAATTACCATTAACCTGTTGTAGTTGTTGCTGCTGTTGAACCTGTGCCATTGCAACATGATTCTGGTTTAACAAAATCCATGCAGAACTAAATATGCTGGTGACAATTATACCAAGTATAAAATATGCTTTTGCCGTCAAGAGATATGATGGATGGGATACGAAATTATCTTTTCCTTTCATTACATAGTCGACTCGTCGGTTCGTTATAATAATGCTGGGTACAGTGCCATGCATTGTACCGAAAGCAGCATTATGAAAAAGTACCCTTCAAGCCAAGCTCTGCTACAATAACGAATAGAAATTCGTTCGATTTATGATCTATGAATTTAATTAATTAATTAATTAATTGTGAGCTCAAGTTGTTGCGTTGGCATCACTAGTTATAGAAAAACAGAATAGATATTCGAATCATTAAAACTGCTGACTAAATCCTATTATGAAACTCGAGCGGGCAAATTTGATTTGATTCCAATAAACCTAAAGAAACAATCATAGATCTAAACAAATCATTTCGCTATCTTGTGTATCTAATTTGGTATAAAATATCGTCAACGCTAATTCAAAGCAACTAGTTAGGAGGTTGACTGTATTTCGGATTCAACCATTCTATAAAACCGGCATAATTCAGAGAACGAACATCATTCAAGTAATTTGGGAGTATTTTGATAAAACTAAAGCCAACATCCAATTCGAATGAGAGAACGAGATCTTTTATTTCACCGTTCATCACTTTTTCCACATATTCATATACAGACATCTTGTCTGCGTGTTCTGTGTAATTGAATAGTCTTCCCCCTCCTATCATCCGTCTTAGTTTTAACTCTGTAACTAATTCCTTCCATGTATCAATAATCATCCCTCCGATACCTTCGTGTCTATGTTTTGGATGCGTGGATACGTCAGCTAAATACAGGGTGTCTCCACTAGAAATATGAGTTGTAAATAAACCGTCTGCAGTAATATCTATCCATGTATGTTCTACATACTCAGGATTAAGCGATACTAAAAAAGTACTTGCAGAGCCGACTATAGTACCATCTGGTTCAACAGCAACAAATTGTCCTTGTGGAAAAATGCGAAGATGACTTTCAAGCTCTTCTGAGCGCCATATATTGCCATAAGGAGCAAGATATGGATACGATATCTTCTGCAAATCGACTATATTAGAAACGTCCTCTGGCTTTGTGTTTCTGATAATCACTCCCAAATCACGGGGATGTATCGAATGTAACGGTTCTGTCACACCTGCGTGTATTCTCATATCTATATGTATTCATAGTAATTATCTTGAAAGATATAAGCTTTGTAGTATTTTTGGTAAAAACTTAGAGTTTGAAATAGCTCTTTTTACCATATTGGAATTATCTAAAGGAGATCATTTTGAATCTTCTGTCGTGACCCCAACGTTGGATAACATAAAATATGATACCGTAAGGTACCTCAAAGATAGTGGAAAGTAGAGGTATTAGAGTATCAAGAGGGTGTGAATTAAGTTTTTTACGAACTCTCCAAATTTGAATCTCTAATATTTTATAAGTACTTTATCTCCAAGATACTTTAACAAGCGGTATCCAAACCTATGATGTTGCCTGATTTCCATCCGTCTGACATGATGAAACTATTTGTGGTGTGGATATCTTCATCTATTTACCAAAGTATGCCTACAACGATAGTTTATACAAAAAGCTAATATACCTCTCTTTTAAAATTGGTTGGTTTGAAACCAACCTACATTAAATCAAGAAAATATACAATTTAATTTAATTTGGTGAAAGGGGCATGGGTCAGTGTAACGTGAGGAATGGATCTAATCGGTCTTAATTCATGATTATTTTTGAAGAGTATCGTCAAGTATATCCAGATTTTATTGCAATCTTTTAACACCTTATCTTGAATTATATCTATTAATGAACTAAACTTTCTTATTTGCACATATTTGTTTTAATCCAAACAAATGACTCTGTATCGCCGGTTTTGCTTGCTTTGACTTTCCAGAAATTGTATTCTCCATTTGCCCTATCGCCCATATTATCAAGTGTTGTATTGCCTGTCACTCCGACATACGATTTGGCAGCGCGTATAAAGGCATTCCTAAAATCGTGAATCCCTTGAAAGTCAGTTATATTATTCAAATTATTCATATTACTATGTCTAGTCATATTCTCAGCTATAGCTGCAACCCTCAAAATGTCGTATGCATCAGCGGAATATGGGGATGGTTCTGTGTGTATTTCTTTTCGAATTTTCCCCAGAAAATTATTATAGGTATTTCCATTGTCTTTGTTGGAGTTGTTGTTTTTATTATTATTGTTGTTATTGTTATTGTTGCCAAAACTAGAAATAGGATTACAGAAAGAAGTGTTAGCTGCAAAAGATGCAGACTCGTACTGTCTTACAAGTGCCTGATTAAGGGCAGACTTATCACTTCCATACCATTTCACTTTAGAAAGCACTGGATGACTATTAGCTTGAATAAAGATAGGGGTTACTTCATCATAGGATACCACATATACTCCTACTTTATCGATACCATATTGTGATATTGCATTCTTTAGTCTTGATTCTAATGCTTTTAGAGCATTTTCCCACATGATGAAATTAATTCTATGCAAACTTGACGCAAGAATTCCGGTGCGCGGAGCATAGCCTAGCTTCTCAGCATCCTTATCAAACACTCCTCCCATCGCCTGAAAATTCGCACGCACAGCTCGCATCAATTCACTACCGTAAACATCATTTCTCCAGAATGGAACGACTACACTTATTCCCTGATTCCACATGATTTTCGAAATCGCTTTGGCCTGATTCAAGTCATCAGGGACAAACCTAAAGACATTATCACCTTCAATTGCAAGTGTGGGTGCAGTGCTAGAGGGACTAATTAATATAATACCATTCTCGTCAGCAAAATCCTTAGTGGCATTCAG
>JARBAU010000117.1 GCA_029237525.1 Nitrososphaerales archaeon | reverse complement strand
GATATGTGCAACACCACATCTTTTAAATCCTGATTTATCAGTATATGAGGACGCTTAGGGTATCTGCAAATCCTCCACCAGAACAGTAGGATATAATCCGTGATAGCCACACGATTTCACACATAAATTTGATGTAATAGATGAACAAATAATAGTCCTAAAAAATAAAAATAATTTCTCATATAGTGCGCAATATCAATCGATAAGATGTAGATAAATGAAAGGACACTAAAACGTCAGAGCTTAATACACACTATTCCAATCAAGGTGCCAAAATTAATGGCACATTTTTGCCTAGACACAGCGATGCTTACGCCTTTACCATAATTAACAAATTTGAATATAAATTGATAACCGTTGGAGCAACTCTAGTTCACTCCTCGCAACAGAAAATAAAGGAATCGGAAATTAAAGAAGTAGAAGGAGAATTCCGTCCCTCGTGCAGCAGACTTAGGTTCCTGTTAATCATTAATTCAACATGTCCATGGTAAATCTAACCAACTGTCAATCGAACTAACCATTGGTCGGTCTTAATATGCTTCATAGCGGTTTGTGAAAATAACGCCGTAAATTTCGAATATTCAATTAAAGTGATGGCGAATTTAAATAATGTTTTCTTACATATTTAATTGATTAAATCAATTCAAAAAATGTGATTTTGTTTAGTATTCTGAATTAGCGCATCTCTAGGTATTACGACTCAGTTCTAATTGCGGTTTTCACTTGAGCGAATCTTAATAATATTTGCCAAAACGCGTAGGGGATCGATCGAAAGTGTTTCTGAGCTAGGAGGCAGCATCCCTTCTACTTATTCGCTTTTAAGGAATAGAAAATCCAGAACTATCAAAGCCATTGCAGTGATGAGATAGATCGAACGATCCTCATCATACAAAAAATTCACGGTCGGTAGCTGGACCTAGTTATTTATCAATATCTATTGACAAATCTTCTGTACAAGCAATGGAGTTGGTCTGCTTAGAGGCTAGAGGCTATTCACACATTTTCGTTGACTTTAAATATAATTAACAAGTCAGAAGGATGTTGCAGAAACTAGAAGAATACCCTCCCTGGCTTCGAATGTTGCAGATAGTTCTAGGAGCCATATGCATAACACTTTCGATGGTCATAATAGTTTACCTAGGCCCAGCAATATTTTCAATTATAATAGTACTTTCCGTGATACTGCTTGTTATTGGTATTGAGCGGGTTGCGACTGGGATAGCAAGCTCTCGAACCAACAAATCCCGTCTAATAAATATCGGAATTGGATTGCTAATCGTAGCCTTTTCGATAGTTTTAATGCAGTTTCCGATTTTCACATTTGCAATATTAATCCTTCTTGGTGCAATTGCACTCTTGTTTAGTGGTATATCAAGAATAGTGCATGGTATACGGGGCGATAGCCACGGCCGATCTAGAGCGTTACAAGTTGGAGTAGGCGTTATAAGTCTTGGAATTTCAATCACGGTAATGGTACACCCTGTCAGTTTTGGTCTGCCGTTGCTTGGAGTCCTGATTTCAATTGCATTTCTAATAAGTGGTATTGAAATGATGGCTCTAGGTATAAGTGGAAAACCAAAGGACAGAATAATCCCTAGATTCGGTGATTAACTCCAGTTTTGATCTAAACTATTTTTGGCACGTGTCCTATGTTCTTTAGTTAAATCTTGTCTCATAATTTTGAAGTATTGCTAAAGAAATATTGGCAGTCATAATTTATTGCGCCAAGTAACTCTTTAATATTGTTTAGATTCATGATGGTTTACTATATCTTCACAGCCGTTAGCTCTAGATATGGTTTGGTAGGCAGGCAATATGACATTACTAAGAATGTTACAGTACATTTGTATAGTTAATTGTTCTAGGTATTATTGTACCAAAACCAAAATTGATAGGAAATACACATGAACTTGAAAATTTGAGTGTTACTCAGAGGCTTGAAGTTGATCTGGCTCCTCTGTTAAAGGAAGTAAAAATTTAGCCTTAGGATTGTGCTTAGGGAAAAAAGGGACATTATAATTCAATTAGGGGAAGAACTCCTAAAGCGAATCAACCATCCTGAAGAAATCTGTGGATCAATAAAGTATATACTTAGAAATGAAATTGCCGATAACGTGATCACTGCTAGAACTATCGAGCTTTTTTGTCCACGAGATTGGAAAAAATCTAAACCATTAAAGAACGAAAGGATTTCGTTCTCCCCTAGCGATTTACAAGAAACTAAGGCTAATCCGGCGGCAGAGATATCAACCAATCATTTTCCTGAATACTGTCAACAGATAACCTGTGACGGTACGACCCAAAATGTAGATACGACCAATACGCCCAGGCAAAGGTCGATGATCTTTTTTAGGGCAGAAGCGATGGTAAGCAATGTGCAAAAAGCTCTGTATATGATTAATCGTTCTTCCTCCTTTGATTCAAAAATCTATTTCTATGGTCGAATTAATTTACAAACGAGTAAAGCGAACATAAGACTATCAGGCAAGAATACAGAGGGCTTTTTCGTCGAGCTGATTAGCAACATAGAGGGTACTATTCTTAGTAAGCAGCAATCACCATAAGTATAGACACTTTAAAAACAGGACAAGAGTCATGTAATTTATCGTCAATTGCGGCCGCAAAGCAACTATGATATTTAATTTATAAATATTGTACGTTTGTGCTAATCCTTTCGTGTTAGCCGAGGAAAAAAATGTAGACTTGGTAGTTTAGTCTTCCATCTTAACAAGCAGATGATATTCTTAAAACGCATTGGAAGGCAATTGACTAACCTTTGCGTGTAAGTTGCATCTAATATCTTCTATAGAGTACATGAATATCTTCAGGTCTATATGCTGTTATCTCATTTGTCCTGCCCAACTAACTAGACCTTCCACGGTAGTCAGAGTACTGACAGATTTCCTTGGCCCGAAGACACGTGATGATAAATGCTTTTAAAGCTGCTGCCTTGCGAGTCTTGCGATGAATTAAGCGTGAATGTTGCAATGACACAATATCACACAATATCAAAATAGTCTCGGGAAAAGGACTCGCTGGATCGCCGAGCCTCATAGGATTAGATTCATGAACATAATACTCAGGGCATATATGTACATCTTCTTAGTATAGTCTGTCAGGACAAATTGATACCTTTACATGAAACTGAATTCGTTGTCCAGTACCAATTTTTACACATTCATTGGTAATTTATTTAAGTGAATCACGAATGCACCTAGCTCAATTTTTCATTCGACCTCATTTAAAACCTCAAAGCATAATTTTAGGATCTCAATGTGTACAGGACGAAGTTAAATGCAAACTAACAAAATAAGAGGGACTATCGATTTGAATTTTATGTATCACATCGATGATTACAAAGATCGCGTATTGAAATCGTCAGTAGGTCCTCAATAGTGCTACTAGTTATTTATTTCCATAAAGTTCTACTAAATTAATTAACATGACTTCATATTAAGATAGTACACTCCACCTGACCAGTTCTTTATTCGTGTGGGCGATAATTTAACGAAGTTTAAGACCTAGAATCTAATTGTACGTCGAATGACTAAATCATTAATATAGTTGAATTCGATTTTGTTTGATACCCTCGTTGCATTTCCATATGATCATCTAAGCACACTCCAGCAAATAATTCGAAATGCGCATGTGGCAGGCATCGCGTGAGAATTTTCACTTCTAAAGGTTTATTACGATGGTTAATTACTGCAGTAGTAATCAGTATATGAATTCAACTGCAATCATAGGTATAATCCTTATCGCCGTATTTGTTATCGTAATGTTGCTAACCTTTGTATTCCATGTATTGGTTTTTAAGGCACTACTCATTATACAAGACGTTCCTAAATTTCACACATATGGAAGCACAATAGCTAATACGATGTTGGATCGAACTTGGACAGCGTTAGTAGTTTGGTTTGCATAGTAATCAGCTAGTAATTTTATTTTTTAATCAATCAATAAAGAATCATCATTGTAGTACAATCCGATATGCCTATTTCCTACTAGAAGGGATCTCTTTCAATATCTCTCAGCACCACGTAAGATCTCGATGGGATTGTCTCATCATAAAATAATTGTTGAAGTTTGGCTTTTCAAAAATAGCACTTTTTGTATTACACGCCTGGATAAATTGATGTCTGTCTTTCGAATTTGTAAACCTTATGGCAGAATTATTGTTTGATTATACCGGCATTAAGTCGGAGGAAACAAAACGATAGGTTTGTCCATGTGATTTATTTTTCAACAGGAGTTTTAAAAGCTCGAACCCCTTCTCAATATAAACAATTTGCAGAAATCGCACAATTTATCACCTTTTCTTCGGGTTAATTACTCTGACTTGTGGTCTAAGATGCAAATTCCATGTGTGTCATACCCAGTCATCTAAATAAAGAAATCGGTAAACCTTTACATCTACATTAGTTATTAAAAAAAATAGAAGGCTCACGCCATTATTTGTTTTCGTAGCCAGTTACTGATGTTAGTGGTGATGGTGGTGATGGTGGTGATGGTGGTGATGGTGGTGATGGTGGTGATGGTGGTGATGGTGGTGATGGTGGTGATGGTGGTGATGGTGGTTATCGCCTCCAGCGAATGCATTGTTAGTTAAGATTGGCATTGTAGCGACCATAGCAAGTACAACCATGACTGCAGCGACTGCGACTACTAGAGTGATTTGATTTTTCAAGTTAATTTATTCAGTATTTCGAAGTATATTAGATTAGATTAACTACGTGAACTTACCAAGTTAATTAAGACTTTTGCTCACAGAGTAAATTCCCTAACTATCAACAATCTTACACATGACGTACTAAGTAGTTAATCTCATGCATAACTTTTCGAAGCCGAACAAATAAAAACAAGTTTAAAGTAGGTTCGCATGTTTTAACTTATCTTAAAATATCTCGTTAGAGAGACCATCGAGAAAGAACTTGAATCGATTGCCGATTACAAAAATCATTCTCCGTAGTTTTTCGGGCTAGACCATGCTTATCGACTTTTATTCCAGTATGTTTGAATTTCACTGGTGAACACAAATCAAACAAAATCGATCTTTCTATACAATTATCCTAATCTTGCCTGACTAAAAGCTTCATAGTGACTCGAAACCGCAAGAATTGAATTTGATTCCTTTTTTGAGAAGGTTAATAAGAGATAGATTGTGTTTAAGCCTATGTCTCTCGTAGAAAATAAGCGCATAGCAAGGAATTTTATCGAGGAGATGTTCAATAAGGGCAATGTTGAAAACGCCAATCGATTTGTTACGCCGGACTTTGTATATCATGCCAGCGGTGAAGATATCATAGGATTAGACAAGTTCAAGGCTTGTGTAGTGAAAGATCATGCCATTTTTCGTGAAATGGTATTCACTTATATAGACGGAATAGCTGAAGGCACAAAAGTTGCTACTACGTGGATTCTGCAAGGAATTCAAGAGCAAGAATTCAGAGGCATACCAGCTACACATAAGAAATTCGAAACTGTAGGTGTAATCATATTTCGCTTTGATGGAGCTCTAATAAAGGAAGCATGGTCCATTGTAGATGGACTTACACCGGCTCTAGAACTAGGACTGGTGAGAACAAGTTTCAATCCGGTAGAAAAGCAGCAGTAGACTAAGCTCTATCAATTAATATTAATGAAATTCGCCAAAACTGGATGACTAGGAGATAGAATTACAGGTATAGGGGTATCTTTGTTCTAACCTCGATATAACTTCTGATAAATAGCAAACTACAAAGTAATTGATTTCGAGAATTCGATGGACTCACGAAAATTATATTACTTCTAAAGTTAGCCGTGCTTATCATTATTTCAATGTTAAGCAGTACATTCGATCTAAAAATTATCCGATTGAATTTTTATTAATTATTTAATCGAATTATTCATGTGGGATACTACACTGTCCGGAATTATGCTCACAACATGCATAAAATTAAATAGGTTCACATTATAGAGCAGATATTAATGGTGTTCGGTGTGATGCTAGTCGGTGGCATGGTTGCAAGTGGCGTTGTAGCTGGTGGACTTATTGGACACTACGCTACTAAAAATCGTTATGAATCAATGGCCACGGAACGAGCACAGCAAGATCAAGTACAACGTGCTCAAGCACAAGCTGAGGAAGCTGAACGGGCAGCAAGAGCCGCTGAATTGCGAAATGTACAAGCACAGACGAACAGCTATCGTCAAAACAATGATGATACTTTCCAAAGGCTTGAAAAATTAGGCAGGCTAAAACAACAAGGTTTAATAACTGATGAAGAATTTCAAAGGCTCAAAAGTCAATTAATATCTGGTTATTAAAAGTGTGTTTGCAAGAATCAGATAAGTTTGAGATGGTTGTTAGAGTTTTTTAGTTGGATTATTTGGCAGCCAGTTAACTTCGCATTCATTATGTTAATCGATCCAGAGAGATAATCGATCCACTATACCAGAAAACCTGAGATATAATCGTATTCAAAATTCCGATGTGCTTCAGGAATTCGGACAATATCAAAGTAGACGATTAGATAAATACATTATAATCATCTTGACTTACTCTTCAAATGTCGAATTCTGCGATAGCATAGTCAACAGAAGATCTCAACTTATTTTAGCACTGATATACTTTTTTTGGTAATAATGGCATTTTGCAGTGGTAGATTGCCATGTAACCTCTATGAATCACTATTGGCAAATCAACTGCAAATTGTACCATTGATGAGATATC
>JARBAU010000010.1 GCA_029237525.1 Nitrososphaerales archaeon | reverse complement strand
TAAAACTACTTGTTAACGTAAATGTCAGTCACAACTTGATACAATCTGGGTCCAACTTCTCTAACGATTCTACCAAATTGAATCTCGATATCATAATTTGTAAATGCTGATTTGATGTCAATCAAACTCTGTTCCAAAGCATTTTTCTTTCCTGATGCCTTGATGTGCGCAAAATAATGTATAATACCTCCATCGTCTTTAAGCGCTTGTACTGCACAATCTACAAATTCGTATGCTTTCTCGGGTAACGGCATCAATACCCTATCTGCCTGTGAAAGAATTTCTGTAGGGATTAAATCCCTTGCATCACCGAGCATAGAAATTACTCTTGATTCTACTCCATTTAATCTCGAATTGAAATTACTCAGATCTATCGCGACGGGATTTATGTCGATGTTAAAGACTTTGCAATTACGATGCTTCTTTGCTATTATGATGGAATACGTACCGACCCCTGCAAACATATTTGTCACTACCTCACAATTTGACACCAGATTGGCAATTCTTAATCTCTCGGTCGATAACCTTGGCGAAAAGTAGGTGTTGTTTAGGTCAACTTTGAACTTGCATCCGTGCTCTTTATACTCCACTAGAGTAGTATTCTCACCCGCAATAAGTTCCAACCCTCGTAGTCGATAGTCTCCATTAACTGAAGAAACTTGTACAAATACGGACTTCACATGTTTAATTTCGTCTAGTATGATTTTTCCGATCAAACCTCTTTTTGGAGTAAGTGTTTCAGGTATTTTTATAATAACTGCATTGCCTATTATATCAAATGAAGAACAGAGGCATGCTGCTTCTTCTGCTGCTAGTGTCTGACTCAAGATGCCCTTTAACATGCGAGTCATCTGGAATGACCTATGTATTTTTTAAATAATAATAATTGCCAGACTCTTTTTGGGATCGATCTAATCTGCTATCATCCTTATTGACCCTTGGTCTACCTGTGCTTTCATCTCTTCTATACGTTATTGACAATGCCCTGAGAAATCGATTCATTCCAACTTCTTTAGATAGTGGTGGACTAGCCTCGCCACTGAGTCCTGGAATCCCTTCAAAAATAATTAGTGAATCAGCCATGAGATCAATTAGTTGAACATCATGATCGATTATTATTGCTGACTTTTCATTTGCTCTAACATATCTTTGAATGAATTTTGCTAACGCAATTCTATCTTCCGCATCCAAAAAGGCTGAAGGCTCGTCAAGAGCGTAGATATCAGCATTTCTCAAAAGACAAGCGGCAACAGCTACTTTTTGTAATTCGCCTCCACTGAGATTCTTTACTGTTTTTTCATACAGCTTCTTTAATCCCATCGGAAACAAAATTTGGTCCTCTATTGGGGATCCCTCAATCTCGTCTTCATAAGCTACCGAAAGAATGGATTTAACAGAGCCATCATAATCCTGGCTTAGATACTGAGGTTTATAAGAGATTTTTGCACCAATCTGCAAAGTACCGGAATCGGGCTTATCGACCCCCGCCAACATCTTCATAAGTGTAGTTTTGCCGAGTGCATTTGCACCTACAATTCCAAGTACTTCGCCCTTTCGAATCTGTCCATCGGCAACCTTCAATCTAAAAGATGGGAAGCTTTTAGAAATACTGGTATAACGTGCAACTGGAACATCCAGAACCATATCATCTGCAGTAGTGGTTGTTTCAAATCTGAATGCTTTCTGTCGAAATCGCACATTCTCATTTGGAAGGAATCCTTCTAAAAAGCTGTTAATGCCCACTTTGGTGCTTTGAAGTCCAGAAGTTATTCCATAAGCACCTGGTTCACCATAAAGAATGTGTATATAGTCAGAAAGATAGTCGAGAAGAGTAATATCGTGTTCTACGACCATGACACTCTTCCCTGATTTTGCTAGATCTCGGATGACCCTAGCAACGGAAAGCCGTTGATATACATCATTGTAGGAAGAAGGTTCATCAAAAAAGTAATAATCTGATTCCTTGCTAGCAGCAATTGCTACAGCTAATCTCTGTAATTCTCCTCCGCTTAGCTGGGTAACGTTTCGATTTAGGGCGTATTTTAGATCTAAGTTTGTTACCAGATCATCTAACACGTTGCGTTCATTGTATTTTTCTAAAAGTTCTCTAGCTGTCCCCTTGAAGGCTTTTGGAATCATATATACATGTTGGGGCTTGATAGAAACAAGCAAATCTCCGTGGGAAATTTTTTCAAAATGAGATTTGAGCTCTGTTCCCTGAAATTTTCTTAACACTTCATCCCAATCAAGATCCTTTTCGTACTGTCCAAAATTTGGCTTTGTGTTTCCAGCTAAAATATCTACGATGGTTGTCTTTCCCATTCCGTTCCTTCCTAAAAGACCTACCACAGAGCCTTTCCTTAGCGAGGGGAGACGATAAAGCCTAAATGTGTTTATTCCAAACTGATGAATCTTATCTTCGCCTAATTCCTTTGCAAGATTAACAATAACTATCGCGTCAAAAGGACATTTTTTGATACATATTCCACATCCAGTACACAACTCTTCAGAAATAACCGCCTTGCCATCTTCTGGGCTTTGTACAATGCATTCGCCTCCAGTTTTGTTTACCGGGCAATAGATAATGCATTCAAGGCCACACTTCTTTGGCTGGCATAGTTCTTGGTCAAGAACAGCTACTCGATGTGTGGATGATTTTGAATCTCCCAACTATGATAGTTGAGCATTTGTATATTATATGCGTTCTGTACTGATATTTACTAGTCTTACAATCGTCTATCTTAAATAATGTTACTTTAAGTTAAATAAGTGATAAAATTGTGTTGAAATTTGATAATCATTACTAAATAATTCAATCTGCGAAATAGTGATGTATTGAATTTCATCAACTTACCTGTCATCTTACTATCAGTATTGTGTCAATTTAAATTCTAAGGTAGAGCTTTATTTTTTTATTGTATTCATTACACAAGCCATAAGGTTAAATTGCCCTTCGTCATGCGATATAACGAGCCGGCCATAGCAAGAGGGTGCGACCCGGACCCATTCCGAACCCGGAAGTCAAACCTGTTGTCGCTGCTGCGTTACTTACCTGCGTGAGCGGTTGGGAATCAGCAGTGCTGGCATCTCTTCATATACTAATCTAAATATTGTCGAATTCTTTGGATTGTATAATATCATTGAACGAAACGATAGAACTGAAGTAACCAGCTTCATTGTAGAGTTACAAAATCAGATATTAAACCTTAAACATTAAATTTTTTCTCCTAAATGAATTTGCTCTGTTAGATTGTTAATATTCAATGCTATTCTATCTAGGATATCAAATATGGAAATTAATTCGTGGTATTCCCATATTCGAGTCTGGATAAGACAGGCATAATTGGCTACCCTGATCGATATCCTTCGCGTTTGCTCTTCCATTATGCTCCTTCGAAAATACTCATTCAGAAGCTGATCCTTTGAAAGAATGCCGGCCAGAACTCCTCCGCTCCATCCCAATGATTCCAATATACCATTTCGTAACGT
>JARBAU010000116.1 GCA_029237525.1 Nitrososphaerales archaeon | reverse complement strand
GAGTGGATGTTCTTTGCCGTCACTAACTCCAGGTTTAAAACATTCGGTATGTTTCTTTGCTTTCACATTGCTCAGCGGCGATCATATCTCTTCGTCTAGTTCCCCTTCAAAACTGAAAGATACTCGAGATATCGTAGATAGATAATGTAGTACCTGCTGCAAAGCTATCAAGAGATGCAATTACTTTAGTCTGGGATGATAATCAGCCAAATTCAGAAATATATAGATAAGACTAATCCGAAGTTGGTACAAATTCGCAGCGACTAAGTATAAAGCAGTGATATTGCATGAATATTAAGACGCTGGCATAGGCTACAATGAAAGATTTCACATCATCAATTAACGATGTATTTTCAGTGTTGATATTAATTAATAATAATATGTAGAGTAAATGTTTGGATTATTGCTCCCATAGAGCAAAATATCTTAATTACAGGAACGGCTACCAGTAAAAGGACCAAAAGATTGATACATGCAGGCACCAATCAGTCCGCAGAGATTCTTATTGAGTAAGAAACGAATAGCTGTTAGTAAGGCTGTCTCTACATTCCAAAGTTCCATCATTGAGCACGATGCAGTTTTCAGGCACTACTTTCATACTTGTGGGTTTACCTTCCATAAATTGCATGGCCTGTGATTGATTCATAACGCCCATGTTCTTCATTCCCATCACTGAAATCTGCATTCGTGCCATATTCATTTGCTCCAATGCTGCACTTGCATTACCTGCTGACATTGCCTTATCTGCAGCCTTTAAATGCATTCTCACAGATTCCATCATAACTGATGACATACTCGTGTTTGCATTCTTCGGACTATTCAGCTGAGCCATAACAGGTGTCAGTATTGTAGGCGCAATGCTAGCCCCAAGAAGTAGTATTATCACAGAAAACCCTACACCTATCTGAGACTGTTTTGTTCCCATGTCCAGTTGCCGTATCTATCTTATATAAGATTTAAGACAGGATAGTATGTTATTTCAATTTTTATCTCGATTATGAATAAACATCTTTTAATGATATTATTCACTATTCTAAAACTATACCAGCAATGTCCACAATTACTTTTAAAGAGAGATATTTGGAAGCATTATATTGCTTTCCCTGTCTCAATCTAATAATGCGAGGCTATTTCTTTTCTGAAGATCCTCATTTGTTCTTCAAAATCACTTATCGGCCAGAAATGTAACCGCATTACTCCAGCTTCATAAAGAGCATTTATCCTTTGAGTACATTCCTCAACAGATCCAAACAAGAGTAGATTTTCTAACTGTTCTGCAGGTCTCCCTAATACTGGGGATAACCCCTCTTTTACTATCTTGTGGACTTTATCTTTATCGCTATCAATGTATCCAAACATTGACATGAGACAATTTTCAAATAATTCGCTTTCTTTCCCTAATCTTTTTCTGTATGACAAAAGAATATTCCATTTTTCTCTAAACTTTTCTGGTGTGACGTTATATGCAGACGCCATCCAACCATCACCATATTTAGCAGTTCTTTTTAAACCTGCTTCGGATGAGCCCCATGTGCCCACGTATATAGGAGGATGAGGTTTTTGAAAAGGCTTTGGTTCAATAGATATTTTCTCTAATTGATAATATTTACCGCTATAATTTACGTACTGTTTGGTAGTTATTGCATTTATCTCATTACTGTCATTATTATCATCATTTTGGTCTTGCTTAGTTTTACTACTATTGTTATTCCAAAGCATATACAAGATCTGCAGTGCTTCATTAAATCTACTCCATCTATCCTCAAAAGGAATTCCACATACATCATAGTCTCCCTTATGCGAGCCAGGCCCAACTCCTGCTGCAAATAGCCTGCCAGAAGATAATACATCTATAGCAGAAAAAGCCTTGGCACATATAACTGGGCTTCTTACAACTATGTTTAGTATGGACGTTCCAAGTTTTATCCTATTGGTTACGGCTGCAGCTGCTGACAAAGTACTTAGTGCATCCAACCAGCTAGTTCTGAAAACGATGTGATCGTTTACACTCAATGAATCATAACCAAGAAGCTCTGCCTTTCTTGCAATTGAAAGTATTTTCTCTCTTGTATGAAGCCTTTCATTTACTCCCTTATTTTTATCATTGTTATTATCGTTATTACTATCATTACCGCTGCCGTTAAATTCTATAACTGGTAAATGGACTCCAAATGCAAGCTGTTTCATTCATTCATTACTTCATGAACAAATATGCAAACATATCATAAAAACTAGTGCGTTATGTAGAGATACGGCGGATACAAAGCAACTTTTTGTAATACATGATACATAAACAAATTAACATACATAAACATAGCTCTTAATTTTTGCTTCTATTTTGATAATGAATCTATTCATTGCCTAAATCACAGACGAACAATAATTCGAGGAAGGAATTTTTCCAAACATTGCTATAAAATATCATTGTGGATAACATGAATTGTCGCATAATAAAATAGCCAATTGAAGGTATTTGTTATGTGTTTCTCTTATCTCATGCATCTAATAATACATGATAGCGCTTGATCTTATTGACCCATTATCATATACTAGAATTTAGAATAACCCCTTAGCAAACGCAGTTTCTTAGGAATTTGCAATAAAAATAAGGTTAGATAGTTATCAATTTAGGATACTCTAATGCCGTTATTTGTCATGATCATGTTCAATCTTTGTGACTGAATTAGTAGCTTTCTCGTCATTATCCTCGTAGATTGATCTGATTTTGGCATTTATGGCGTCAACAATAGCACTTGTGTTCAATTCTTTTAGTGGGGATGTTGCAGAAGTAGTATTGCTGTGGTTTGTTTGCTGCATTGTTGTAGTATTGATGGTGGTGATGGCGTTTGTTGTATTCTGAGAATAGACACTGTTTATCGCAGCCACTGATGCTACCACAACAGCAATAGCAATATTGACAAGT
>JARBAU010000115.1 GCA_029237525.1 Nitrososphaerales archaeon | reverse complement strand
ATTGTAGTAAAGATGAATGGTGTGATAGCTTTGGACCTATAATTGGTAGTGCAATTACAATCAAACCATCAGGTTTTAGAACTCGTTTAGATTCACTTAAGAATTTAGATAGTGGTTTGAAATGTTGTGCAGATTCTAAAGAAATTATTCTATCAACACAATTATTTGCAAAAGGCAATGTTGTTGAGGTCGCATTTACTAACGAAATGGCAGTAGCATTAATTTCATTAGTTTGTTTACATCTTCCATCTGCATTTATCATTTCATAGGTTAAATCGGATTCAGTTAATTTGACAGGTATCAAAGAAGATATGTTCTCTAATGCTATACGCAATTGTTTTAGATTAATATCAATACAAAAAATATCTAAGAGATCTTCAATGTTATTATATCGCAAATTCCAAAGCAATGCTGGAGCACAAAATCCACTTCCAACATCTATCACTTTTTTTGTAGATTTCAAGTCAGCGAATATCCCAATCAATTCACACAGTTTTACTTGAGCTTCTATAGGACTAGTTGTAGTTTGTGTCCAATAACCAAAGTTAAGCATCTTATAATTACTGTTGGTATTGTTTTTGTTATTGCTGTCATTTAATGCATACTGTACGAATGGCATAATAGAATTATAAAGATCGACTATATCCCTTTCATTTCTTCTTATTATCCATAATATAGATTTTAAGGAATTCAATACGAATTGAAGCTTTGTGCTTATAATGTCAATTAGTCGGTATGTCATATAAAATATTTGAATTTCTACATTCAGAAATGAGTTCTTGGCGGCTAAAAAGATGACTGAACAGCTGATCAATACCTATTTGTCAACACTTTTGGATTACAATTAACCATTATTACATTGTAATGCATAGCAGCAACTGTGGTCTTGAAATGCCAGATGCCTCGACGTCCATTACAAATACCTAATTTCTAATGAACATTCTAAGGCGTTAATCTATATACCAAACCTCCCATTTATGATAATAATTATAATCTAGCTCACCACCCCTAACTGATATATTTTTTAATTTGTGGTGTAGTTTTAACTTGTTAATTCATTTATTATTTTAATCAGCTCTTCGTTTTGAATTGGTTTTTGAATAAATTGATTTTTATTTAGATCACTTAAAACATCTTTAAATGCTTTATAGTTAAATTTAATCGCTGTTAGGAAACATACCTTGACTTCATTATCTATCTTTTTGATTTCTTTATATAATTCTAAACCGTTCATTTTTTTCATTTTAATATCTAGAATCAAAAGATCATACGAATCCTTTCTAAAATCTTGCAATGCCAGAAGGGGATCATCAAACGTGTCAACTGCAAATCTCTCCCCCTCCAAAACATTTGCTAATGTTAAACAAATATCGGGTTCATCATCTACAATCAAGATTTTTTTCATTTTAAGCAAAGTTAATCAGTTCCCAAAATGGAATAATTACCAATTATCCTTGATTAATTATTTATATAAAATCTAGGATTCTTATGCAGTACATTGCAATCATATTGTCGCCGTTTCTCATGAATTATTGTCTAAAAATACTCCCAGCTACCACTTGGCAAAGCTATTTCTGAATTAGAGTTATGTTTTTGGAATTGACAACAATCAATATCCATTCACAAGTCTGCCTTGGAGATTTCAGCAGCTGCAGGAGATAAACACCTAGTGCCTCTAGTATTGACAAGTTCCGGTAAGCTCTAAATGAAGTCACATCTGCTTAGCATGATCGCATCTACAATGCCATACAGGTAATTTTGTAGATGGGAGTTATTTCTTAATTGGACCAACAATTAAATATATAAAATCAGATCCACTGTCAAAGAAGTGATAAAGCGATGATAAAATATGGTAATTACTTAATGAACTGAAAACGCAGTAACATTATCATATTGTATTTTGAATTAATATCATCATTATCATCATCATTACTATTATCATCACTATAACGGCTTAGTCCAAATGTAAATCTGGCCCTTAAATCTCCCTTTTCAAAAGTTACTACTACACTAACAACTTTCCTATTGAAGCAACTGGTACAGTTATTTTTGTTCTCATGAATACGATTGCCGTCAACATTATACCTATTTTTTATATATGATATATTTTAGATTATGATGTGATACTGCAACTCATCGTTGGCCATGATAACAATTTTTAGAAAAGACTCAATAGCCTGCCTGCCGTTTATCCCTCCTCTTAATTTGCTGATTGGTTCATAAACAATCGCATCAGGAGAAAAGATTCACCAGACGATTGATATTTTTATCCTTGATGAGTTCAAAGTATTCAAACACTATTCTTCATCATCATTATCGTACAACAGCCTTCTGTCGGTCATGATGATACCACTACTAGTCTTCAAAATCACTACCGGATTGTAGATTGTATTAATTAATTGCTAAGAATGCAGTGCGGTATACTTTTTTATTATTCATATAATGCTTCGTACAAAGAAGAAAATTATTTTAGTCGACCAAGTTTTCAAGGAATGCGATTGGATATGGAATATCATTAGGCTATTTGTTCATAATTATATGTTGTTGTTTATCTGTCTGCATTGTGTTGCAGTGTAGTCTTAGATTACAAATACTAGCATATAGCCAAAAATATAATATGGGCAATAATATTGCTCTAGACTCTATATCAGTATCCAATATTATGATTACAAATATTGCACGTGCAATATCTGGACATGCTAGACTATTTTCAACACACACACCTGTGCAGAAAATTATGAGCAGTCCTGTAATTTCAATAAATCCAAATAGCTCGATAAGAAATGCCATGGAAACTATGCAGCAAGAAGACATACACATACTTCCTGTTGTCGACACTGGAACAAAAATATTAGAAATAACCACAAAAAATGACATACTCAGAGCAATAGTACAGAATCAGATCTTACTCTCTACTTTTGCAAACGATCAGGTATTGGTAGACACTCGCCAATCAGTATGGTACAAGTTTACAGATTGTTGGCTTAGAAGTAATATACACACAGACCATGATGATGAATTTCTGATGATCGGCAATTATCGTAAAGACAATAAAAGGAATAATTTTCTATGATCCGTTTAGATCTGGCATCTATTCCAATCATAGACGCAGCAGCACATATTTTTAGACGACCATGTCTATTCGTAAATCCAACAGATCGAATGCTACAAATAGCGACATTTCTTGCTATAGGTCCTCAGATATACGCAGATGGACTGGTAGTAATCGACGGTAAAAAAAAGCCTATAGGCAGAATTGACAGCAAACACATCATCTCCAGTATTATAAATACGAGATATCCCGAGTGTTTAGAATTAACTGCATCACAGATAATGGATGATTTTGCTGGAAGTTTGTATATGAATTCGTCTTTGGGTAACGTATTAGAGATTTTCAACAAAACGAAATTTGCATTTGTTCCCATAACAGCAAATAATAGAAGTAATAAAAATGGTAATACTCGTAATTCAGCAACAGAAGCAGAGAAAAAGGAGGAGGTAGTTGCATCAATTTCTATAAGGGATATTCTACCTACAATAGCAAAAATGAATATTGATAGACATATAAAAGATCTATCTTCCGCGTTAATATCGGTAGATAAAAGCAGTAGTATTAGATATGCTATAGACCTTATGATCAAGCACGGGATAAGAAATATTGGTATCAGAGACGATAATAATGAGGATAGCCGTAAAACCAACAATCACGACAACCACAATAGAAAAACTAAACTGCTTCGCATTATAAATGATAGAAAAATACTAGAATTTCTATTAAGTCATAATGGGCGAAATATTATGAATGCAAATGGGATTGATGGTTTAGCAAATATTGACGTAATCAATCATTTGGATATACTGTCTATAAAGAAAGTAAAATGTGATACTACGACAAGTAAGGCCGCAGAACTGTTAATGGATATACGCAACCCTTGTTTGATTTTGGAAGGTAAGGAGTATAGTGGTGGTGAGGATTATTCTATAGTGACTCCTTGGGACATAGTCATGAAAACGGTAATATAAGATCACATTTATTCCGGCTAAGTTTTAACCTACTATTGTGACAGTGAATTATATAACTTGGTTATATTCTATCGTACTGCACTAGGCATAAGGAAATTTTGTAGTCTATTAAAAATTTATACACTTTCACTAAACAGAAACTTCTGGCAATAAACTTGTTGTAGTCTTGTAGATAGGATCAGATTAGTCATAATATAGGAAGTAGCAAATCAATCAGATACAAAATTAAAGAAATCCTAGATACTATCCTCCAAATCTGCTTGTAGTCTATTTATATATTAAGAGAAGTATTAGGCCATAAGATTAGACATAAACTCCTCTATCGATCTGCTTACTTTATGGACTTCCACGTGATCAATTTCAATGGCTGCCTCAACCAGATATATTCAGAGCCAACTTTATTTCGGCGATACAATGTCATAGCGTAATTGTCATTGCCTTTTGTACCTAATCAGGTTTTATTAATACATCAGTTTGCTTAGTTTATCAATCATTACAAATTAAGATAATCTTACCTTCGTCTGAGCCGCCGGCCAGTAATTCATGAGCCCGAGCAGCCTCATTCAGCGGCATTTTCGCTGCAACTACAGGCTTGATCTTTCCTTGTTTTAATAAATTTAACAATAAAGTCAAATCTTCGTGAAACCAATCTTGCTTTAGTCTTTTTAGTGTTTGGATACTATACAACATAAACATTCTCTTGTCGGGAACCAGATTCAAGGTAAACATCATCAGCCAATCTCCGAGGTCTGTAGTTGGTGTGCCTCCATAAGCGACTAATCTGCGGCCGCTACGAAGAATCTCATATGAGGATTTTAGCGATTTGCCTCCAATGCCATCGAATACGGCGTCTACGCCGCCAGATTCATGCTCATTCTTATCATCACCATAATCATGCCTTGTAAATTTGGTCATCTCTTAAACCAGATCTACTGATTTGTAATCTATGGGAATACCCCCTAAATCAGATACAATGTTATGTTTCCTATATGATGCTGTTCCATACATTTTTTTCAGATTAGCAAGCTTACCCAATTGAAGTAGAGCTGTGCCAACACCGCCAGCAGCGCCACCATTAATCAATATGATTTCGCCAGGCTTTATGTGAGCACACCTGTGGAGCATCTGGTAAGCAGTGATATAATTCAGCACTAAACTTACAGCATAAGCTGGATCAAGTCCTAGGGGAACTGGTACCAGATCATTTGATGGTAGTGATATATATTCTGAATATCCTCCGACTATTGGTAATGCAGCAACCATCTGACCTGTTTGCCACGTTGATACTTTATCTCCTAATTTATCAATAATGCCAACAACATCCCATCCCGGAGTAAATGGTGTTCTTCCAAGATTCCATGATTCCGAATGAACTCCTTTTCGCATAAGAATATCCGCAATGGATACTCTTGCAGCAAGCACCTACACGTACTTCATTAGCTCGTGGTTCAAGAATCTCATCCCCAGCTAGGAAGAGATTCTCTGGTCCGCCGAACATAGGTATCACAATATGCTTATATTTCATTGTAATTCACGCTAGCATATTTCAAACATTTAGTGGATGTAGCTGACGCGACTGCTACCGAAAATACTGTGACGGCATATAAAACAAAACGAGCAATTCGTGTACAAGATATCATACTATTTTTGACATCAAATATGGAGATCTCCAGCACTTTTTAATATAATGAATATTCTGCAATGCAGTGCAAACTTGATAATATTTATTCGCTAGTATGCAAACTTCTGTTATGACTCATTATGATGCTTCCATATCACTTTTTGCAAGTAACTGTATATATCAACGACATCTAGAAGCCGGTATGGTTGGAATCAACGAACATAGGAGATACTGGATAATTTTCAGTTACGAGTGAATTGATGGTACAATATACTATACTACCAACCATCGAGTTAAAAGAGGATAAATAAACTCTTCGGTAGGCAGGTGTGACTTTACGCGAGTCATGCCAGACAACAAACAACAAACAACAAACAACAAACAACAGAGAAACAGAAGATAACGCAGAGCGTTACAGTGTAGACCCAGTCCTTATACGGTTTCATACAGTATTATACTATTGAAGAGAGTGAGAGGTGAGGGTAGGTAAAATGGCAAAGGTTACTATTTTATTGGAAACCAAGACTAGAGACGAGCTCAAGGCTCTCGGCAGAAAGGGCCAGACATATGATCAGCTCATAGTCGAGTTGATAAAGGAACACCGTCATCATCAGCATCATCAGCAGCCAAAACTAAATGACGAGGAGAAGATGAGATTGGAATGCCTATAGTAAGCAAAATCCTGACTATAGGAGGAGCAGCGATAACAACGGTAGGAGTATCACTGGGAGCAGCAGAGGGTAGCCCAGGCCTTCTGGCTATAGGTCTAGGCTGTCTGATGTTTGTTCTAGGCGTCTTCAAGGACATCAAGAGCGAACTACGAACCCCAGTTTTTGTGGGTTGGTGGAAGCGTTCAATTCCCGTTGAATGATGTGAGTGAAAAAAGCCATGATGGACGGCAACCTAGCAGCGACATCAGTGGAAGCAACGACAAGGATTCTAGTCTTGGAAGTGGCAGCGATACTGACGGCATTAGCCTTTGCACTAGTAACGATAATAGTTGTCAAAGTCAAGTGCCTGAAGATAAGCAAGCAATAAGCGTACGCTTTCTTCGGTTTTTAGTTGGCACAATGATTTGCAAAGAACTATTAGCCACAGATTCCATAGAAACACGATAGCTAGAGAACTGTTTTAAAAACTGGTTTGTCTGTCTCCCTCTAGGTATGATAATATCGATATGACCTGAATCTCATGTAGAGCTTGACTGAGACTT
>JARBAU010000114.1 GCA_029237525.1 Nitrososphaerales archaeon | reverse complement strand
TCACCAGATACAAGACCAGAGTCAAATTTCAGTCAAAGATCGGACAATTGACATACGCGTTTGCAAAATATGAGAAACTTTGTAGAGCCACCATACATATTAACGACGACTATTTCTTATTGCTTACATTAGATAATAGAATAAAGAACTTTGATGAAATTCTGACCGAGAAGGTGCTTCCGATTGTTCAACAACGAAGACAGTTTTTTACGGATAGCAGTAAGTAGATTCTCGCTATTCTTGTAAAGCTATTTTGATAAGGCGTGACCTATTGGGTACTGAAGACAACCATATTCAAATGAACTTAAGATGCATTCATTTTTCCGTATTTCGTCGTTTGCTGGTGCGTTCTACCGACCAGGTTATGGAAAAAGCAACCAGATTGATGTTCTTTTCGAGACATTATCGCCTCGCAACTTATTTGTTCGATTTGCTTAATTCAAGCCCAGAAAATAGAATTATAGAATAGTAAGGATATTTAGGATTTATATATGTCTGATCCATCGAAGAAAGAATCGCGGAATAATTCGGATTTCCAGGATGCTGCCTCTTTACTTCTCAAAGGAGGCTGTTTAATTAGTGAGTCTTGTCCAGAATGCTCTGGCGTTCAGATAAGGTTTAAGGACGATACAATATGCGTCAATTGTGGAAAGGGTGATTTGAAGAGAGAGTCAAGTACTAGGTCTGAACTCACTAGTTCTCAACAAGGCGAGAATGATTATTCTAAAACAGGTAAAGATTTATCAACTGTCGAAAAAATGCTTATTGTCAGGATCGTACACCTAACGACGCAAATGAATAATAATCAGACTAATTTCCTAGATGAAATCAGGATTGCAGGTTTAATCGAGACTTATGTACGAATAGTAGAGAAAATTAGGAGTCTTTAACAATATAAAGCGACCTGCTTCTATATGTTTACAAACTAGATGTTCTAGAAATTTCTACTTCGTATTATTGGTGCTTGTCTGATTATTTGCTAATGCTCTAAGCGATGGCGGGGTCAATAGCAACTTTGGGTCGGTGACGACGGGTTGATAAGGAAGATGATATTGTTCTCTTAAAGTCTTTTGTTGTACTAACAAGGTATCTGCAGAGTATGATGGTCCAATGTGGCCAAACCAGACCCAGAGCAAGATTACTAATGCAAGAGAAATTCCCATGACCAGGATTGATATTGATACAACCGTCATGTTTTTGTAGCCGTGGCTCTCACTTTCTTCATGATGTGCACACATCTTACAAAATAGATATTCTCTTGATATTAAAAATATTTGCCTTTAGAATTTAGCCAATTGTAAGGATGATAAGTTCTTACGCTAACTACTGAAACCAGTGATTGTGAAAATTTAGATTCTTTGCATAGAGGAAAAAATAAAATGAGCACTATATTAAGGTGTATATCATGATAAAAGACCGACTGAATTCACTCAATCTAGTCTTGCCTAAGACTCCTAAATCTGCAGGCTTGTATGTTCCAGTTGTTATAACAGGTAATCTAGTGTTTGTTTCAGGTCAACTCCCGATAGAGCAGGGTTCTAACTCTAGTTATATCAAGTTCGGGGGCAAAGTAGGTAAGGATATTTCACTAGAGGATGGGAAGAAGGCTGCACAGCTTTGCACAATGAATGCGTTATCACAATTGGAGTTTGCCTTAGGCAGCCTGGATAGAGTTGACAAATTCATAAAGATTTCAGGGTATGTAAACTGCGAAGCGTCATTCACAGAACATCCTAAAATCATTGATGGAGCTTCTGATCTAATTTTGCAGATATTTGGGGAAAAGGGGAAGCATACCCGCGTCGCACTAGGAATGAATAGTCTTCCGTTAAATGGGGCCGTTGAAATTGACTATATCGTAGCGAAAGAATGACGATTATAATACTAGATTATAATACTAAATATCCAGGCTAACTTGGCCTTGGATTTCACAGATTTTTGGATGTATCAACTTTCAATATAATCAATGTCATAGCAATAAACCGGCAAAGTACACATTATCCAGAAATCATTTCAAACTCGTTAATTCATTCCATGGCTCTAGTTACTTCATTAGAATGATTTTCTTTGTAATGTTTGTCCGCATCTCTTCTTGTTAGGAATTCCTTTCCACAATCCTTACATCTAAACGTACCAGCCTCGTATTCTGTCATCCTATTAACTTTCCTTTTTTGCCTAGCCATATAAATAAATATGTAAGTGATCCTAACAGGTTGGTACTAGTACTTGAAGAGACAGACCATACCATGAACCAGGTCATTTTATAAAAAAGTCGATCCCTAAACTGAGTGATACACAAATATAATGATTTGTAGATAGCAAGGTTGCGGAGACAGGGAGGATCGGGGTGCCAGCCGTACCCCAAACTAGAAATCGGCTTCATGCTGGGATCAGTAACTACTGGGTAAATCCATAAGTGAGAGGAACCTACTTACGCTGCTGAAATGAAATCATGCCGTGTTGGATGGTCGTGAGCGGCAAGCTGTGTGAAGGCACAGTGTTGATCGTAAATCATCGAAATGGATGAGGTCCGGGAGGGAGCAATCCTAAGGTGGCACAATCATGCTGGCACGTCTACG
>JARBAU010000113.1 GCA_029237525.1 Nitrososphaerales archaeon | reverse complement strand
TTTAATCCCAGTTTCTTGTAATTGGGTTGGAATGTTTGATTGACATATCCAGCTCTTAATAGAATTCTTGTCCTTCTTTGTACTGTGCTTAATGGGATTTTTAGTTCTTGTGAAATAGCTTTGTTATCTGAGCCTAATATCATTAAATTAAGTAGTTGATAATCTATCTTGTCTAGGCTATGAGAATGGTTAGATGACGACAGTTGTTTACGCATTTAATACCACAAATCCCAGATGTATACGTCATAGATGATTCTAGAAACATCAATTCTTATTGTATTATCTAACGACATCAATTAGATGACATATATATTTATATTTGTATACTATTTAACGCTTTATTTATAGTTCTAATAAAATATGCAAACAATTAATATATTATGACTAAAATTCTCACACGATAATATTCTGTTGAAGTGCAAAATTACAAGTAGGTTGACTTACTATAAATATGAGATTTTCAGGTTACCGTATCTACATATCGTAGTCGTTCTTTTTGGCACCTTCCATAAACATGATGGATCGGTTATGACAATCAAGTAATTGAGCCTTTTGGCGTTTAGATTTGAAATGTAACTCGTAATCACTTTGATGATATAAACAGAAATTTTTCAATTCTAATTCCTTATACCTTGCTGGAATGGATCTTTCATATTCCATGATGTTATGGATAATATTATCATTATCATCGTTACTACTATTATAAATATGATCATGATAGGGATTGCGATGAAAAAATGAGCCCATATCTGAGAATATGGTAATACCATTTCTCCTACTTTTTATTCCATGATTAAGCAATATTCTGATAAGCGATAAAAAGTTAAGTTTATCTCCATTATTTATTATTTGATGACGTTGTTCATTATTGAAATGGGACTTTAGTGAGTCTGCTATTATTAGGGATCCATTTTGAACATACTTTTCTATATCTATCAAATTAGTCCTTTTGTTATCTCCGTTTAGTAATATTTGTTTCAGAGTCGATGGATGATCGTAATATGTCAAAGCCAATACAATCTCGTTATTATCAAGTAGGGACGCGACATAATCTGGATATATCTTTCGTAGAACTCGTATATCTGAATAAACTAGTAGGTTATGGGATCCAGGCAGTGTATTAAATAGTGCACGTTGAACCTCTCTTACACCCCAGATTGAATTATCCTTATCTGTTTCTTTGTTACCTCCTTTACTATGTCTAGTATCACCCATACATAAACTATATTTCATATTATTGTATTTTATTATATAAAAATATTATATTTATTGAATTTTAAGATAATGTGTTACCAATATTTAATGTATTTGTAAGACATTGTAATAGAGTGATATCTAAAATCATATATTTGTTTGTTTAGCATAGAATATCGATTGTCACTATCGTTGTCTTCAATATTTTAATGGAATAGTATATTATTTATACTCGCTATAATGAATTATCACATATTTCTTGATTCGATATGGTAGTCGAAAATTCTAGACAGGAATTGAATCGAGTCAATATTAACTAAAGGTTGAGAACTATTAGATGGTAATATGGATGACTGACTGGAAATTACTTTCTAGGCCCGATTTACTAGAACCGTGAAATGATCAAGCCTGGCATAGAACCCCAATGGCAGCTTGCCAGAATTTCTTGTGAACAAGTTTGGATTCAGCATAGTCCGCCAGCAGCGGTGCTCCTGATCTTGGAGTAATTAGTATAGAGACAGAGGATCCACAAATACAACGAAAGAATTTGCTACATCAAGCCATCCATGGGCTATCCAGTTTCGTGAATATGCAAAGCATTTGGTATAGTTATCTCATGTGCTCGATCTCCACTCGATGAAATAATATTTGATTGGAATGAGACTCCACTTTATAATATCTCTCGTAGACGAGAGTAAGGGTGTTTGCACCAGAATTATACGATAATCGAATAATTTCTTACTGCTGGTTGTGCTTACGAATGTATACCTGGTATAGATTTTTAAGTTTATTTTGCTGATCTTATATGGTGAATATTAAATTAGTAAATAAAGAAAATGATTTAATTTTACTTTCTCAGGTGGACGTTAAATCGAATAAAACAGAGGAATGTTGGAGAGGTAATACAGCTAATGCAAATAAACTAGGTAAAGTGGGCGAATATCTTGCCAATCTTGTGCTTATGGAACCCAAGGAGATATGAAAATAATTGAAAACTCCTATTTGTACTTTTGATGCGAAGACTGCTCTATTGTGTGCAAAATGCGAAACCAAATTACTATCAGGACTGCTGACAGACGCAGATGTTGAAGGAGCAATAAAAATTACTAAACTAGCACAAAGAAACCAGGATATCAATAAATTTACAATGACTTCTGCAGTCAAAGTAGACGGGGATTTCATTTTTGCCTTATCCGGAGGCGACATTGGTATTATTCGTTCAAATCCAACTCTTGCAAGGAAATTTGAAGATGAATTCCAAAGCAAAGTTTGGTTTGTAGAAGCGCAAGCAACCGAGAAGAGGATTATTGAAAATCTCTTTTACCCTACGAAGATTCTTGCAGTCAATACTCTCTGGCTTCCAGATGGAAGCAAATTAACCAAGGTTATAATCCTACCCACCGATAAAATCGATCCACAACTACAACATTCTAATATTGAAAAGATAAAAAAAATTTCCAAGAAAATTAGAAATATTGAATTGCTAGTAGAATTTGAAAATCCAAACTAGTATAAGTTAAGATTATAGTACTAACAGCAGTAACAGTAGCGGCCTATTCTTTCTTATATTTAGAAACGGAGAAGGGCCATGCTATTGTACCTACTTATTTATGGCCTTGTTGAGTTAACTGGTCTGGGCCAGGAAATATTCCTTCCTGCGGAGTCTTGGGCTCACTGACTACGGGTGAGGGCTTGAGATCGTTGGTAATTTTGTCGGCACTATTGTTGTTATTACTTGAATTAGTTCTACTCGATATGCCATTATTAGTATCATCATTACCATAATCAATAACACTTAACTTATCGCCACTATCGTTTCCATCTGAATGACATGAGTTACCAATGCTTGAGTTGATTTTCTCGGCTAGGACGTTAGAAGAGAAAGGTGCAATAAAAATAGGCATAACAAGTACTAATATAGAAACTATGCATAAGGTAAGAAGCATAATGCTATGATGACCTAGCATAAGGAAACCCTCTAATAGACTATGGAATTCATTTTTTGTTGCCCCTGCATTTTCTCTTCTTGGGATTGAAATATCCAGACAATACTGTCGGATTTGTAGTCGTTTTCGCTATTCGGATTGATTACGAGAATAGAAGTCATCATAATGAATTCATTATTATATAAAATCATTACAAGAATCTCAAGACTCATTCTTCATTTTTACAATATTTGACATTTCCTTATATGTAGGACTATACCACTATTCAGATATTTAGCAAATTGTAAATGTTGGTTAGGATTATTCTAAAAGTAGATTTAAAAAAGATGTGTTGATAATATATCACTTCGTCAGTCAATGTTTAATTTTTGTTATTGAAGTTGTTAACGAATCAGTCGACTTCTGGCCGTCATCATCATAGATCATTCTAAGTTTAGAATTAATAGCATCGATAATTGTAGTTGCATTCGGTCCTATTATTGATTGGGTTGTCAAATTAGTGGCATAAACAGATGGCAATGATGCAGTCACCATAGCAATTACAACGTTAGCAATTGTTGTCATGAAAGCTATTATGCATTTTCTCATAACGTCTCACGTGGTATAATAGGCACTGATACATAATTTAATAAACACATCGATTTTTGTTCTATTGGTATCTAATAGAAGTTATCGAAAATATTGGCTAAGAATACTGCTGATCGATAAGTGACGACAGTCAACCTGTTGACATAAACAATCCCAACATTAT
>JARBAU010000112.1 GCA_029237525.1 Nitrososphaerales archaeon | reverse complement strand
GATAACAAATTTATAATTGCAGAAATAATTAGCCTTGACAAGTCAGTTCCCATCGTCGACTTCATGTTTGAGTTCCAAAAATGTTAATGTTCAGCTTGATTATAACAAAAGCAAAGTATAGCGAATAAAATCGAAATGGCTTTGCTAGACTGATTCAAGCGGATCAATTGCTCTCACTTTAGTCTGCAGAATAATAGAATTGATCACCCTCGTTGCACTCAATTCCAAAGTAGGACAGAGTACACCAAAAACTGAGTACACGTGTAATAATAAATAAAATTACTTGCTCCTGTAGCAGTTACCCTAATCTCTACCATATATGTACTATGGAGGTTAGCGGCAAAGGAATAAGGTGTTGATACCAGCCACATACGCACTAATCAAAGCATTAACATAAGCACCAAAATGAACCATCTTTGTCACACTCAGGCTCAAAGCATGGTGTAGTACACGAAAGACACAATTGTTACCAGGTTTCAGTAACTAATGAGCAAGTGAGTTGACAATGGAAACTAAGGTTAAGGCATGGGGTCTGGTGGTGGTATTATGTCGCCTAACGACAACAAGGACTTATCTCTACAATTTACACTAAAAGATCTTTATGCTATATCAACGTGCCATATTCTCCCGCTCCCGTGCGGAGCTGGATTTGCCACATATAATACCTATCCAGGAAAGAACGATTAAAAAGCTAAACAAGCTGGCCAGGAACTTCACAGTTAACAAGAGACAAGTTTGAATCCTACACCTTTCTATGACTAAGGAAGTTCGCAGCGGCTATTATGCCCGCTTATTCAGATTTTTTGTACACCACGGACGATAAGTGAAAGGCTCCAGACTAGCAATCTGACGCTGATAGAACAAAGAATAGATCTACCATCTGCCTTTTTTCACTGCATTAATTCTATCGCCTTCAGATATATAATATCTAATATTGTTGTAATCTACATACTTTTCGAAATCACAACAACAATATTGTCCGCTAAACATGTAGCATTTCGACTGATTTGGAGATTGTTTTGCTATCGCTATACGGAATTCTGCGACCTTGAATTGATAATGACGAACGACCTACATCCATTATCGAGATAGAAAGGGGGATGACAGTCTATTTGTTATGTATTCATTGATTTTAACGCACAATATCCTACATATAACGTGAGATTCATGCTTAAGTATGAAATTTCCTAGATCGTATATGTTAAGCTTGTAAACAAATTTTCTTAATATACTATGAGATTAATAATTCTGAAATACTCAATATGGTATTACCTTGCCATCGTTCTATTCAAATTGGTCTGACAAAAAGAGCAAGAACACACTACATAGAGAAGGGGAAGGAATCAAGGAGAAGTTATTAGATAACATCAGATCCTCTGAACCTTTGAGAACTCGTCTTGAAAAAACCCAGAGAAAATTGGAGATGCAGATATCAAAAATGGAAAACACATCAAACAAGCTTAAAGAAAAGGATAATCGCGTATTTAACAATGTCACTGAGGCGCTACAAAATCATAACATGCAACAAGCCAGATCTCTATCTAGTGAGCTATCTCAAATTCGAAGAATAAATAAAGTCGTTGATTCTACTAGAATGACAACTGAACAGGTAAAAATAAGACTAGAAACAGTAACTGAATTGGGTGATGTAATGTTTACTTTAGGTCCCGCAACATCTACCATTAAAACATTAAAGGGTGGTTTATCTGAGGTTATCCCAAACGCGGATCAATCCCTTAATGAGGTCTCAAATACATTAGGTGAATTATTGAATGGTACTATAGCAACACCCACTAACGTACTAGAAAGTGCTGCATCTTATTCTGACAGTAGCGAAGAGATAGATAAGATAATAGAAGAGGCTTCAGCAATAGTTGGAGAAAATAGTACAAATAAAATTCCAGACATACCATCATCATTATCATTCAATAAGCCGTACTTTAATAGTAGTAACAAGCTTAATAGTAATAATAGAAGCGATGATACTTTCTCCTACTGATAGATTAGGAGTAGAATCTTCATATTATTTGCAATATACATTAGTAAATCAATCTGATAGATGTAGCAATTGGGAATGCATTAAACACTATCAATATAATTAAATCGCTAGCTCAATAGGAGTTGAGCCTCTTAGTTTATAAGATATTGAAGGTTTAGGAATATATCTACTGTCAAAAGCCCTTAATCCATATCTGAATGTGACCAGGGGATCTTTTTCTTCAACATTGTACCCAATCAGTCGATGCTAAATTATATTAGACAGAGCCAAAATAGAGTAACAGAATTGATATAGGCCAAAAAGGTTGTGAATCAAATTTGACACGATTTTGAGGCCCATGAAGCAAGTAGGGCGGATTAGTCGTTGCAAAGTCTGTACAGGCAAATCATCAGAAATTTAAGCATTGTAAACAACTTGTTGAATTCACATGATAAAACATTATGCACATGTTCGATAACGAATCAATTCATACTACAAAGCTTAAATAATAAACATTGAATAACAATCCTGATATGCACAGTGTTGCATCGCGCGACACAGCAAGGAGAAAGGGATTTTGAAGCCTAATTGGGTTTGTACAACTTGCGGCATGTGGTCATCTAGAAAAAGCAGTGTAAAGCGTCATATACACAATTTACATAAAGGCCAATCTATCATGGTTAAATATATTGACTATCTGGCAGGAAGACAATCAGGACTTTATGCCCCAGCTTCTAGTCCCGATATTGAGAATTCATATCAAGATCACATACTCAATATTTGCACTGAGGAAATGTGGAGAGAGAGGGCTAGAATAACGGTTAGGAAAATGTATGAATAGTCTTTATCGCTGTTTTCGTCTCGTCACCTAATAACTTGTCGATCTTCCATTTTTAGCTTTAACTTTAACATTGATTCGGTAAGCTGAAATCTTCTTTGCGAAAGTAAAGTTACCAGAGATACAACTATGCCGATTCCTAAAAACATTACTATTACTGCTATTACGCGTCCGATTGGTGTGATTGAAGTATAATCCCCATATCTTACAATTGTTATTATTATTGTTATTGCGGCCCACCATAATGCGTTACCTAAGGTAGTTATATTCGCGCCAAGTTGATTATGCTCAACTATATACATGCCAGTACCTCCAAAAATTATAACAGCAAAAACAAGAACTATTGGAGTAACAAAATTAATGATCGCCCTTAGATATGTGTAGAGGTTATTAATTTCCATTGTGTCGATATTTTCTAGATATATATGTGTAAATTAATTATAGCTGCTAGCTGAGATAGCATAGAATGAATATCAATATGACTATTGACAACAATCTAGGTTAGCTGACAACCTTTAAGGATAAAGCTGCATCTTGTATATACTCCGAGAGTAAGAAGGGGTGTGAATGCCTTGGACACTATAACAAAGCGAAGGCTAGGAAATGAAAAATTTGAATGACTATTCCATAAAAGCTCTATTTAGTGATATTGGCTATAACTGTGACTCATCCCGATAAGTTGTATCATTAAATGGGTTTGCAGACCCATCACAAAAATTGAAGATGATTGATGATGATTTACTGATCATTTTCAAAAGAGTTAGTTTATAGATTTTTAACCTCTTAAAGTGGTGATAGTGAGTAAATTATTATTTTCGTGGATGGTCAAATTCTGGCCCGTTGCAAGGTGATTTTACTCCTGTTGAACATATCCCTATAGGCCCGCCTTTAATTGATTCTCATTCATTATTTTCTACTGATGACAAGTAAGAAGATGAGGTGCTCCTGGAGTAATTTTGTTTAGTAACTGCATACGCATTATGAGTATTGCTAGGCTGGCTACTATGCAACATACCACTGATCCCTAATACAACGATCGATAAAGCTATTATCAAATAACAAATCACGATAATTGTCGACATTCTACCGATATCTTAATAAATCGAATTATAAAACGCGCCTCTTTGATATGCTACCGGATCACACGATCCTGACTCATTTCAAAAATTTGGTTCACTAGTTTGTGTTGTGTTACAAGATATCCTTTCAGCTTGGGCATTTTAACATCATTCCATGTCGCTTCTGATAAGCACAACATTTTTCTAAATGTGTTAACTATTCGAGGATCGAATCAAGCATTCTTGATTGATGTGGTTAAATATTTGCAATAAAAATAAGTATGAGGCTGATGTTCTTGATTTGTTGTCATCCCCACATATAGGTGCAGTCAAAAAAGAATTCGTCTGGTGAAATCCATACTTCACCTTTGATCATATATCATGTTTTAATAGCGGTATGAGTTTGCTTCAAGTACGGCTTGTGGTATTCCCTTCTTTAGATCATCAAGACTCATCACAGGATGGAACTCTACATGAGCACCCATTCCACTAAATAGAGGTTCAGCCAAGACTGGTATCTGATCTGTACTTTGGATATCGACCATAAAGGCAGCGATCCTATTGCCATTAGCTTCAAAGAAATATGTTGCTTCAGCCTTGACTTTGTTTATATATGTTTCAAGCTTTTTTAAAAAGTTTGGGTCCTGTATCATTTTATTTCCGTCTTCTGTAGGAATCCTTGCATGTATTAAGAATCTCATCTTTCGCAAGTAAAATGTCAATTATATTTATGGATTTTGCCAACTATGGGTTAGCATAATCTTGTGAAACGAAAGAACAAAGATAGAATGAGCTGTGAAAAATATTAATGCCAATGATGTTGTCCATTGGAAGTTTCTAGTAGATGAAGCAGAAGAGGGTGCATGGGTTGGAACCAGTGTGCATTAGTCAATTAATTGAAGCATTCATTCATTTCTGGTTCAATATCAGAGCAGTTAACTAAAAAGAGTCATTTCTATATTCAAAGGCGGTACTCCCAACAGAAACATATGGGAAAGAGAAGGAGGATCCGCATCAGTATCGGATATAGCAATACTTTAAAATTAAAATAATGCCGTGCCAAGTTCATATCATATCCCTAGTTTTACTCGTCCATTACTATATGCGGTTAGCATGTTAACAAAGTCGTTGAGCCTTTACAATATTATTGCCTGTCAAACTACCGATCCTAATGATTCTCTAATATTTGAGCTCAATTTATTGAGTACTATTTCGGCTATAAAGTTTGTCACATCTTTATCAAATTCCTCATCTCTATTCAAGATATTAACTGCAATTTCTAATATTCCTCTTTAATGTATGGTTTGAGATAAATGACCGTAAATTTTGTTAATAGAGGAGATAACAATTTGTCTGCATTATTAGCACTATCAAAAGCCATGTCTTTAACTATACATTATATCCATATAGATTAACATCGGCATCGTCAATATAGTTATGATAATTTGTAGTGGACAAAATCGAAGAAATGATTAGAGCGAAAGAAAAAGCAATCGAAGATATTAGACATTAAGATTTAGAAATTCCCTCCTCTATTGATATGCTTATTTGAAGGATTTTTCCGTAATCGATTTCAATGGCTGACCTTAACCATATATATTCAGAGCCAACTTTGGCCGAGAAATAATAAAAGTCGATCTTAAAGTTAAAGGATTATTCTGCTATATTAGTGCTGCCGTTGTAGTGTAATGTGCTGCGGTAACGTACTGGTGTTCGTATTTATATATAATCATCCACACACCTACCCTAATAGTCATTTTAAACAAAATATTGTGGAATTAGGATAAATTAGCATTTGTGTATTGTGATGATTATATGCATTTGAACCAGTTCACCATACATGTCACTCAATCATAAGGAAGGGTCTAGCTAGAATGGCAATAGAATTAAAGTATGAGTACTTTCCACGACATAACCTAGTTTTTTCTGAAGATAGTTTCTGCTGGTTATGTCGTAGGGATGATGCAGGCTAGAATGACTAAGTGTAACAGTAACGGTAGGAAAATAGTAGCTAACTGCAAGAGATCTTAAAACGTTGATAAACGCGCTTGAATGAAGACAATCTGTGACAATTATGAGTTAACAGTGTTCTGGCTAGCAGAACAGGCCTTACCTGTACCTCTATAATGGACACTATTCTTAATCAATGCTACATTGCTAACGACTCTTAAATTACTGGTAGAATTCAATCCCATTACTATTATGAACAGAACACGAGATTGAATACATATATGGAGAATCAATCCCTACCTACCAGCATTAGTCTCTCGTATTAATTTTGAGAAGCATTTTTTAATGTTTTTATTGCAACCCATAATTGTCTGTATGTACCGAACACGAATGGTTTATTATATTCATGGTTTGCATTGTTGATAACAATACTGTTCTGATGTTTTTAAAAATCATTAGACTAGACCATACAAATTGGCAAAATACCGAGGTTGAATCTGTGGTGTGATGTTAGTTACATATTGTCCGGTACACGTAGAATTATGATCCATATGCCATATCTATCTATCGTGAAACTATAAACACCCTAAAACTGGGAAATGAGATGCATTTTGAATATGCTATAATAACGAGTCAAACTTACTGTTAAGCAAAGGACATTAGACACAGTTATCGAGTGTGAACTAACAGCATTTGGAGCTCTGACGCAAAGCTCACTTACACTTTATCAAAGAAAAATAGAGATGATATAGGAGATAAATACATGGCAGTACCTAATCTAGGTAGGGAGATCGATAATCTTCATAAGAATGTTGTCAACCTCCAAGATAAGAGGGGTATTAAAACGACTGCTAGAAAGGACATCGGTAGTGCTGCGAATTCCAACATAACACACGCAGATGCAGAGGAACAGAATGAGCGTAGGATAAACGACTTTAATCTTGAACTAGGCGCCAAGGGATATAGATATCAGATGCTAGTCTCAAACAAGTATCGCAATACATGTGACAAACAGAAGATAATTACTGAATGGGAAGCATTCTGCAACAGATTACTAGAGGCTGCCGAACACGATAACCGTATTCCAAAGTTAGGACTAACGCCTGAACAATATGTAACTCTGTCGATCAAATACTGTAAATCGCTATATATCTATTCTTACTTAATCCGACCGTGGTTAGATAAGACACCACAACAACGTTATAAAGACAAAAAGTGGGAGTGGATGAGCCATAATTGCAGTGTTTGGCAAAGATATGGTAATACTCAGGAATTACCTTCTAAACTTTGTTGTACTGCTGAAAGATGTGTGATTGAATGTCCCTACTACGATAACGAGGGCACGGTAACAGACGAGCAAGTTCATTCATGGTACAAAAACGAATATGAGAATTTTACTGAAGCAGAGATTAAGGTGTTAGACACATTGAGTTAGGCTTTCGTACAGCCCTAACCCAATATATATTGGATCGACTCGTTGCTGCTGCTTCCTTTCAATTTATTTGTAAATCATTTCTTGACTTCGTCAACTGTTAGTTCTTTTTCCTTTTGCTTTGGCAACCTGGCTTCAGTTATTGTTGCAAACGCAACGCCAGAGCAGGACAATATCCATAACGCATTTTGTGGATAACCTATAATTTTACCTTACTCATTAATAGATTGGTTGTGATAAATCAAGATCAACGTCAACGTCAGTATTTTTCAAGGCATTTTTCTTTCTACATTTCAAATATATGCATGTACCAATCATGGATGCTGCAACTCCTATCGCCAATCCAATCAATAATTTACTCAACGAGAATAAGTAACCGAATAAGTATATAGAAATATGCATGTCACTTAAATATTCAAAATGTTGACTCGATTTTGTATGCCTATTAAGTATGGCACGTCTTCTAATAATAATAATATATTCTCAGTATTATTGCTACTACATAAGATTATAAACATGCGAATACAAGATCTCAACAATAGCAGACATGCAGATCCAACAACAAAATATACTGGAATTTGTAGAATGCATATCGAATAAAACTCACGAGATTCTGGCCAGAACAATGACGATATATGAAACACATAAGGAAATAAATGGGAAAAAGAAGGAATTGGGGGTTATTTCTGTTGGCTAAAAATAAAATAGCACACAATAATTTCCGTGTCAAGAAGATTTCAAAATCACGCGGAAAATTAGGTAAAGCACGTGGACGTGGATCATCTGGATTGAGTCGAAATAGAAAGAGCAATAATAATTCGGAATTATCTCTGAGAAATATCAAATTTCGAAATCAAAATCAGATAATCGTAAGAATAATGGGAAAGGGTCAGTTTAGAATTAATCGAAGAACTGCTAAGCGAATAAATGCTCTTGACAATTCTATAGTCGATATTGTAAAGGTAATTATAGCACAGGAGAAGGAATTTAAGAAGAAACTTAAAGAAATGCATTCGCTAGTTTCAAAGGATGGTAAAGTATTGGAGGATACCGAGATAATTAAATCAGATATATTGTTGCCTAATAACGACATATCCATTCATGATGCAAAGAGTCTATTTAGAGGCGGAGGCATAGTACCAGATTAATATAGAATCTGGATTACATCCAGTAATATCAGATCTAATTGATTAGCTCATCGCGGCTTCCATTTCCAGCAATTTTTGGATTCTCTTGTTTACTGGTGGATGAGTAGAGAAAAGATTTGTTATAGAATTGCCCGAAATAGCTGGAACAATAAAAAAGGCGTTTAATCCTTCTACTTGTCTTAAGTCTTTCTTAGGGGCTCTGGACATCTCGCCACTAATTTTAACTAAAGCATTTGCCAATTTTGAAGGCTTACCAGTCATCTGTGCTGAACCTCTATCTGCAGAATATTCTCTGTATCGGGAAATCGCTCTGATAATAAGAAAGCTGATTATCCAAGTGAGCGCTGCAACTAGCAGCATGATTATAAATGCACTGCCATTGTTTCGATCATCTCTGTTGCCATAACCACCACCCATTCCTCCACCATATAATCCGCCATAGAAACCGAATTGCATTAGATAGGCGGCGACCGTCGAGAATATGCTAGCAAGAGTTAAGACAAGGACGTCCCTATTTCGTATGTGAGTAAGTTCATGGGCCAATACGCCCTCAAGTTCTTCGGTGTCCAATAGATCTAAAAGACCAGTAGTTACTGCCACTACCGAGCTTTTTTGGCCTTTACCGGTTGCAAATGCATTAGGCAGAGTAGTGTTAATTACAGCTATTTTCGGTTTTGGCATATTGGTTCTAACAACTATTCTTTCGATTAGTTCGTGAAGTTTTGGAAATTGATCTTGGCTAACCACTTTTGCTCCAGAGCTCCAAAGTACTATCTTATCTGAGAAGTACCATTGAGCTATGATCATAGCAGATGCTACTATAATAATTGGTATAAAGCCTACTCCAACATACGCTAAAACACCTATGAACACAGCATAAAGCAATGCCAGAATAAAGAAACACAACATCATCCTAGCAGTGAGGCCTTTATCTCGCTTCTGCCATGCTTTCGTCATTGTATTCATATATTATTAGTAATCATAACGGGCATATAAGGGCAGGGTTTACGCTGTGATACAACAAAAGATAAACACACACTGGTCAAAGTTTTCAAATATAATACAGAAAGGACAAATTGGATGGATCGAAAAGTGACGGTTCAATATAATATTCTGTTTTTGTCTCATGCTGGAATATTGTTAGCCTTTTGCGGTTATATGTTAGCAGTTTTATATAATCATCAATTTTAGAATATTACCGCCTACTCTTCACCGTAGAACTCCTAGATTCTAAGTTTACAATGGGGATGCATAGTAGTTAAGAAGTTTAAAGACAGGACGAGAAGATTACTAGCTATGGTTATATTAATACTACCTGAAGATGTCACAAGCTACAGCAGCTTGTAGTGCTGGGATGTTGAGTCAGATTAATAAACGCCATTACATGAAACAATATTTCCAATATCGAAGTTGTGACTGAATTTCGATATTGTAGCCCATCTATTCACATTTATTTGGTCTGATTTTGTTGTTGTTGTTGTTGTGAACCAGATACGGATGATCGAGATGGTTGGGATTGTGGTAATTGGAAGAATGGGATTGCTCCTTGTCCACCTAAAGAATATGGCATCTGTCCATTCCACTTATTGATTGCCTGCCACTGAAGATATTGGGGGTCTTGTCTTAGCTGTGATGTAATGATTCTGATTGCTTGTGATTCTCCGTCGGCCCTTGCTATGTTAGCTTTTGCCTGTGCTTGAGCCTGTACAACTGTTTGATTAGCAACTACTTGAATTCCTCTTAGATTATTTAGTT
>JARBAU010000001.1 GCA_029237525.1 Nitrososphaerales archaeon | reverse complement strand
TTGTGGTGGCAAGTTCACACATATAATATCAAGTCCCCTGCGCGCGCCTTTTGATAGACATGTATATTTTTAATTTTTAATGGTTGGCTCATATTTGTTCATACTAACAAGGTTGTTTTGAAAAGTTAAATAATAGACGATGCTTTTTGACTGCCGCCTTGTTTGGTGCATCTATCAAGCAGTAAATTGTTCCAACTTCAAAATTATAAAGAATATTCACAGTCTTTACTCCTAGTTCATCCCTTGATGCATTCTGTTCTTTTATGAGACCATCCTCAGTCAATGTCCCGATAGAATGGACGTCCAAGAAAGTTGGCAATTGTATATATCTTTAGAAAGGATAGTAGTTAATATCCTGAACATACTTTCAGTATTCTTTATCAATGGTGGACCGTGTGTAGGTTCATTGCATTAAGGGGTATAGTCTCACATTATTGAACATTGTCCCATATTATAGTTACGTGGCTTGCAAGTCCAATTATATGGACAACATGTCTGAAACTTTAGGCGAAATTAGAAAAGGAGTAGACAAAACTAATTTGATTCTTACAGAAGCAATAAAGTCGAACAAAGCTGCATTGTCAGCAGTTGTCAGTCATAGCAAAAAATAAATTCACCAGAGATAACCACGTAATAATATACCTTAACATGATTAATTGACGGTTTGAGGTACTAAGAATGGCTTTGATCTCTAAATTTGTTATAGATGAAATGTTCGTTCTTTACGCTGCACAAAAAAGGAAGGGAAGGTTTCTTTTTGATATGATGGTGGTCTCACTGTCTAGGCTTGCACATACTTGGCCATGCATATCTATACGTCAGCCAACTGCAACCAAGGGCCGCGTTTTCATAGCAAGACATTCTTGCAGGCATACCACGTAGGTTATGACGCTTACTCTAATGATCCATATAATTCAAGAGTGGTCCGGTGCTGCGCATAGAATTGACAATCAATTTTTCTGCAGGCGTGATGTCTGTAACGCACACTGCTTTTAGCGTATGATCTGGAGCTGAACCACCAGTCGAAGGTACTGGAACTAGCTTAAATGAAACCACCTTTTCGACTACATTTCCAGGCTCATAAGTTTGATTGGGTCCGTTTGGATCAAAACTACTTGGGCTACTGAACTGGTTAGGAATTCCTATTAAATGCGCTGTTCTTCCGACTATTTGCACATGTCCAGGTTGCTCCCAAGTAATTTGGCCGACTGCGGGATTGGGCTCGCCGGATTCATCTGTTCCACAGTGATTCGCATCGCCTACTAGTTTTATCATGTGGTTGTGCCAAACAGGATCGTTTATGTTCTGTTGTACTGCACTGTCTAAGACTCCCGCATGTGTTGTAGTGACAATCAACGAACCGTCTCCAGTATCAGTATTTTTAGTTAAGATACCATACCCAAATGCGCCTCCTTGACCATCTTGAGGAATCAGCCCATGTGTTTTAAGAAACGCATCTAATCCCCCGTTTGTATTACCCACTGGTGGGTCTGTCTGTCCGAATGGTTTAATGAAGGCTTGCTTTATGTTGAGGAATCCATCAAAAATCATATCAGGCAATGCGGATTTTGGCGCATTTTGGGTAGAAGTCAATGTAGCTGCATTTCCATCTCCTTGAACTTGAGAACCTGTATTTGAACACAAGACATTCATTGGAAGGAATTTATTTCCACAGTCATTTCTTGCAGTATTCTCTTGAACTCTGGAATTACTAGCATATGCTTTGTCACTTGCCACAGCTGTACCTACGACAAGTATCGAAGTTACAGCAATTGAGGTAATGATTGCTATCCAAAGGTATTTACTATTACGTGGGGTTTTCGTCATGATTTAACTTGCAATGAAAATGGTTATCTGCGTTCAGAAGAATTGGGATACTAGTTATATCTGATTCTTCTCTTTGGCCTGTATTATCGAAAAGTCTACTTTATAATTTATCGATAGCTAGGATACAATCCAGCTGCGGATCCTAGTTGAAAGTTGATAGATAACGCATTATTAATTGTCAAAATCTAGGCGATCAAATTAACGGAGTTCATAACTTAGCTATTATAACTTTTTAGCCCAGAGGTCTTCTGCTGAGTACGCTCATTACTCGATGTACCTTGTAACTTCAATGTCCATGCTTTAAAACAGTTAATTGATAGTATTGGGTTGGAGTATGAGTCCTTCAGTTGTCCGGTTGAGCGTATATGATTATCGCTAAGCGTTGAGAGTGTGTGATTGAAAGAATCTATGATGGAAGCGTAGATGATATCTTGGCTAAAGAGATCGAATCATGGAAAGTCTTTAGATATGCTCTAAGGGAAGAAAATGCAATTCTCTTCGATAAGATGCTTTCTGAATGTGGGCAAAATAAAGACTATATTAGAGCTACTAATTCCAAAGGTGAATACTTTTCAGCTGAATCATTATTCATGCTATTAGTATTGCAGCAACAAAAGATGATAAATGAATTGATTGCTAAAGTGATCAAATGTAAAAAATTGCAAAAGCAAAGACAATGATTGTGTCAGTTCAAATTTCGTCAACGCTAGTTATACTGTATACTAAATACGTAGTGTTTTTAATCTAGTGTTAATTATATCGGTTCAAAGATGCTTTGCAAGACAAGACTGAACAACCGGAATAGTAGGACTTCTTATAAGATTGGTTTACATAGTTTTGAATATAGTTGATAAAATCTGCGAAAACAAAAAAGCCTTTCGTTCCTGCTGAAAAATTCGCTACAATTTCAGTCTTGA
>JARBAU010000111.1 GCA_029237525.1 Nitrososphaerales archaeon | reverse complement strand
CCTCTTTACATTTTCGAATACACTTTTAATGGCTTTCAATTCTTCAATCATACTTACTTGAGGAACCAGAATCTGAGGAAAAACCGTAATGCCGTTAAGCTTTAATTCAGCTGAAGCTTCACAAATTGCATTTATCTGTGCCTCATAAAGTTCAGGATATGAAATACCAATTCTAACACCCCTGTGTCCTAACATCGGATTGGATTCTTTTAGTTCGCGCACTCGCAGTAGCATCCTTTCCTTATTTTGACTTGAATACTTGGCATCTGGGCTTGATGTTTCATCTATATCTGACATAATATCTTCCTCTCTGGGGAGAAACTCGTGTAGCGGCGCATCAAGCAGCCTAAAGGCTACAGGAAGATTCTTTGTCTGCATTAGGATATTTCGAATAATGATTTTCTGATGTATATTTAGCTCTAGTAACATCATCTTTCTCTGATTGGGATCGTCAGTCAAAATCATTCTCTTAAACGAGTTGGCAATGTTTTGCTCGTTAAACATATTCTCAGTTCTGCACAGTCCAACACCTTCTGCACCGTGGTGTCTTGCAAGGGAGGCATCATCTGGAGTATCAGCGTTCGCTCGAATTTCAATTTTCTTTTCAGTATGGGCCCATTGAAGTAATTCGGTTAGCTCCTTGCTTATTTTACTAGAAGTACTTCTGATCTCTCCGAGGTAAACTTTGCCTGTAGTACCATCGATCGTGATATTTTGTCCCTCATTGATAACATACTGGCTCTTGAATGAGTGATTTTGACCCTCCAAACCTTTAAAGATCTGCGAACAACCTACAACACACGGCTTTCCCATTCCCCTAGCTACAACGATAGCATGGGATGTTTTGCCTCCTCTAAGAGTTAGTAAACCTGCGGAATGTATGAAGACATAAGCGTCTTCAGGCCGTACTTCATCTCTTACCAGAATTATTTGTTCTCCTTTACTACCCATTTCTTTGGCTTTTAGCAAGTCAAATACTGCAATTCCGCTGGCCGACCCTGGTGAAGCTCCAATGCCTAATGCAATCGGCTTTGCATCTACTTCTAGATCAATACTAGGATAAATCATCTGTTCAAGTGCGGTGGCATCAATTCTCGACAAAGCCGTGGTCTTATCGATAAGGCCTTCGTGACAGAGGTCAACAGAAGCCTTAACATTTGCGAACGCACTCATTTCAGCAGGTCTTGTTTGCAATAGGTAAAGATCATTCTCTTCCACAGTAAACTCTATTTGTTGTGGTGTTTTAAGTTGTTCTTCTAAGATCTTTGTAACGTCTCTGAGTTTTGTGTCAATAGTTGGAAAATTTGATGCCATTTCTTCGATCTGGCTCGGTTTGGAGCATCCAGAAAACAAATCTTCTCCTTGCGCGTTGATGAGATATTCACCGTATAGTTTTTTATCGCCAGTTTCAGGACTCCTTGTGAATGCTATACCAGTCATACTGTTGTCTCCCAAATTACCGAACACCATTCTCATAATAACAACTGCAGTCCCATTTGCTCTTTCGAATGGGATATCTCTGTATTTCCTATAATCGATCGCTTGTCTACTCGACCAAGATTTAAGAACTGTGCTTATCGAAAGTTCGAGCTGTCTATACGGATCTTCCGGAAATGTCTTTCCAGTTTTTATCTTCCAAACCTCTTTGAGAGAGCGAACTACCTTTTTGAAACCTTCTACATCTTGGGCCTTCACTTCGCCACATATTCTCGAAACGACATTTTCATCGATATCGAGTACTGATTGAGTTAACATTTGGACAAACCTTCTATAACAATCCCATGCAAATGAATCCGACTTTTTTTGAGAAGCCAATCCATCTACGGTATCGTCATTCAAACCCACATTAAGAATAGTAGTCATAATTCCTGGCATTGATATAGAGGAGCCTGATCTCACGGAAACAAGAAGTGGTTTGATACGATCACCAAACAGGAGACCAACTTGTAATTCCAAATTTCTTATGGCTCTCTTTACTTCGCTCATGAGGCCGTCTGGTAGTAGCATTCCCGCGTCAAAGAATTTTTCACATATTTCCGTAGTGATGATAAACCCCTGTGGTACAGGCAAATTCATAGCAGTCATTCTGGCCAGACCTGCTCCTTTAAGTCCTAATAGCATATAGCTTTCCTTGAGGCCGTCTCTGAAGGAGTAGATCGGCATAGTTAAAGTCATATTAATGGATCAAGATAGAGTGTGCTCCAACTTAAGTACTCCCAATTTCTATAAATGCGAGATTTGATCATGATCAAGTAATATCATAATTACCAATTCTGACAGAAATAAAAAAGTAATTGTTGTCTGAAGAATCTGTCTTGTACCCACTTTATTATTTCTTTCTGACCCGGTCCTGCTACTTTTTAAACATAGACCTAAACTTGGCTATTTTAGCTCGATCATATCATCTATTTTAAAAAGATTTATCAAAGACAAATATAGACATACCCAATTAATCCTGCATGCCTTTCAGATGAAAATAAACATGCATCCCATTGTTGATGAACAAATTATTTAATTTTCATGAACATCACAAAAAGCTGCGACCAATATGTTGCGGCTGTATTCATCGTGTTGTGATTTCTTTTAAAAATTCTAATGCCGTACTATTATTAGAATCGAACCTCGCTAGCATTTTAACATCGTGTATCGTGTCAAGGTCAATAATTACATTATCAGATAACATGGCAAAAATCCGAGCATTTATTTGAACGGCTTCTTGTATGTGTCTAGCATAACTATTATCATCATAATATGTCTTTATTAGATTGATTGGTTTCCTCAAAAGAATATTAGTACCATCATGTCTAAGCGATGGACAAATCACAATACACTTTTCGTAATATTCGCTTGCTTTTGCAACCAAGTCGATATTTTCAGGTTGGAGAAGTGGCAGATCACTAGGGACTATTATCGTCGCATCTGCGCCATTTTTTATACTGAATGCGTCAGCTGCTATTACTGCATCATTAACACCATTATCTATATCTTGTCTAAGAAACTTTGTTCCAACTTTTGCACAGACATATTTTGCCCTTTCATCCCCTGAGACAACGACTATCGTATCAATCGTAGTAGATTTCATCAAAGTAGTCAGAGTGTCGATTAAAAGCAACTCTGCCAGTTTCACACGAGATTGATCAGTTAGCCAGAATTTGAGTCTAGATTTGCTAGATTCAAATCTTTTTACTGGTATAACCGCAAATATTTTATGACTCAATGTTATCCACAATTAGCTAGGATATGTTTAGCCAGCGAATTTTCTTTAAACCTATTATTCATTACAATATCTGTTTCATACACGGCAATATTATGATTAGAAATCTCTTCAGCAAGCCCATGGTCTTGTTCTGAAATAATAAATTTTCCCAAAAATTTTTTGTAGTACTTTGCTACTCCAAGTGACGATGTATCCAGTTTTGCACTTCTCATATACTTTTCAGCGGGTCCAGAGATTATCTTGTTACCAATGAATGGTGATACTGCTATTACTTTTTTCCTCATCGATATGAGCTCAGATTTAAAGTCTTTTATTGCCAACATCGGCCCAATGCTGCTGATAGGGTTAGCAGGGGCAATGATTATTGCGCTAGCTTTCCTTAGAGTCTTTATTACGATCGAGCTAGCACGTCCTTGGCGGGATCCCTTATAACGAATAGACCGAATATTTGGCTTTCCTTTTTCCCTTACCCAAAATTCTTGAATATGCAGATCTCCGCAATCAGTCTTTAATCTTGTTTCTATATGATTATTTGAAACTGGGAGAATTCGTGGCTTCACTTTAAATTTCCGTCTAAGAAATTCAGTTACCTCTGTAAGATTTTTACCTTCATTTAGCAACTTGGTTCTAGTGATATGCGTCGCCAAGTCCTTGTCGCCTAGCTTGAACCATGATGGTTCGCCAAGGATAGTGAGTTGATTTAGACATGAATATGTGTCTTGCTTAATTCCCCATCCATTAATTCGATCTAGAATATTGGCAAATCCATAAATAGATGTATCTAAGTCAGGACAAATATAGACGCCATGAAGCCAAAAATTGTCAGCCACATTTGAAATCACGACAAGATCATCTACTGCCGCGGCTAACCCGCGCAAGAGTTTTACTGACCCTGTGCCCCCTGCTAATGCTACGATCAAATTTAGAGATCTACTTTACTCGTACAATGTATAATTTTCGAAGTACTTTAACGCCTATAATAATAACTGGGATCAGATAAGATATCTTATAATAGGGTAAGAACCAAAAAAATTCGATAAAATATCTACTAATGCTGAAGGACTCTGTAGGCTGATTGAAATCCGGAAGACCGAAGAATTTAATTATACAGAGATCCGAAAGTCGCAATAAAGATTATAAACAGGGCGCATGAGAGGTTTCATGTGAAGGCTGCGACATTCTCTTCGTATGCGCTCATAATTGCTTTTTTATTGGGGGGGGCTGTGTCCGGTGCAAAAGGTGTGCAGATGACAACATTATTAATCCCATCTGAGAACACCGCACAAGGAGATATGGTCGGTGTACGTTTCATTGATCTCAAATACACTCCTGGGAGTCCCATATCTAAGCAGCTTGCTGGCAAAACGGAAAACGTTCGGTTTACTCTTAATGCTTCTGATCCAGCTATGGCCAAGATTGTTTCAATTATAAATAGCGATATTGCTTCACAGAAAAAGAGCCCAGTGAGGTTCAGTAATGCTACTCTTGTGTATACTGGACAGATACGAGGTGATCCAGATAGCGCTACCCTGTCTTATAAGGTAGATATCAAACCTAACATCAGCAACTTTGTACTCGATAAAAACAATCAGGGTACGGTTGTCGATTTAGATTGGCGAGGATTCTTAATCGATGAACCTCTGTACGTTAATGTGCCAAAATACGGTAATATGAGTATTAATTATCCGATTGGCCTATTGCAAGCTACGCACCCAGACTTGGCCAAGCAATTCCTTGCTTCGGGTTCATCCTCTGTAATGAAGAACCCTCTTCTTAATTTTCAAGACGTAGCAAAATCTATGGATAGCTGGCACTTTTTGTTCGATCCTACTGGAAGCCAGGCTGGCGCTGCAGGATTTAAAGAAGTTGGCGGAGCTCGTGCTGTTTCTATTTATTCCTTGGGGGAAAGTAGCTTCAGAGAAGGAACTATGACGGAAACAACGTCAGATACTTCTGCTAATATTGGTGGCTCTCCAGTCGCAGTGCATTCGAGCACACCTCCTCCAAGTGCCCAAATTCAGATAACTGGCTTTTCGAACATTCGCAAATCTGGAAATAACGAATTAGCATTTGTATCAGATAAGGCGCCAGAAGGTACGGTTACTGCGACTGGAGGATTTCCTATCCAGGTACTGTTAGTTTTGGGTGGAATGATGGGTGCGGTTGCTGTATTCGTACTACTAAAGGCAAGGAAATAAAGGCATCGACATTTAAATAAAGTTAGAAGTCCCTCTCATAAAAGTCCTATTTACGAGAATCCAATCGTCCTTATCAATCGTTTTGAAGTCTCAGATAGTAACCTACATCAAGCAGGTTCATAACCGTGATTGAATCTTTTTTAAATAGTAGAGGGTTCGGATACCGAGCCCGACCAATAGCAACGACCTCTAGTTTGTTGTTCAATATTACAAGATTTTGATTAGCTCGGATATCTATACTAGCATCAATAATTGATTGTCCGAATACATCCCTTCCATATAGTATCAATTTTTCTCCATTCTCATTTACAGTTACAAAGGGTATCTTGCACCCTGCCCTGTAGGCTATCCCAGCTCCCTCTAAAGAAAGAACCAATCGGTTTCCGAGACGACCAATTAATATGCCTGCATGTACCGGCCTTACTGATATCGCAAGTTCAGATGCACCCTCAGAAATTAAATATACCTCTCTTATTTTGGTGTTCGATCCATCTTTGATTAGAATACATTTGCTCCTTTGTTCGAAATAATCAAAACATCCTAATTTAGAATAGCTGCGTTTAAGAAGTGTCATTTCTACTCGAGTAGGTTTTCTGAACACATCTATTCACCTTCAAGGACACGAATTTTTGCAATGAAAAAGCCAGATGTATTGTGGAAATGTGGATAAAATCTGCGAGTATCTACTAACCTATTATCCAGTTTTATATCTCCATACTTTATTAAACCTCGTTCTCCAAATTTTTGTGGCTCAATTTTGATATTAGTGTTCGTTTCTAGCAAATTATTGATAACTAATTCGTTTTCTTCAGGAGCAAATGTACAAGTTGAATAGATTATTAAACCTCCGGGCTTTATAACCTTAATGGCGCTCCGAAGCAATTCGACCTGTCGAAGCATACATGATTCTATCTTCCTCGGAATCAAATTGGTCTTTATAAGAGGATCCTTTGCGATAATACCTTCACAGCTACAAGGTGCATCTAGAAGTATTCGATCAAACTTCAACCCTAGTCTTTCCACGAAACTCCCATCCAACTTATAGATGCAAGTGTTCGAGACCCCACAACGTGATAAATTAAACTTCAGAGCCCTTATCCTTCTTGAACTTGGTTCTAAAGCTACAACGCAACCAAAATTTTTCATTTTCTGAGATATGAAAGATGTCTTACCTCCTGGAGCAGAAGCCATATCTAAATTGAACTGGTTTGGTGATATGTCCAATTCTTCGACAGCAAGGCAAGATGTAAGATCCTGGATGTAATAATATCCTAGAAGGTATTCTGTCATGGCCCCGATAGGGTAGCGGAACTTTTTAATTAACAGGACATCATCTAAAATCGTTTCCTCACATACAACATCTTTTTTTACTAATCTTTGAATTAAGTCGTACTTACTTATCTTTAGAGTATTGATTCTAATGTATTTAGGAAGACTTATTTCCATTGCAAGTAAACACTCTTTTAAGCTTGGAATGAATTCTAAATATCTAGAGATCATCCACTCATTGTACCCAAACTCGACTGAGAGTGCTTTAGAGATATTTGAATCAGGGAAAATTGAAACCTTCAACTTAGTAACGAGCTATTTATTTCAATGATTAAATAATCTATCGCAGCTAAAAATCAACTAGCAAACGAATGCTCCTAATTCAGTTTCTCCAACATTCCAAAGCAATTTGGTATTATTGGTCCCGAGCCATGCCTAAGTTACTATTGAAAGAATAAACTGGTGTGCTAGCAGTAACCCTCCTTTTGTTTTAAGCGAGATTTCGCTGAGCGGCCAACCTGAGGTATTGCAGGAAAATTTGCCCTCTATTTGGCCTTGCTCCACTCGGGTCGGCAGTTTCATTCTAGAACACACTCTTCAGACTATTCATCATCATTAGTACACGATCGTGTCTAGATTTCTTTTCTATTCCGTAGCCAGCTGTCTCCAACTATTTATCGCTAAATCGAGTGCCTGCAACGAGGGAGGAGTTTCCTCTCCTGGGAGTCACCCGCTCACTAGCTCACCTAAGTATACGGATTCAGCACAAACTTATTTTAATATTCCTGCCAAAAATAGTCCTTTTCAATCTTCATGATTTCCTCTTGAGTAGTCGAACGAGAATAATTTTCTAAAGGTTCAGCATTGAGTTCAAGGAAGGTGTGACCCCATTTGAATTTGTTCATTAACTCATTTGACATTTTTTTGTTGCCTAGAATATACGCACATCCTGCAAATGCTTCAGCTGTAGATAATTTTCCTATTTTAGAATAATTAATAGGGTTTCCAGCCATTAAATTTGGGAGTCTCCTGTTATTTTTCGTATTAAATACAGCTAGCTTCGCTACTTGATGAATATTTTCCCAGGAACAGTCGACCGCGCAAACAAATTGTGATATTGATTTGTCCATTGGCGACAATAATGTTTTAGAAAGTGGATTAAGCACGATACTCTCTCTGCTGAATTTTCGAACTTGCATCGCAAGGCTGAACTTTACTAATTTTTGGGCGGTGCATTTTGATGCGTCGTCTTGATTAAGCAGCATTATCTGCAACTGCAAGGATTGTATTAGACCGTTTAACAGATTTAAGATTAACAAAATCAAATGTCCAAGCGTCGTGTATTATTTCAAAAAATAGAAAGAAATACAGACAAGTGGACACGGCTATTACATTTCTTGCGTCATTCGCCGTATGTATTAAGGGCCTAGTCCAAAGCGGTTCTTGATTATTTCACTTATTGTCGCTTTATCGATTGGAAGATCATTACTTCCTGATGAATTCATAGGAGAAATCTGGTTAGGTCCAGAGAATGGTATTGAATTTACACCTGGTTCAGATGCGGGTTGTTGTTGTGGAGTTGTATTAGATGCGGGTTGTTGTTGTGGAGTTGTATTAGATGCGGGTTGTTGTTGTGGAGTTGTATTAGATGCGGGTTCGGAACCAGGAAATGTATTAGCATAACAACTATCCAACTCTGTTTCAGTAAGCTGACCATCTTTACCGGCCTTGGATTGACAATTCGACAATTCCTTTAGGTCCTTCTTGGATACGCCATCACTTGAATGTGAATCGCTGGCCGGCGTGTTCTCCTGAGCGATTGCAAATCGAGGTAACGATGTACTTGTCGTCACCAATACTAAAAGACCAATACCAATTGACAGGTATGCAGCCTTTCTGGATTTATTCATACCTCGGCTATACTTATATGCATAATATGCAGTATGTCAAACAATTTAAGAAAGATACACGTAGGAATTGTAGATCCATTTTCTTACTGTGAATGTTTTGATAATTATCTATAATGTTCGCATTTGGCCGATAGGAGTTAGTATTAGGTCATGTTTGCAAATAGCATCCTTTTATTTTTGAAACTATTGCGTTTGTTTCGACTAATCACCTTCTGAATTAATCTTTTCTTATTATCCCAGATTTAAAGCCAGCTAATGAGAGTAAAGGCGTCAGCATTTTGAAATAGGAATCTACGTCAGATTCAATAATTCTACCTTCGTCTAAATTGATCACGTATATCATATGGAGCCTGGCATTCAATATTTCCTGTATCTCGAGTGGAGGTGATTTGTAGTATAAGTCGCACAATGACTTCAGCTTCTTAATATCCTCAATAGATCTACCTCTAGGTGGTTCAGAAAAAATTACTGGGATGGGAAGAAGATTGACCCCAGGAGTCGCCATAATAAATTCACTTGCATGTTTGCTGTAACGGGAAATTTTACCTGCTATTCTTGAAACGTAGTAAGATAGGGGATCTAATGCGTGCTCGGGGGGCATGAAGCCTGTTTCGATTTCTATTATCACTTGTCCATCACCTTTGGTTGCAAAGACATCACATACAAGCGAATGTGTCAATTGCTTCTCAACATCAACGTGATATCCATATTTTATCAGATGTTTCGCACAGATCAATTCCATCACAGAATGATTGATCTTTACAATATTTCGTTTGTATAGAGAAATTAGTCTGTCCCTTACATATATTAACCTTGGAATGTGGTCGGCTGGGCATCCTGAAATTAGTCGCTCTGATAGGCTTGTTACGTCAGCTGTAAACCGCTCAATATCCAATATGTGAGGTAGTGCCTCTCGTGATTTTAAGTGTACCTTTTAAAAAAGAGTAAAATTAAAGTGTGAACACAATCATGTGATAAGCATTGTCTACAATTAAGAAAGTAACGGTAATCGGTTCTGGTACCATGGGTCATGGGATAGCTCAAATCTCTGCCATGGCAGGGTACAATATTTCAATAAGGGACGTCGAACAGAAATTTTTAGATTCGGCAATAGATAAAATAAAATGGTCACTTGAAAAATTACTGAAAAAACAGAAGATTACCGACTTAGAAATGAAAGCGATACTTGAACGCATACACCTCACGACTGATTTAAACGAGAGTTTGAGTGAATCAGATCTCGTTATTGAGGCTGTCCCGGAAGATTTAATCTTGAAAAAAAGAGTTTATGAAGGGATCGATGAGAACGCTGAGGATAAAACGCTCTATGCATCAAATACGAGCACATTGCCAATAACGGAAATTGCATCACTTACATCTAGACCAGAAAGGTTTGTCGGTCTCCATTTCTTTAATCCTCCACAGTTGATGCAATTGGTCGAGGTAATTCCAGGCAAAGAGACATCTCCAAAGGTCGTTGAAACTACTGTCAATTTTATTGAATCGCTTGGAAAGCAACCTATACTATGTCGTAAAGATGTTCCAGGGTTCATAGTTAATCGAATTTTTATTCCACTGGTTCACGAAGCTGCCTATTGTTTGGAGCGAGATAAGACCAACTTGGTGGCAATCGATTCGGCAGTAAAGGAAAAGATGAACTTTCCAATGGGAATCTTCGAACTTGCTGACTATACGGGCCTAGATGTAATCCATAAGGCCACTGTGGAAATGTATTCACGAGACAAAGATGTTATGAATCCTAATCCGAATATTGAAAGATTATTTTCAGAAGGAAAATATGGCCAGAAATCTGGCCAGGGTTTTTACGAGTACAAAAAAGGACAGTACGAACGTGTCAATTTAGCAAATAATCAAGTTGAAAAATATGATCCAGTTAAACTGGTAGCTTTCGCAGCCAACAATGCAGGTTGGCTGATATCCCACGGCGCCTGCGATAAAAATGAACTCGAGACGGCATTAAGGTTAGGAATGGGATTGAAAGCGGAGCTTTTTGAAACTGTTAAAAGCTACGGAGTAGAGTCGATAATTAATACGTTAAGGCAATTGGCTAAGGAAAACGGAGACATATACGAACCTGATCAATTTTTGATAAACCACCTTAGGAGCTAATGGATAAATCTGATAATGTGGGATTGACCAATAAAATTTTTACCGCAAAAAGAGTTGTCAAATAGAGTTATAATCTGTTACCTTGCGTAGGTATGCAGGGGTCAGACAAATAGAAATATTGATTTTTGTATCGACTTATATTTGCAATCAAAATTTATCATAAGTGTTTATTGATTCACATAAAAATAAGATAATATATGGGTATAATAAGCCTGAATCACATAATGGTCAATTATCGAATTAAGGACGAATCTCTAGCTCAAGATGGGAAAAATAGGATTGATTGGGCGGAAGAACATATGCCAGTTTTAGTATCGCTCAAGGATAAGTATTGCAATATCAAGCCTCTTACCGGTATTCGTGTTAGTGGTTGCTTACACGTTACAAAGGAGACAGGAGTATTAATCCGGACGCTAAAATCATCTGGTGCTGACGTATCTTGGTGTGGTTGCAATCCACTGAGTACACAAGACGATGTTGCTGCATCGATCGCAATCGATGAACGTGTATCAATCTACGCTAGTAAGGGCGTCTCTACGGATCAATACTATCATGATATAAATAGTGCAACGAAAATTCGGCCCAACATTACGATAGATGATGGGGCAGATCTAACTGTTGAAATCCATAAATTTATTGACGATTTCACATCTGAGTTGTACGGGGGAACAGAAGAAACTACTACTGGTGTAATAAGATTAAGGGCTCTTCAAAAAGTAGGCAAGCTAATGTATCCTATAATCGCTGTAAACGACGCGGAAACTAAGCATGATTTCGACAATGTATACGGAACCGGTCAATCTGCTTTAGATGGGATTATACGTGCTACGAATATTTTGTTCTCTGGAAAAAATGTTATAGTTGCAGGATACGGACATGTAGGAAAGGGAATTTCAAAAAAGGCCGCTGGACTAGGAGCAAACGTCACTGTTACAGAGGTTGACCCAATTTCAGCTTTAAAAGCCAAGTTAGATGGCTTCACCGTCACGACTATGAAACAGGCGTCGTCATTCGGTGATATTTTTATTACAACTACAGGATGCAAAGACGTCATTGGAAAGGAAGATATTAATGAGCTAAAGGATGGTGCGATTTTAGCAAATGCTGGTCATTTTAACGTTGAAATAGCAGTTTCAGAATTGGAACAACAATCGTCCAGCAAGATTCAAATTAATGAAAATATTATGCGATACGACTTGAACCATAAAAAAATATATCTGATTGGAGAGGGTCGATTGGTCAACTTGGTCGCTGCAGAAGGTCATCCTTCAGAAGTAATGGACATGAGCTTTGCCAATCAATTCATGTCGGTATTGAAGCTAGCGGAATCTAAGGGATCACTTAGCCCTTTGGTCTATAATATTCCTAGAGAGCAGGACCAAGAAATAGCATTAGCAAAGCTAAGATCTATGAACGTAGATATTGATATTCTAACACAAGAACAAGAGGCATATCTTAATGGATTTAGTCAAGGAACTTAGTTCTAGAACCTACTCGGTGAAGAAAAAGTGCTTCAGAGCAGCAGTCTAAACATCTTACCGGATATTGTCATCAAGTAAAATGCTTAGATATTTATTCCCAAGTCTTGCAGTATTCTCAATATTGTTTTAGGATGGGTGGTCCAGCCTGGTTAAGATACCTGTCTCACACACAGGTGATCGAGAGTTCAAATCTCTCCCCATCCATCCTGATTTTGGATTTGAGTTACAAGATTAGCGTTGCGATAAAGACAGAGACGGTCGTAAGTACAAATATTTTAGTGAGGAACAAGGACTTGTTCAGTGCCACGGCATATTCATCAAACTGCTTCTTTCCCATTACCCTAACCTTTGTCTTGATGGACGCCAACTCAAACATTGAAGGTGTAACAGATTCAATTGATCTCCTTGCAAGTAAATAGAATATTTCAGCTGCTATTTTGGGCTTTGTGATACTTCCAAAAGCAAAGTATCCTTGACTAGTTCGTTTGCCTGATGTCGCGTGGGTATCCGAAGTACAAACTTCTAACAATTGTATTCCTCTCTCAGACATATAGGAAACCAGTAGTCCTCTCAATTTATTGTCCATGTTATTTGAATCTGCCCAACCTATCACGTAGTAGTGGGAGTTAACTTCAATAGCCAGGGTAGCTAAGCCAGAATCTCCCAAGTCATCCTTCAGGGAATCCACCTCATAGGCAATATCACAAAGGTTAGCAAAGCCAATCCTAAATGGAAATTCTTGAGATTGATTAAGCGACTCAAGACATCTTTTTCCTGCATTCAATAAAGATTCACTATTCAGTTGGTTTAACTGCAATCCCAAAGCATTGTGGCAATCTATAACTAATATATTGTTGAACCCCAAAGATTGGGAATAAGTCTCCAGTTGCTTAAGGATCCCATCAGAAAGATCGTCCATGCCCTGTGGGGCCCTTGAGAGCAGTAACAGAACCGAATCCCCGAACTTAAGGCCAGTTACTGTAAAGCTCGAAATTTGCACCTGACATGGTATCGAACACATTTGATGCCCCGCTACATAGTCTTGTTTATCAAGAGATGCAATGTAACTATTCAATTCAGTTATTGAAGGTAGGTTTAACGAATGATCGGATACACTATGTAGAACTATTGCCTTCTTTGAAAAAGTTGAAAATAATACATATGGCAAATTACTTCCTCCCACTGGATTGAATGGGCCAGGATGGATGTCCGGAAGAATAATGTGAACAGGTACTTCTGCTTTCTTGAATCTCGCGATTAAAGTCCTAACCGTCTGATGCTCCGATCTTGATTCAGTAAATTTTTCCATCTCCTTTGCATTGCTATTAGTCCATGCATTAAGGAAAGCCTGCAATAGAGTAAAAGTACTAATAACATGTGGCCGGCCCGCACGATCTGCTAATTCGGTCCATAAAATGCTCAGGCCTATAAATAATACACCAATCAACGGCACAAAATCCAACTGGTGATTAGTGTACGTACTAGACAGTGGATAACCGATAATTATTATCCCCATTAGTGAAGGCTGAACAACCCCTACCACCACTGACTGTGCTAAATTGGCACCAAATACAGATCGAAATATTGCAATTCTCAAGCCTATAGAGAGAAACATACCTTCTACTACATACAAAATAGGAGAGCTTTCCCTCCCCAGCGCAGTTTGCGAAAGCAAGCCCAGAATGACTGAACCTACCCACAACAGATTTGAAAATGCAGATACATGAAACACTTTTGATAATTTATTGAGAGGTGTGTTCCTTAATGACCAAAAGTCAAAGAATCCTAGTCCTATAGCACTAGGTAGTCCAACAAGGAGAGCGTAGATAAAATCCTTGCTTGAATTGTAGATCCAGCTCTCGACAACGAAAATTAGGAAAATTGTTGCAAGAATAGAAATTAGAAAAGATGTTTTAACAGAGGAAGGATTCAGCCGTGTTAAAGACCATCGTTTATGTATGCTAGAAACGCTTTCCATGGCCTGGGTCGAGTAACGTTGGTTCTAGACCGGAAAGAGAATTCTAATTATTAGAGAGATTCCAATTAATCCGCCTGTTACTCCTAACACAACTTCTGGTTTTATCTTTATACCCTTCGTTTCGTCCTCAAAAAATCTCAACAAACCTGCACTAGATGCTGGGAGAGGGGCGTTTTTCTTTTTACTGCTCATTAATAAGGAAGAGAAAGGGATAGCGATTTAAATAGATTTCTCTACTGATAAACCGCAAGAATGAGATAATTTCCGTTATTTTGTATTGATCTGCTTTTGGAAACAAGCAAGTTTTAATAGTTGGAATATGGATAATCAAAATACCGAAAGATGGT
>JARBAU010000110.1 GCA_029237525.1 Nitrososphaerales archaeon | reverse complement strand
CCCAGTCAAACAAGCCAAACAAGCCAAACTACAACTCCGGCATTTCCCAGTCAAACAAGCCAAACAAGCCAAACTACAACTCCGGCATTTCCCAGTCAAACAAGCCAAACAAGCCAAACCAAAATTATGTCTATAGTTCCCAGCCAGACAAGCCAAACCAAAACTATGTCTATAGTTCCCAGCCAACTGACTACTCCTCTAGATTCTAGTTGAACAAATCAAACCTGTAGATCCATAGCTCAGCCTAGTCAACATAGGTATAAAGGAAACGAATTATCCAGTTCTACAAAAATGATTTAGTAATCTACATTTACTTATTATTCTATTCAAAACACCTAAGTACAATGTGCGATAAGCACCTCAGTGATTAGTACCATGCAAGTTGGTCCAGTGTATATTTATTGATTGCCGAGGCAGTTATGCATATGAAAAAATTCTATTATCGAGTAGACACGTTCTGTAAAGAGAATAGCTGTAGTCTATTAATATATTATGATTAACTTTGTTTTGGGGCCATTTTGTCTTTACAAAAAAGCAGTTGCAACAGCTTGCAGTTCAGTTAAACAATTAAAGTACATTCAGTAAAAGGATTCATTAATTGTGCGAAGTTAATTTATTAATAAAATCATTGGCCATATTTATGCTTACTACAAGGACTTCGAAACTAGAAATCTGAATAAAAATGCATTGACTAGAATTTACCAAAAATAGATATTTTGGATAACTGTTATAGTAAAATGAGGAGATGTACAATTAGATGTATATTGTTTACATGTACATTGTTTAAAAGTGGTGTATATGTTAAGATAATTCAAATATGTCAATCTATTAATAATTTCATTTTAATGGGATCAACCACTATTAAAAAATTAAAGTCTATACACCTAAATTGGCGATATCTCTATTCGTCGTCAAATGAACGAAAAGTCAGTATGATTGTAGATCTCTGTATTAAGTATAGATTGGTAGGGCTATAATTGTCTACACATCTCAAATTGTAGTTTCTTTATGATTAAACAGCACAAAGTCACTTCACTTTCCAACGTAACAATATGTATTGTAACCTGATTAGGACAATATTATGTCTTCACTTAACGCGACCGCCCAGAAGCAAAGGTTAAAGCATTTTAGAACCGTGGTCCACATTTCTAGTCCTCATTCCTTAGGCTATATCTAGATTTATACACCTATGGCTCTTTATGATAATTAGGCAAAAATATGGCAAAAGATCCCGTATGTGGCATGTTTGTAAAGGAAAAACATGATACCATAAAAATCTCTAAAAATGGAAGAAAATACTTCTTCTGTAGTTCTCAATGTTTAAATGAATTCACACAACCTGAAAAGGAATTAAAAAAACTCAAAAGATATGTTGCCATAAGCATTGGACTTACAATACCCATCGTAATTCTGAGTTTGCCTCACATGTTTCCTTCCCAGTTTGACACACTGATTCCCGCGCGTTTTATGCAGTATACGAATTTTATCATGTTAGCACTAGCGACTCCATTGCAATTCTGGATCGGCTGGAGATTTTATAGGGGTTTATGGGATGGGATTAAAGCAAAAGCGTCCAATATGGATACACTTATTGCCGTAGGAACGACAACTGCGTATGCTTACAGTTCCATTGTAACACTCGCGCCCAAATATTTCCCATTTAAATCCGTATACTTCGAGACGGCGGCAATTATCATTACCTTAATATTGATTGGAAAATTGCTTGAAACCAGAACCAAAGAAAAGGCTTCCGATGCCGTACGAAAACTACTGGACCTACAACCAAAAATGGCCAAGATTGTTAGAAATGGAATTGAATTGGATTTACCTATTGAAGAAGTCAAAGAAAATGATCTTATGCTAATTAAAGCCGGAGAGAAAATTCCTGCTGATGGGATAGTAGAGGACGGTCTTTCATCTGTAGATGAGTCAGCTATTACTGGCGAGAGTATCCCTATCGACAAGCAAAGGGGTGATCAAGTTATAGGAGCAACTATCAACAAGAACGGCCTACTCAAAGCCAGAGCAATAAAGGTTGGACAAGACACAGTGCTTTCTCAGATTATCACGTTGGTAGAACAAGCTAGAACTGGGAAGGCACAGATGCAAAGATTAGTGGATCAGGTTGCTAAATATTTTGTCCCAGGAGTGATAATAATAGCAGTGTGTGTGGGATTAGGCTGGTACTACATAGGGGGTATTGGTTTAACATATTCTATATTGGCATTTGTATCTGTAATAATCATTGCATGCCCATGTGCATTAGGTATCGCCACACCGGCCGCTTTGATGATGGGCTCTGGAAAAGCAGCGGAAAATGGTATTTTGTTTAAGGGTGGAGAATATCTCGAAATAGCAAGGAAGGTAAAGACGTTAGTCTTCGATAAGACTGGAACTTTGACCAAAGGCAAGCCCACTGTAACGGATATTGTAAATCTAGCTGACAATTCGTTTAGTGAAGTAGATTTGTTCAGAATAGCTGCCATAGCGGAGTCGGGTTCAGAACACCCCCTAAGCCAAGCAGTTATCAGCAAAGCCAAAGAACAAGGATTGTTAGCTGGTTCATCTGCTCCAGACTCATTTGAAGCAATATCTGGTCATGGTCTGAGAGCTAAGTATGCAGATCATACTATTCTAATTGGTAACAGAAAGCTTATGGGAGATAACAACTTGTCAGTTACCTCTACAGTAGACTCTAAGCTTAAAGAGTTTGAAAGCGAAGGAAAAACGGCTACACTGATAGCCATTGACAACAAGATCTCTGGAATAATTGCTTTTGCAGATACAATAAAAGATGAAGCAGGAGAGGTGATTGATTCTTTAAAACTGATGGGAATCGATGTGGTAATGCTTACTGGAGACAACGAAAGAACTGCCAAGTCTGTTGCATATCAACTCGGTATTAGTAAGGTTTTTTCTCAAGTACTACCACAGCAGAAAGAAAGGACAATCTCGAATCTCAGAAGAAATGGAGATGTGGTAGCAATGGTTGGAGATGGAATCAATGATGCACCCGCATTAGCCCGAGCTGATTTAGGAATTGCTATAGGTTCAGGTACTGACGTTGCTAAGGAGACTGGAGGGATTATATTAATAAAAGGTGATCTAAGAGACGTTATAACAGCTTTAGATCTTGGAAGAAAAACCGTCACAAAAATAAAGCAAAACTTGTTCTGGGCATTTGTTTACAATGCAGGACTAATCCCGATTGCAGGTGGAATATTGGTACCCTTCACTGGAATTGAAATATTTGGCTGGCTGCCCATGCTAGCTGGATTGGCTATGGCAATGAGTTCAGTGACTGTGGTTGGGAATTCGATCCTTCTTGGAAGATATAAACCAAGATTTAAGAAAAAGTACAAGGAACAAACTCGCTTGAAAAGTTTCGACACCATTCGATCGTTGCCGGCCAGCAAATGAAGATAAGCAGGATATGTAGGAAGATATCTTGAGGTCGTATATATCACAATTTTACTATTAAGCTTGACACCTAATCATACCGTGAAAGTCTGTGAAGGATAAAAAGTCGAAAATTCAAGCCTATGTAATAACACATAAAGCTCAATTGAGAGACTTTTAACAAGGAT
>JARBAU010000109.1 GCA_029237525.1 Nitrososphaerales archaeon | reverse complement strand
CACCGCCGCCACCTGGTCCGCCGCCGTCACCGCCGCCACCTGGTCCGCCGCCGTCACCGCCGCCACCTGGTCCGCCGCCGTCACCGCCGCCAGAATGTCCAGTGGATTGGAAAGTTTCCGCTGATACGGGCGACATGAGCATTGTTAAGGTTGCTGCTGACACTAACATAGTAGCAATAGCTACTGCTGAAAGTATTTCATTGGAAGTTGTGCGATTTGCCATGATATCGAGCTATAGATAAGATGATATTTCTGAGTTCAAGACCATAAGTAAGCTAGTATCGCATATAAAGATGATAACTGATACTTGTCATCTTCTTATTATAGTAAACAATAGTAGCATTTAGCACATTTAATTGTGCAACTAGACACAAAAGTATTCAAAGTTCACGGCTGATGGTTACTCAAATGCATCGCTGAAAAAGATATGTCATTTTAAGCACAAATTAGCATTTCCGTCAGCTATTCGATGAGAGGCATTGTCCCAAATTTCACACAAATAATTGTATTCATTTTATTAATAATTCAAAATTTGAATTTGTAACCTATTCGAAAATTATGATAACTTTTATGCAAATGTAAATGATAACTTATATGAAATATACTAGATTTGAACTATTCTCTCGTTAGTATGTATCTCAGACATAAATGCAAAGGAATATGATCTGGGCGTCAATAATTCCGTAAACGTAGATTACTTGTACCTTGCGAATATAGATCATGATTCCATTACATGAGCTTTCTTCTGATATATACAGTGCCAACTGCTCCAGATATGATAGAGACCGCAATAATTACGACTTCCAGCGAAGTAGGACTAAGTGGTTGCGAAAAAGTAAAAAATGACATAAATGGACTATCGACTGTTATTGGAAAAGTAAAAGTGATATTCTGACTATTGTAGGAAGTATCATAAACGTCAATATCAAGTGAATATACTCCAGTCTGATTGAATTTATACGGAAATATGAAATGTCCGTATGTTACTGATATAGGATTTGTTCTCGTTAATTCCTCCCCTCCTTTTGATATCCGTATTACAATCGGAATATCTACTAATTCATCCCCTTCGACGCTCCCTATCCTTAGCTGAATTTTGGAGTTTGTGTTTACGATTGGAGTTTGGGGAAGGGTTTTCATCTCCATATCGTAATTGCCTATCCTCTGAGTTATCGCGCCTATGATGGTATCTGCAAAGACAACCCTTTGTTGCACGGGCGTGGCACTTATGAGAAGCAGACAGCAGAGCAGCAATAAAGTCTTTTGGGTAAACAGGCCAACTAAATTGTTGAGATTTCTTTCAGACATTTACACTTGTAAATCGGATGAGCATCACAATTGGTCCATAATACCAACATAGTTGTCCACAATCTTGTCTAAAAAGGCATCCTTGTATAACACCAATATCTTTTTGACTTCTCTTCTATCAACAATTGTATAGTACTGAGTGCGTTCTCCAATCGACACAGAGACAATTCCTGCATCCCGTAACCTATTAAGATGCCAAGATATAGTTGAGGCTGCCTTTCCGCTGTTTTCAACTATTTCACCAAAGGTACAACGATCATGGTCTAGTATGAATAATACCAGCTGCCTTGTCATCTTGTTCCTCATTTGGCCAATCAAGTCAGTATCTTCGTCAGGAACTCCTGTCAGATAATATCGTGTTATCTTATTTCTTTTTCTATCTACTCTGACCTTTCCTATTCTTTCAAGTATTGTAAGATGATAAGATAAAACGCCATTGCCAAGATGAAAAATCCTGAGTAACTCCCTATATCTGACTCCAGGATTACGGTCAATACATACTAGTAATGATTCATCTATATCATTCCGGAATTCCTGAACGGTCTGGGTACCAGACTCTAAGATATGAGGGATTCCTGTTGAAGCGGCAGATTCCAAATTCATTGTTTCTTATTGCTCACCCTAAATACTCCAATTCCAAATAAAGTTAACATCGCAAAAAGGATTACATGTGGCAGCTCTATTCGCACAACCGGTATAATAATATCTTCGATATTTACTGTTGCAAATAGAAGGTAAAGACTTTCAATTACTACTAATGACAAAAAGCCTAATGCCATAAATAAAAGCCTGCTCGAACTATTTCGTTTGTAGGCAAGGAGAGCCACAATACCTAGGAAAATAGATATGATAAGACTTGCCAAGTGAAGCAAGATATGATATATCATGTAAACATGACCTATGTGTGGCAGAATAACGGGGATTGCCAATACTCCCACTACGATAACTGATATTATCGCAAGCAGTTTGGGCTTGCTTTCAACAAAATTAAACGTAGCAGCCCTGCTTGATTGCATAATTACATAATAGGTCATTCGGCTAATTTAAGCGATATGGTGCAAGTATCGAATCATAAAGACACATAAGAGAAATGGATCAGGAAATCATGGCTGTATGAATGTACTGATGGTGGTTCACCGTGATTATTGGCGTCAATATCGTAACTTTTGAATAAGCTCCAATATTGTATACAATAACTATAGATACCTTGGTCTGGAATGGTGATAATCTGATTGATATTATATATAAATTCCTAAGCAGCTATATCTTCCTAACCAAAAATCTTGGTAGGCTTGACTCTTACTAAAAGCTCTTTCCTGGGCGCCATTCCTTTTGCCATAAATTTCCGCATTGTTTTTTCCTACATCGCTCTCCAATCTTGGTCGCCCAAGTGAGAAGTTTGTTAAGCTGGTCGCTTGTTTCAGCATTACCTACTAGAATCACAAAGGAGTAAAGTGGAGATTGATCATCTACTGAAATGTTCACCCTAGTATCTCGTAAGATATTCTTTATTTTTTGAGATGTATTCTTGTTGTAAATATGAGGTCATTATTATTATCATCTATTACAAACCAAACTGACACTAGATGCGGTCGACCATCGCAACTTTGCCGGTAAGATCCAAGTCGCAGAAATTGATATAGCCCCATACCATTCAATTTAATTGTCATTAAGTACGTTCTAGCAATATCTGAATGTTGTCCGGTCAACGTATTTCTCTAAATCAGTGATGAACTCATGCAATAGTTATCTTTGTGTCATATATCAAAAATACTTTAGTTCAATGTAAGAACGACATCTTAAAAGTATATCGAAAAATTGAAAAATTGAAAAATTGAAATAAGAATAGTCAGTCAAATAGCGTGCGAGTCATCGATAGTGGCAAATACTTAAATGGTAATCGAATTTTATCCACAGATAAATGAATAGACTTCTTGCCCCTTACTTAGTTATATTCATGATTCTGATCTGCTACTTAGTGTATTTGAGTCCATTTTTATTCCGTGATGCAGGTGGTCACATCTTTGTTTCTAGTGATGATAACGCCGCATTTCTCACCTTGATTGAAAGAGTAAGAATAGAAGCACTCCTAGCAAACGAATCGCTTCATTCTAATCTAACTTCTTCCAATGAACACCTCACTCAATTATTAGATAGATTGGATGATGTGATAGACAATGAAAACTTCTTTGTTGTCAGGAGTGAACAATTTAATAATTCCACAGTTAACGCATTGTTCCTAGCTAACGTTGTAGATGAAATCCTGCAATACTATGGTGGAGCGTACGGGATATTGCCAAACGTTATGTTGAATATGTCCTCTATGTCCACAATGTCCTCTATGTCCCCAATGAGTACATCTTCTTCTCCTTCTATGTCAGATATTATATCAAACAATACAGGCATGAATAACACTCGCACAGAGTCATCTATACTAGCGGATAATAACAAATATGAAACTGCCAAACAATACGCGAAAAGGGCAGTGGAAATATTTGATTCAGTATTAAAGCCTTATAAAACTAAGCAGAACAGTCTGGCTGCCGGGCAAGTAGAAAAGTATCTTGTAGAATTAAAAAATGCTGTAGACAATAAAGCTCCTCCATTAGACATTATGACGATTGTTCACACCAAAATCCATCCAAACCTGCAATTGGCATATAATCTCAAAACTAGAACCAGCTAAAAATATGAGCAATTTTTTACGATCTGTCCATAATCACTATAATTCCTTTGGCAATTTGTTTTGAATAGAAAGCGAACCTAATTCGAACTCATAATCCAAAGTTCACAGATGTAATGATTAGTGGAGGATTAAGAGAATTGTACTATTCTACTTATCCTAATCTGGACATTTTAGACACGACTTCAACATTCTTGTTATAGTCCCTCTGGAAATGAGTAATTTGAGGGAATAGATTTAGGAGGAGTTCCATAAACCAATGCAATTTCATCGTGTGCCTTCAACTTTACATCCTTGTAATTCATGTTATTTGGAACTTTAGTTCCATTCACATAAACAGTTGGCACCTGCTTACCTCCTAGAACCTCCTCAAAAGAACTTGAATTACCTAATTTGCTCCTCCAGACCTGGAAAAATTGGCCTAAAGTGTAATCCTTCTTAATCGGGGATTCAATATGTATAATGCCAGTGCTATCATGCGTATGCAGCCAATATATGCATTTGTCATCGATTATGCCAATTTGCGGTGGAATATATATTTGGTGGCCGTTAACATAGACGTCAAGATGGGCATGTATGTGGTATTGCAATTGTTCCATCGAATTGCACTCTATACCACCTATAGTCAGACTATTTTGAGGATTTGAATTTATTCCCATCGTATAATAGACTCCTAGCCCTGCGCTAAATGCAATCAGAACGCCGATAATTACAGCTATTATTAATTTTTTTGAATGGATAAATGAGCTAGTTTTTTGTTTTCCAATAGATTTAGCCATACGCGTATCCTTGTGGGCTAATTCCATGTGTTTTTCCAATGCATTTGTCGAATCAAAGGATTTTCCACATACGTCACAGGATAATATTTTTTTGTCTACCATCGATGATCCCGTTCTTCCATCTAGCCATTATTCTTGAGTCAGATATAGAGGTTATGTTATAGCAGATATTGTTAATATGAATCGACTGAAAAGTGTAAATACATATCATGTCTTTTTCGTGCTTGCATCACGAATATGACAGCATCAGTTAAGATTAAAGGAGCGTAGTCGACCATCAATTCATAATGACTGCACTTTCTGATTTGAATAATTCAAATATCTCCATTTCTTAGAAATTGGTATATTCGTCGAATGCACTCTAAATTGGAGAAAAAATGGAAGCGAAGTACAAATATCGCAAACATAATATAAGAAGGTGATTCAATGTAGCTATATTAGTAAAATGCGGTGTAGAGGGTTTGCTTCACTTGTTTCATTTATTTCAATCAGTATCATACTTGTTTGTTTCATAGTTGTTTACACATTTCCGTTACCGATCTATAATCGTGCATTTGCAGATGGTTTATCACAAGAACAGATTTCAGCGTCTATGGGCTCAAGAAAAGCGGACTTGCTAATAAAAACAATCCCAACAGTTGTCACTACGGAAACCATCCAAGCGTCAAAACAGAAACCGACTATTGAATTTAGGCTATTTGATTCAAATACGAACAAATCATTTAGCCATGTAAATTATTTTATAACTATCGATAAAAATGGAAAAGTGCTGCTATCTGACTGGTTTCATTCCCACAATGGAGATCTCGGATTACAGGTCGATCCAGTTAACACTAGTAAAGTGGAATTGATCGGAGAACACGAACCGCTAGTAGGGGGATATCTTGGATCGTTGGATAAGCCAGTTATTGCGGAGGGACCAATATTTGTAAATGGTGGATTATACCATTTTACAGTACGAGTTGGTACAGTGGATTGTGATACTTGCATATTACCTGCAGAACAACAACACCTCTATGACAGTTCTTTAAGTATTGGTAGTGTATTAAACCGCCAGGTCACTCTCAATGACAGGCAAGTTCCAGTGAAGGTTATATCATACTATGACAAATTGAAGAACTTTACGTTTGATAATAAAACTATGCAGATGCAGTTTACCATGCCATTTAATTGGAATCTTAAGCGAATAAACAGTACCAATATGTTTGTTCATCAGGAAGTTTACGTTCCAAAATCCAACGCCTTTACTAGCAATGGATCATTTACAGGTAAGGTTAATGGAATCGATGTAACCAAACAGATCGTGGTAGACAACAGCAATCCTGGTAGGGATATAATTCATGTTATGTTACCAAAGGACAATGTCCTCAAAATAGCCGATCAAGTAAATAGAAATGAGCGGATGGTTAATGATAGTGCTGGGCCGATTATGAGTTTCGAATTACAACCTGGTCAGATGAGCCACGCTACAACATCAGGAAATATGTCTATGTCGATGGGGTCGATGGGGTCGATGGGGTCGATGTCAACTGGATCTAGCTCAAAATAAAAATCCGGCAGGTTAGCTTTGTGTAGTAGTATTCCTACAACTCTTATACTGTTAAGTAGATTAGCAATAGACTAACATTATCCATTATCTTGAAATCCTTTGTCTACGTTGTAACACCAATAGGAGTGATCCAGCCACGATAGCAATGATAATTCCAGCGATAATTATTAAAGTAAATGAGTAAGTGGGAGCGGTGAAAGTACCAAAAGGTTGAAACGGCACATCAACTTTGAATGATCCTAATGTCGATAAGTTATTCGAATCTATCCTCGTCATAACCTGATATATGCCCGTATCTGGGAAGAAATAATTTACATTAAAATTTCCGTTAGGAGCTGAAATGTTTTCGAATTTAAATATTCTCATCTGACCGGTACTATTGGTCGTAATCACTACTCTTGCAAGAGCATTATTGATATTCTTGGAATTGGTCATGTTTTGTATTACAAACTTTAATTGAGTTTTTGCATCAACTACTGGTGTTTTAGGTACATTGCTAAATTGTATCTTGACATTATTCAGCTTGTCTATCCATTGCTTCGTATCACCTGTGGAGTTGTTACCAAAGGTGGAGCTAGATGATACTTGTGCATTAACTATATGTATTTGGAAAGTTTCAGAGTCTGTGAAGATTGGTATGATTAATAATACTATTATAATTAAGAATACCACTATCAATTGGCATCGATAACCAAAACTGGGCCAAAAAGGAATATCTTTACTCCTGATCGTTGATTGCCAGATTTTGCGCAATGATCAGCCTCTGCTCAATATATTTAATAAGGATATCTCAGTGTTCAGATTTGTCATTAGCTATATTGGCATAATATAACTTTGGTAAAATCAACGTGTGTGCATACAGATCTACTATATAAGAATAAGGCAGTGAGTAGAAATATAGATTAAAAAATGAACTCATATTTGTTTGCTCCGTATCTAATAGCACCTGATTTATGATTAACAATGTCTATTTGGACTGCACTATTCTGAAAACAACGATATTAAACGTAGCAACGTCAGGGTTTACGGGGTTAAACAAAATATCATAGATCTTAATCTTTGCGATTTACATACCAGGATTTGTAAATTTGTAAGTAGCTTGCTCTAATCCTTCATCAGGGTGTAGTGCTTGTTTATGCACTTGGTTATATTGTACACCACTTCTTACATTATAGATGACAAAGTCATAATCGAAATGTTCTTGGTCATTCCGTATTTTTTTATTGATTAAGTCTATTAGGAAATTAGTGCTTTTTTCTTATCGAGTTTGATTGGTTCCTGAATTGATTGTATATCTACATTATTTTTCATATTTTTAGAGGTAGTGCTTGCCAAAGTATCATTTGTTACAGATATAAATCCACCCATCTGTGAGTTTAGCGGATCAGTAAAGCGATATATCCCTGGAGTACTAAAGGTGAATGAGAAGTTTGAATATGGCTTTTATAGTATTTGATTCGCTTACCGATTCACCAGTTGTATTTTTTGATATTTTTATCTTGTGATCCATATTGTCATGATTGGCCCATGTTAGTATCTCACCTATTTTGAGAGGATAGTAATTGACATCATACCGTGAATTCGATATCACTGCTATAATGTGATTTATGCTAGTTGCCGATATTGATTCAAATCCAACTTTATTTCCTATGGCTATAATCGAAATAAATAGATCAAGTGCTATCAGAAAGTGAAAAATTTGATAACTTTTTTTCAACGCAGTTTTCCTCTACACGATTTGTTGCTATTTTCCAATCATTGACGAGTTTTCATCGAGATACAAATATGTGAATTGCTCATCATACATGATAGAAGTATCTATGATCTAAACTTGTGGCGGGAGTTGAAGTGGTAAATTCCTGTTCCTGTACATTTGCAGCATAAGATTTGATACTAGGATTTTCCATCTGGTTAGCAGTAATATCCAAATTTAAATTACACACTGGTATTCGACAGTCTACTTATGTATTGTATTACATTCGAAGGATGTACTACAAGAATAACATAACCAGAATATATTTATTAAATCTAATATCAGATACCCAATACATTGGGCCATTGAATCCGTTGCGAAAATGATCATCCTCTATTAATTAAAATAGATTTACTCTAATGATTGTAGAATTGACAGTATCAATTCTATACCTAAACTAAATTTTTAGTGTTAAACTTTGATATCTGGAGTCTTATTATAAAAAAATTATATCAATGAATCTCTACATAATAATGCAAGTTTGGTATCACATTAGTACACTAAATCTAAAAATCTGATTTCTGATTCTGCTAATTAGTTGGAATATGAAACTGCTACAATATACTGCATACAAACGGACATTAAGTTTTATGGCATTGCTTTGAATTTGACCGACCTAAAAATAAAAGATATTTGGACTAACATTGGTCCCATATTGAGAATCAGAATTAGCCGCCTGGAACTCCCGGTTGGACTTCGTTGACGCCTACTACAGCTGTGCTACTTGGTGGGAACGTTATAGGCTCGGTTGAGTTGTTTTGTAGTGCGACATCTGTTTGATACACCTTCTTTGCTGGATCCGAATCAATATCGGCGTGATACAAGCACATATTTCCAGGCTGTGACAATTCCTTTATAATCTCTGGTTCTACAACCTTAAAATCCGGAGCAGGTCCAATAAGTACGTTTACATCGGCCTTTGAACTTGAGTCACATGGAACGTGAAGAGCGACGTGTCCAGCATTTATCATATAAGGTGTGGAATCGTAAATGTGCAAGAATCCTTTAGCTGGAATTGTCTGGCCTTGCAGAAGAAGTGTGACCGAGTCTCTTGATACTTTACTTTGATTGTCTGCTGCACCAGCAGGGGACATATGCATATGGCCTTCTGATTCACCGGCAGCAGAGGACGTGTTCATATTTGCATTTGAACCACCGCTCATAGTTGCTTGATTTTGCGAGGGATTCATCGGATTCATCTGAGCTAGCACTTTTGTGACTCCTGTTGTCATTATGCCAATCGACAATAGTGCTGCAATAAATATTCCTGTTATAATTCTGTAGTTTGTTTTACTTTTTTGCATTATTCTGGCAGAGATTAGCTGGCATAATAACTTTTTAGTTTATTCGACGAATGTACCAGAAAACACGATTAGACAGACTCAACATGTTGGAATCGAGTAGCACAAGTTTCGAATGAGGTATTGTCTTGATTAAATCAGAAAAGTAGTTCTGATGACACTGATTCTAACTCATTGATTCTTGATTCAATCTAAAAAACCCCATTCCAAATAAAGTGAGCATAGCAAATAGTATTATGTGAGGCAATTCAATTCTGACAACTGGTATAATTATATCCTCAAT
>JARBAU010000009.1 GCA_029237525.1 Nitrososphaerales archaeon | reverse complement strand
GTGTATAAAGTAATCTTTCAATAGGACTGATGATTGGGCTATAGTATCTAAGCACTGTTTAGTGATGCAAAGTTTGCAAAATCGTGTACATGTAGATCAGTATGATCCATTAGATGTTCTTACCTAGAAACAGACATTCTGAGGTTAGGACAAGACTAATCCATTGCAATTTTACTGAGCCATACTCATAATTTTTGGTATTAAGAAAAAAGTTATAGAAAATAACTATCTGAAAAATATACTTCATCCACATTATAAAAGTCCAAATAGATTTAATGCTTATTCGAATCAATGAACAATTCAATTAGTTTGATTGCCATCGCGGCAGTAGCAATGTTGTTAATTACTGCTACTGGCATGACTCAGGGAGTATTTGCCGGCGGCCATCATCACAAACATCATCATGGTCATGGAAGTGGAAGTAACTCACAGTCAATGGCACAAGCAAACAACTGTGGAAATGGTCCCGGTGCATCTGACATCAATTGCCAGAATGTCGGATCTCAGGTTCAAGGAAGCGGCAATGCAGTTAACGTAATTGGAATTCAGAATTAGATTCCTTTATTTCTTCTTGTTTTAGATCATTTTGTGATGTTCGTTACTAAAATATAGTAAGTTAATTAATTTGTAGTTGCCGTGATTCGAATAGAGAGGCTAAAACTAGCTTAGTTTTTATATCTTTGCAAGGCTTTTAATTTTGGGTATGAGTTGTCAAGAGATTTTTACAAAATATATTGCGCACCTTGAATTTCTTGCCGAAAGAAATCAGATCGGGTCTGACCAACTTAACCATTTTTTACATAGAGGAATTGAAGTCATTTCTCCATCTAAAGATTTCGGACTGGAAAGCCTTGGAAAAATATTACCTGAGATAGTCATTGGTGCTAATTCAGAATATATAAGCAAACTGAAAGTCCCTTATCAAGCAACAAGTTACCTTGCAGCCAACGCAATGGACAACAATGATGTTGGACCTTATGTATACAAGATAAGCAGTAGGAAGGCCGGAGGTGTACCATTCCTAACAGGCGGCAAGAGAAGACAGATTGACAATGCTTTTGCTTCCACTCACAGGATTCTGATGGGACGTGATGCTATAATGGTTAGTGCGGACAATCTTATGTTGAACAAAGAAAATATATGGAATTGGCATTTTTTTGGAGACTTTTTTCGAGAAAGCGATCCCAATCTATTTAAAGATCTGTGTGAACTTGAGACTAGAATAGGGAAAACGCAAACACACAGATATGTGATTGTGGCAAGATCTGATAAAACTTTTAAACGATTACATATGAAAGAGGAGTACGAAAAGAATCGAATTGCGGTATTAGACAAGCAGAATGACATCCATGTTATATTCGTAACGAATGAGTCTGGATATTTATTTGCTAGAAATAGTCTGCCAGAATCCGCAGAATTAAGCTATATAGTTACAGGTAAGGATTTTGATTTCCGAAAGGCTATGAGAACTCTAAGAGAAGAATATCACATATTAAAAGTATTGAATGATGGTGGGAGACAGATGTCTAACGGTGTATTGGAATCTGGTCTTTTAGGCGAAGAAAGAGTCACTCTAGAGCCGTATCCTGGCGATGAAATAATGCATAGTAATAAAGAAATCGATCAGTCATCCATACTCGGAAAAAAAGGCTTGGGCATTGACGGGAGTGAATTGGCAGGTGCCGTACTTTTACACTCTATTGGAATCGGGAAAGAAAGGGCTAATGTTTATACCTATCCTCTGAACGATGAAATCGTACTATAAAGATTATACGAGTCTGATCTAGTCGTCTTCAGAAGTCATTCTAAAGTTATAATGTATGAATAGGGTAGAATACCTAATTTACGCCAAATTAATCTGACATAATATAGGCCTACCTTGTAAAGGTTGGATATCTTATTAACAACACATTCACCTAAAAACTACAGTAGAAAAGAAATTTGAAAAATACCAACCGGATAGTAATCAGTCATCGGATTTTTGCATACATTGAATATGCCATCAACATGTTAGCGCAAGGATTCTTTGAAAAGAGACCAATGAAGTTTTTCTCCATAGTTATTAAGCTGCATTTATCGATTTGCATATAACCTAGTATGAACATAGTAGTGACAATCAATCGATTACTATGAACAATACTGTTTCATTTTTTCATAAACTCATTCGTAGAGGTTATTCATCTAAAAACCGTCTTGATATCTAAATCTATAGTGGGAGTAACTTTGTCAAGACATCTTGTTGAATAGTTCCAAACTAAAATTAGTACATACAAACCGTATACGTTGTAGAATTTCAGATCCAAGGAGACAATTCGTCAGCGTCAACGTCTAATAGATTCATAAGCTGCAGGCAACACTATCATGTCTAAATCCTAACAGTATTATAGCATATAAATATCATCCAGCATATTATCATTATCGGCGAATTGGTTTGAGAGCGATTTTATATCATATGCGCTCATTTTCCACATGCTGCCTTTAACGATTTGGTATACTCTCTGATCTCATTAACGAGACTACCTCTGTTGGTTGACTCAGTAATCATATTAATTATAGAGCTTGCTACGACAACTGCGTCTGCGCCAGAATTTGACATAATCTTTACATGTTCGGGTTTGCTTATCCCAAATCCAATGCCCACTGGTATCTTTGAGCCTATAATTCTCTTAACCTTTTTAAGAGCATCAATCGAATAATTCTCAAATGAAATCCGTGCACCAGTTACACCGAGAATTGAAACAAGGTAAAGAAACCCTGTAGTTACTGAACTAATTTGTTTTATACGAGGTCCAGAAGTATTAGGCGATACTAGGAATACAGTTGATAGGCCGTATGCTGACGCATTTTTGTAGTATTGCTGCGACTCTTCTATCGGCATGTCTGGTAGGATAAACCCATCAAATCCAGAGGCTTTAGCATCTTTCATGAACTTGTGCAATCCCATCTTTATTACTATATTGCTATAGGTCATAGCTATTATTGGTAGATCTGAAAAATTATCGCGAATGTTTCTGGCTAAGTGGAGTGCATCCGCTGCAGTAATTCCTTTGCGAATAGCAAGACTGGAAGCTTTTTGGAGTGTTGGGCCATCCGCAATCGGATCGGAAAATGGGATGCCAATTTCGATGATATCTGCACCACCGCGCACAAGAGCATCAACTACTTTATTACACATCCTACGATCTGGATAGCCTGCTAGAACATAACAGATAAGAGCGCATTCGTTTTTCTCCTTAAGTTGCATGAATCGTTTAGAGAGCCTATTTTCCACGTTCGACCATCAGTTGACTACTATTTGGGTAAATTTTTAGGTTTTGTCTGCAATAATTATTTTCGTGCAGAATTTCAGCATTAGGTTCATTAAAACTTGAATTAATCCACCTCATTATTCCGAATACCCTGATAAGGCAATCAGTCATCTTAGCTGGATACCAGTGCGTCATGTATGCTCAAATCACTTCGTCTTTCGATCATTTACAAATTAATAAGGTATTCTAGATCTTGGTCTTTAGTCAAAAATAAGCAATGCGCAGAAAATCAGAATTTGCATTAAACCACACGAACCCATAAAGTAATATTCCATCAAATAGGCGGACTGTCAACAAATATGCCAGTCCATGTGACGTTATTAATATATGATATTTGACCTCAAGTCTAGTGTCAGCTAACCAAAAATAACCGAAGATATTACACCCCATTTTTTCAAACTATGGTGTATAATCTTTGGAGCGCGATTGCGCGATTACTTGAAATCTATCAGAATTATTTTTGTTCAGTGAATGGCTGACTTTGTTAGACTAAAGGCTCAATTTATCGATGTACATCTAATCAACATACTATACTTATTCAACATCTTGCGATGAGCCTGAAATTCTGGATCCATCCCTTTGACAACCTCCCAGAATTTCTTGGAATGATTAAGTTGAATTAGATGGGCCAGCTCATGAATGATTACATAATCAATTAGATGAACTGGTAACGCTGCTAACAGCAGACTGAAGTTTAAATTCTTTTTCTCAGAACAACTTGCCCATCGGGATTTATGATCCTTTACAAGTACTTTATTATATACTGGTAACATAGGATTCATTTCTACTATCGATCCTAGCCGCTCTGCGATAACTCTGCGAGTTTCATTATAGTACCAGTGTTTGATTTCATTCTTATATTGGCGCAGGTTAGTTACATGGAAAGTTATTTTGCTCAATGCATTTGAAATGGTTATTGAGAACCTGGTATCTTTCACTAATATGACTCTGTACATCTTACCTAAAAACGATATCGAGTTAGATTGAATCTCATCGGATCCGCATTTGATACGTGCCCGTTCATAATATTTTACAGTTCTTAGTATCCATAGTTTTTTAGACTCTAAAAATTTTATTGCTTGATTGATTTCATAGTTATTTTCTGGCACGACCATATAAATTCCCGACATATCCGCCTTTAGCCAAAATCGTCTTGTTTTTTTGCTTCTCTTGATCTCCATATTAAGAATTCTTCCGTCGGATAAACGAATCGGCAAGAACGACACTGAAGCAGATAAACGCTTATCATTTAAATGTCCTTCTGATAAGATAAGCTCACTTTCAGCTATGGGCAATCACGTTTGTTGCTAGTCTAGGGCCTTTCAAGTATTGTCCCTGGTGTAGTAAGAAATTAGCAAATTCTGCATCGAATCGAGTCTATAAACCCCTATCTAGAATTTCTTTCTATACCGTTTCTATCAATACGTTATCAGTAAAGGACTAAACCACTGAGCAAGAAATCAGTTGGGATATCACTAATTACATTGGGAGTAATGAAACTACAATTAAATGAACTGAGCCGTTTTTAGCCTCTGATTACCCTTCTAATAGAGCAATAGCAAGGTGAGTTTTTTTACACTTGCTATCTCACTTTTAATTCTTGTCGAAGGGGCCATAAAACATTGTTTACAAACCCTTGTCTATTTCTGCTTGACTATTAAAATTCTCGTTATCCTGGGTCGTAAAGAAAACGTCTCTTGGCCATAAAAAATGAAACATATTCCCCAATTGGTTTGCAGATTGTACGAAAGTTCCACACACAATTCATATTTCCAAGTATATTTAGATATAGGATAAATGAACGTTTTAAATTCCAGCAATTACTGACCATGTTGCTAGGGCACTATTTATGGTCGTCCAATAACCATAGGTTTCGTAGTACCAAACAGCCCACAAGGTTTGTAAGGCCACTCTTGGATTATCCCTTCTCGCAGCGTCTTCTCTTAGATTACCATTGATAACAGGGTCCGATAAGTTTCTAACAACTGCCCACTTAGGTGCTTGATTTCCCAATTCAGAACATGCTAAACCAAGCGCAGCATCGCCCATTTCAACTCCGCATCCTTCGTCCTGTAAATTATTCGTAGTTGAGTTGCCAAATTCAAAGTAATCGGTAGTAAGAATTGGACACGTGGCTGGCAAATTTAAGTCTTCTAAGTAGATATTTGGTTTGTTTTGTCTTGTTTGAATTGGAGCACCATTATACAAATATTTTGTTGTTGGTGGTAACATGTCCGGTTCCTGAATTTTCTGCATGTTTGCCTCCATAAAACTTTCAGCAAAGTGAAAATATGAGGTTGAAATATCCCAATTTGATTGATAGATTTTGTGATTAAAAGGTTCATTTTTAAATTCATCCGCCAATCTAAATTTGCCCGACTTGGTTACTACCACATCCCCTAAATCATGGTCTAGAAAAGTTCCACCACAAGTTCCAGTTGTTAGAATATATTTTGCATTTGTCTCTTCGATAATTTGTTTAAAAAGGTCTTTTACTGGTAAGGTTGCAGTTCCATCTCCTGTTTTAATCCCATCCTGATTTAAGTGCAACTGGGATTTGAAGCAAAGAACTTTTTTGTCTCCGATTTTGCACGGAAAATAACTTCCTAACATATCTACGTTGTCAGAAGTTCCTCTTGAAGGAGCGCCTTTCCTAATTTGATTTTTAAACTTGCTCTGAAAATTCCTGTCGTATTCATACCAATCATTTTTAGTTCTCATTGATCGAACTGGTATATGGTAAGGACAAGTGAAGATATCAGCTAAGGCGTCCACTTCATCAGCAGTCCAAGTAATTACGACAATATCAGAATTTGGTAGGGGATCTGATTTATCAGGGACTTGATTTAGTGATGAAGGAGTCGGCTTAAGTTGATCTGGGTAATTAAAATCAAATTCTGTAGCGCATCTAGACTGCATCCGAAGCGCTGTTTCAGCAAGTGATATTTTATCAGGCTCAATAGACATAGGGTCGTTCCTGCTGAGTAAATACCTTGCCAATAATTTTTTATCCTCTAAATTCATGAGAGCAGCCATTTTTGAGTATCGGAAGTTAAAAAGCATTTTCCAATATAAAAGGCTGTGTAAAAATCGTATCATACGTTAAGCTTTGTGGTAGTATATTCCCAATGATCTATTGAATCATTTGGAATGTGGGATTTCTTGTTAAGACTGGTAGTCAGCGAGTTCGGTGGGATGCAATACACTAGTGTATGTAATCCAGATCTTAGGCCATTTTCATACACTAATAACAAATAATCTTTAGGGAGACTGTAAGGATTTAACCTATTTCTTAATCTTTGTCGTTGCTGCGACGCCACCGAACACTAGCTTTCCAAGGTATTAGTGTATTATTATTGTTCTCATGTTCCATAGCGAAGCAATACTTTACCGCATTCAAACGGTTTTGATTCAATCAGAATGTATTTTTGAATCTCGTTCAAGTCCTTAAATATGGTCATACCATTTCCAATCGCAACAGGATTAATAAATAAATAAAATTCGTCAATTAGTTTTTCTTTAATCAAAGAAGTATCGAATGACGCACCGCCATATACTATGATGTCCCTGCCGGTCTGGCTCTTTATCTTGTTAACTTCTTCTATGAGATTGCCTGTTGCAATTTCGGTATTTATCCACCTAGATTTGTTCAGTGTTTTAGTAAACACAATTTTTGGGATGTCTATCATCTTTTTAGCAAACGCATACCATGGGTCATTAGGATTGTTTTTCACATCTGACCAGTAAGAGATGAAGCCATCAGACATTTTTCGTCCCAGGAGAATGGTGTCAACAGACTCATGTAATTTGAATGTGTATTTCATGATTTCATCATCCAAGAGTCCGACCATCCAGTCCATTTCACCGTTTGGCCCTGCAATGCAGCCATCTACAGACGTATTCACATGCAGTCTTAATTTTCTCAACATCCTGTTGTCATTTGCCATTTGTTGAAAGACGATTCTAAGTCTTAACTCTGTTTCTATGCCTAAGGAAACCAAAGCTTTGATATACCGAATTATCTAGCGGATCAAATTCTTTGCTTTGTATTTTTCTTGTTGGCTTAGGATAAAGTTGTATAACCTAACAATTATCTAAGTTAGTCTAATAGCGTTTGAATTCTGGTCGCATTCTATCACATTGAAAGAATTTTATTTAAAACGTCTGATTTTAGTTCTATAGGTTATCTACTAGTCCTTAGTTGATAGGGACGGCTGCAACCAACCAATGGCTTAGGAATCAAGAGGTAGCTGCTGCCGCCCCGATACCATCTAAGCAAATGTCTGTATCACTTCACCTCACACACTAGCGCTTATCAAGCAACTGTGAGTGGAAACCAAGGCTCATTTCTTTCGAGTTAATGGTAAATACGTTCAAGATTAGTGGCTTTGTTCGAGGTCAACGGAATCACTTGCAGGCTAGGACATTGACTCGTTTCTTAGACCTATCTGGCTTGAATGCTGTGGTCTATTGATTCCTAAACATCCAAGCAAAGTTACAATTGAATGCCGCCATGTCTTTGGCATTGCTGAGGGTATAGTACTGGCCAGGGCGGGATTCGGAATAACAAATCTGGGACAATCTCACTCCTATGGGAGATTCAATACTAAGTTGGACTAACATGTGCGTAATGTATATTTCTCTTCTAATAATTTGTAAAAATAGGTGTCATTTGTAGAAATGTCGAAAAACTCCTTAGATATTCCCCTATAGTAGGGAATTCATAAATAGTTTAGTATTACTATAGCGATAATGAAAATAAGATTATTTTTCATGACAATGATTATTGCATCATTGACATTTGGATTAGCAGCTGTAACGACAAATATATTCCTGACTCAGTCAGCATTTGCACAGCAAAATCCAATTCCATCACCAGATGACAAAGCGTATATTCATGCATGTGTCCTGCGAGAACCCACTCCACCAAACGCAGCCTTTTGCCTTCCTGCTTAAGTAGAACATAATTTGACTTTTACCATATCAAAATGAGCATCAATGTGTTACCAGCATGTAAACCATGTTTAGTTAAGACATGGGCCTAGGCTTACTTTCCACTCTTTTTTATTTTTTAAATCAGCAAATAAACCTTATAGTACTGTATGCACATCATTCTTTGTACACGGCCAACTTCTTTCATTATTATTACCTATTAATTAAATCCGGTATCTTGCGTTGAGCCTGGTGCAAGAAGACTATTAATCATTATGAATTTAATTCCAAATTTCCAAAAGTTATAACTCATGATAAAAGACTAAAGGATATAGATAAAGAACTGGAATTATTCTTTTATTCTATGGTTTTATCTTGAAGACAGATCTTGGCGTTAATCATACAGTTACAACCCTTGATGGGCATAGTTGAAGGTCTGAATGGCTTGAGAGATGTCAGACGTGAATTAGATGAGATTCAGATATGCTATAGAAGTTCGTGATAGTTCATGGTTCCAGGATTTGGCATATAGTTTTTTTGCAAAATACAAAATGTGGATGGTCTGGAGTCAACTAGCAGATATATGAACGCCTCCAATAGTTAAAACAGACTTTCTCTACATAAGGTTCATCTGGGATTAAACCATACAAGAAAAGTATTTTGGAAAGATACAAAAAAGACAGGGTTTCTGAATTGAAAGGGTAGTCTAGATTTCAGAAGAGAGCAAGAGGTGAGGAACAAAAAGATAGACTAAACCCAGCAATTGTAGCAGCAAATAATCACTATGCTAGGTTCGGACCTGGAATTGCAAATGCATTTAGGAAAATGCTGAATTTAACAGAAGCGACATGGGATAATGTAAAAGTGTCTCAAGCTGAAGGAGCAACTAGTAACACAAGACAAACTAGTCTATCAGATTTTTTATAATAATATTAACCTCCAATTATTTAGATAATTTAAGTTTCAGGATATAGGATATTTATTTATCTTAGATCAAAGATGCTTATATAATGCTTACAGATGGCAACAATTCTGAACAGATAGCAGGTGGAACAACTACAATGGAAAATGATGAAAATAGAATAGTAAAGAAAATGTTGATAGCGATTGATGATTCTGAGCATAAAGAGAAAATCATAAGCTACGGATTAACTATAGCAAAATCTTTAGCAGCAGAAGTAACAGCTACTCATGTTATTGATAGAGCCTCGGTAGCTGGTCTAAGCGATACGGGGAACCTTGAGGGTTACTTTGCAGAAGGAAATCGTCCCTATGAAGAAGAATTGATAAAACATGCTAAAGAGTTACTTGGCGAAGTAGATGCCCTTGCAAAAAAACAAGGTATGAAGATAAATATACATATTATCATAAACGTAAAATCGGTTGCAGAAGGAATACTGGATTATGCTTCAAGTACAAATATGGATCTGATTGTTATTGGTACGAAAGGCAAAACAGGAGGACATAGATTCCTTGTAGGAGGCAACTCAAACAAGATTATAGATCATGCTCATTGTCCTGTGTTGGCAGTTAGATGACTTATCTTCAATGGTTTATAGTGTTAAGTCACGATTTTCGACGGGTACGGACTGAAGGACGGTTAATTATCATTTTTCAAACTTAACTTTACGACTCACTGCCTAAATGCGTTGTTGATACAATAAATGAAGTTACATTTCATGTAATTTTGGTGATCTATAACTAACTAGGTTTTCTATGATTAGAAACGCGATGTAGATGAAGTCTCAGATCATCAATATGGCTTTTGTTAACATGATATTTCATCTGGGTATCAATCAACACCTTGAACAAAATATCAAAGCAGCTGATTATGAAAGGAGAGTACAAACCAGATCTCAATCATTGGATGTTTTAGAAATCAATTTGCCAAAAAAACTATGGTGTTTCTTGTTTGTCCAATATGCAGGCGATGCACAAAATTTGCATCACCATATACCATCATAGAATGTATTACGTCAGAAAAAGTCTGACACCATATACGTCGAGTCAGAGTCTAATACCTTCTACATGCCAATTTCCATGGGTCTCCTCATGAAATACTATAATTACATCCTTTCTGTCTACATTAAATATTTTTATAACGTCCTCTGTAATTGCTTCTGCCAACCTGTCCTTCTCTCGTTGTGATCTGCCACTATGGGTGGAGATAGTTATTATTGGCATAGAATAATAGACTAAATCTGGAATGTAAACATTTTGTTCACTAAACAAAAAGTTAATAGATTTGAATTGAACTGCTCATATAGTTCTCTTAATCTAATACATCGACAGTGAATTTTTAGCTGTATAGGTGCTATAATTATCTATTAATGAATGAATAACGTTTGCAATCTATATCAGTAGTAGGCAGACAGCCAGACTTTCCAATTCAAATGTTTTAGGATATACTCGCAGAACAATTTTAGTCATAATATTATACATGAAAAGTGACTATAGTTTTATTTAGTAACGTGAGATAAAAATACTATACGGCCAAATTCGAAAGTTTAGAATGTGATTGTAATGGATTTTCAAGTAAACAGTTAGTTCCAGTTAGAGTTAGTGCAACCAGGATAATTTATAATTGCTTTCTTTGTGGTGGCATCGTAGCCTGGTCTGACAGTGAAGAAGTAGTAAAGAAAGAAAGACCGGTACTGGAGTCCTATAGTGAAGAGTTGGCTAGTAGGTTAATCTAAATGAGGGTTTAAAAAAATAATGATCTACTTCGCAAGATCGCAACCGCCGTCGCTAATGACAGTACAACATGTGATCTTCGCAGGCCTTTGAGATTGTTACTGATTGATAGAATTTATCATGTTATAAAGTCCCTATTTCTGATAATCATCGATGCAGTTTATTGATGTCATATTTAACAATAATAGTCTATTTAGACTTCCTAGAAGAAGATTCGTACTGTATCTAATTTGTAACAGTGTTTGATGAGGTCCTACAACGGGATACTAAGGGTCAGTATTTTAACCCATGTTGTACTAATTGAATTGAATTCCAATATATTATAAATGAATATTAGATAGTATGCTCATGAAGAAATCTGATTTTGCATATTTTCTTACGTATTCATTCAATCGTATTCCAATGACCTATGAAACCCATGATTATATCCAGATTGCGAAATGCTCAGTATCGTGGAGAATGTTAGAAATATTAGAGATACTCTTGAACTCATACAAAGGGTCAATTGACTTTCTACCGAAAAATGATATTATTGTTCTTATCAAAGAATTTGCCTTTCTCCTTATAGTCTTACATTATGGATTATTCTCTATAGGCAGTTAACACTGAATACCTTACTATCGACACACTAACCTTTTTTGTTCAGTTTTACCAGTTTTCTTGCCGGTTATCCTTGCATTGCATGTCTACAAGTGGGCTATGACATTTAAGTGGGTGAATATGCTGATTCTTGATAATAGAGAGACGCAGATGAAAATAGCGATAGCATCACATATAACATTAGATTCAATAGACAACCAAGGTGCTTACTACTTAGGGGGTTCGGCATGTTATTGTGGCTTAATTTGCAGACAGCTGGGATTCGAAACTATTCTAGTCACCAAAGTGGGGAAAGATCTTCCAGAGGATACGCGAGATTTTCTAAATCGAAATCTAGCTGATATCACGCCATTTGAAGAAGAATGTTTAACTACAAAATTTTCTATTAGACAATACGATGATGCTAGACAAGTTACCCTATTATCCAAATGCAATCCACTCACAGTTGATGACGTTAGTGATATAGATGCGGATGGTTGGATAGTAAGCCCTGTTATCGATGAGGTTCCGTTGGAAGTTCTTACAGCAATAACTGAGAAGGGAAAATTTGTAATGCTGGATCCACAAGGTTATCTACGGAAAGTAGGACCCTCAGGAACTATTTCACTTCATAGAAGTCTAGATTTGGACTGGTCAGGCATTTCTGCTGTCAAAGCAGATGAGGATGAATTTAAGATTCTTGGACCTGTAAATGCTAACTTTGTAATTTCTACGACACGAAGAATGATTCATATGAACGAACACAGTCTGCAGCTTGATCGTATTCCTACTAGGGACTCGACTGGGATAGGCGATATCTTATCAGCTGTATTTACCTGCGTATACCTTAAGGAAAAAGATTCAAGATTGGCGATATGTAGCGCTGCAGGTGCTGTAAGAGCAGCGCTCAAGGCAAATGCCTTTGGCCTAGACAAGATACCTACAAAATCGAAAATAGAAGAATCTACTGCCATTTTATCCAAAATATCTATTTAATGCTCTAATCAGTCCTTTTCGATATACATCGTGAATGTAGTGAGTGTAAAACCATTCTAATGAGTATCTTCATAAGCAGAGCTCGTTGGAGTCTTGATTTCGCTGCTATTTTGTAAATTTTTCAATCATTGTTAAAATCAAAACATTATCAAATTGATAGAATTGATAAAACATAATGAATTAACATTTTTGTGAAATTAAGGATATCCTTAGTTGGCGATAAAAAAAGGACTAGATAGGATAGGATATCTTTTAACATTGCAACTTCTTTCAACTTTCCAGTTCCCAATAATGATTGATACGATTTAGTAGCATACTTTGATTGTCTGCACGATATGGAAGATCCAAATGAAGCTGCAGCTCATGTCCCTTAAAAGCACTAAAACCTGAAGGATCAACGATGAAAGTAGAACCCTTTGCAAATGATAACTTTGAAGATAATCTGAATCCCTTAGGATGGTTATTTTATGCTGATTCTACCATCGTAAGAATACCTGCATTTTTAAGTCAAAATAGTCCTGCACTAGGTTTACAAGTAGGCGAGCTCGGTATACTACAAATAGTAAAGTCTGGTGGTTTTGAACCCTTAGAAGAGCGGCGCAGACATCTTTTAATATTGTATATGAGGCAATGCCCATAAATAACAGTTAATTAAGTGTAAGAATTTGCTGTATTCATGTATTTAGTTTCAAATTTCTATTGATTACTTACTGGATACAACTAATCGATATAAAATGCATCCAAGCAAATAGGGACCATTCATCGGCGAGTCAGATTAATTCATCGTTTCCCTGTATAGCAACATCCCTAGAAATAAAGAAAGCCTGGGGGGCCCCTCAGACCTTGTTAGTATGGTTGCTTCTGGCATTCGAAAGTTGATTTTTCTTCATCTGGCAGGTGTAGATATTGAATGCAGACTTGTAGAAGCAACATTACTATGACTAAATCCTATTTGAACAGCGAAAGCCTAATTTTACTAACAAGTCATGTGATGCCATTAGACCTGAGTTTTAAAACCTAATGGGGCCAAAGACACCCCATTAGTGTGTAGGCAACTGCACTAGATGGTCGACTTTAACCACCTTTGAAGAAATCTATTGAGGAATACGACTATTGTTCTATAATCAGATTTTCTAAAGGCTGATTTTTAAATCTAATCGGGATAGACACCCCATTTGTTAGTATCAGAGTCTATGTCTTGGTTGCTTTTATCGTTCCAGATGTTGCCACACATGAAGAATGATATAGACCACCAGCAAAGAATATTATTTAAAGGGATTGATTTTTCTTCTATACGCAGTCTATTAATCCCGGTGAAATTGTGACCAGCTCACATGTCTACTCTGGAAAAACGGTTGGAGGATAAGGTAATACTAATGGATTCGTATGGTTGTCTTATCCTACACCGGAAATTTGAAGTTTGTTTGTGTGTTTTTTAGGTCCGAAGGAAAATATTAAAAAGTTACGACTTTTGGTCTATAGACAGGCTCTATTGTCATTAGCGATATCGCAAGTGATTTCATGCTCGAGTTCAGTATCGTAATAACATTTTCTGATAGCAGTACAAAAAAGGTACTTTGTATTTTACGGATCGGTGGTTAAGAACTCACTCACTTTTTGAATTGTAATCTAGTTTTCTAACTGCAGGGTTTACCCAATCGTCTGGTCGGCTAGTTGTGGTATCTGGGTTGTCTTCCTTGTCTTCCTCGTCTTCGACTATTTTATCGACTTTCTTGAGATGCTTGTTAGTATAGAGAATCACTGCAATGACTGCTACAAAGTAAGGCAATGATATCAGAATTATTGTTCCAAATGGAAGCAGAGTAGAAGTTATAGTAGCCATTCCTTCACTTTGTAGATCGAGTTAGTCCTACTTGTTATATCTTAGATAACCTTGTTAAGTCTACAATATCCTTTGCATAAATGCACTTTGTGGCGTGTTGTCTCATTTTCAATGATGTTGCTCTTTGGTCGAGAGGGTTGTGAACCAAATTTGAGATGATTTTGAGGCCCTAGATAATAACGATAAAGTTATTGATTTTAATTATCCGGGTAATATGTAAGTATGAATAAGGTTATGAATGGATCTCCTATGATCTTAAGGAATTCTGAGTATAGAGGGCGGCGGCTAAGTTGACCTCTTTTTATTTTCATTCGGGTGTGTAAACCAATGTTTAGGAGATTGTTTATTCATTTATGTTTTAATATCCTCTGTAATACTGTAATGTTAAACTGCTGCCTACCCCTTTTACCATTATTTCTACAGCAGCTGCCTGACCTCATCAGTTAGTTCCTGAGCTTGCTCCGGTCTCCCAGTGTATTGTGCTCGTGAATTTTGAAATGCTGTGAAGTACCATTTAGCATTCTGTTTTATAGCAACCAGCATATGAATAGAATTTCTCTCTGGATCAATATCTGATTGGCCAGCCATCACAGTCCCGCCAACTGCAACTACTATAGCAATATCGGAAGTCAGAAATCGTATTCTTCTAATCTTATCTACAAAACGGCTACCTTTAACAAATGTATCAAGAAACATTTGATGAAGAGATGCTATTTCCTGCCGTCCTTTAAGATAGGTGCCATCAAATCCAATATAATCACTAACATCAGTATAAGGCGCAGCAAATGCTTTACTATTGCCTGCATTCCAGCCATTGATCGTTTGTTGATAAAGTGCATGGATTGCAGTTTAGTCATATGATGAAACCATAGTTGAAAGGCAGCCTCCTTATTTTTATTGTTATGTTATCATTATCACTTTTTACCTTCGTGTTCTAAAATTACAAGTCAGCATATTTTACGTTCAAAATTAGACAAGGTACAAGTTTGTAAGCAATTTATCTCATTATTAGATTACTGTATTTTGTCATTACTTGAAATATATTGATGATTGTTAATCCCCTGAGGACTTGATTATCATTATAACAATGCCCATTTAGATCATATATCATTGTTGAGGTTGTTGTTGTTTTGTAGTTGTTATTAATTGAATTGCATAGCCAGCTATTGGTAAGTAATGCGGCCGCAATTTGTTATCACGAAGAATATGACCATAGAACTAATGCAATAATTGTGTTACCGTTATCAAATCTAGGTAAATGCTGAAACCATCCATTAAATCTCCTTGTATACAGGTTTTATGATCATTCTATTTTTAGAGCCTTACCATGATGGTTAATTAACTGTTGCTTTTGCTGGTCTGAGAATTTGTTAAAATCTTTTTGGTGGTATAAACAAAAGCCTCTCATGTCAATATCAAATTTAGTTGGCAAAGATAGCTCATAATCAACAAGGTCATCATACTTAGACTTGTGAGTATATGCACCGCCAATGTCACCTATGATTGAAAGACCGTTCTTTCCTGTTTGCTTGGCATACTTTGCTAAGTTTCTTTTGAATAGTATATCTGGTTGTGATCCAAAATATTCTTTAAGAGAATCAATAATTACAAGTTCTTTTTCTTTTTCATATTCTGACACATTTACTCCACTTTTTGAAAGAATTTGTCTTACCGAGTCAGTAGTTTCGTAGAATGGAGTTATGAGAATAATTTCATTATTATTATTTTTGATTTGCCTTTGAATATACTGGGAATACATTTCCCTTAGTGTTGTCAAATCTGGATAAACTATTAAATAATGAGAGCAATATTCTGCTTGAATGATCTGGTTTACAGCCTCATTAACATAATGATGCTCTAGCGAACCTGGTATCATACAATCCATTAGGAAATAATTGGACACCATCATATATAACCCGCTACGAGTAACATTTAAAATAAATATTATTCGGCTTTATAGCATTTTAGATATTTTACCTGACTTCCTTTAATATACCGTTTAGCTTGGATATAGAAAATGGCTTTTGAAGAAAACCATCAATCTTAATTGATGGTAAGATCCTGTGAAACTCCCTATCCTCTATTTCGAAGGCAGTCATAAGGATTACATTTACTTTCGGTTTGATTTTCTTTATTTGTTTTACAAATTCATAGCCATTCATGCTAGGCATCCTAACATCTGAAATCACAAGTTCGTGATCTGATGGTTTCTTGCCAAACTCTTCTAAGGCTAAAGAGGGATCCGTAAAAGAAGACGCAGATAGCCCAATCTTTTGAAGACCGATCTTAATTAAGGAGGCAATATCGTAATCATCATCGACTACTAGCAACAAGTCAATTACCGATAAATTTAGAATTATTTATGATTTCCAGACTACATTATGGAATAATAGTCGAGAAGTTGATGGCTTGCTTAGTCGCAAAAATCAGTGTTATTGCCACAAATATATGAACAGTTAGTAATATTTTTATCAAACGCTATCCTTTCGAGCCTCCTTAGAATAGAGTCGTGCCTTCTCTTGTAAGGTCATTTTCCTCAGCATAGGGTAACGAAAATCCAAAAACTTCCCGAGCCTTAACAAATACTTTTCTTTAGTAGTAGAAGATTTCAATGGATAGAGATAGAGGGTCCAAAGATCTGCTGAATCCAAACTTTCATTGGTTATTAGTTGTGAATCTTGTTATATTTCCTTTATCACATTTTCTTGTTTCACCTTATATTATCAGGACCCGCTAAAAAGCACTGATATCGGAGCGGGTTCGGTGGGACTGAGTACACTAATGTATGTAATCCACTTCTCTATAACTGATGAGGAAGGTTAAGAACGAAACTTCATGAAATCAATTTTGGATCGTCGCCTCCATTAATTTTGCAGTCCTGCGGTGGACACTTTGAACTTGAACTGGATTTGGGTCTTAATAGGCATCAACTTTAATAACAATCAATCAATATTATGGAATAGATTCGACCAGTCAACCTCTATATGCCTTCTCATTAGCTTTTTTGCATTATTAACAATTTTTGTTGTGTCGGGGTC
>JARBAU010000108.1 GCA_029237525.1 Nitrososphaerales archaeon | reverse complement strand
CATGACAGTTTCCAAAATTAATGCTCTAATAGCATTTCCATCTTTAGGAAGTACAACACTAGCAGCCATATCGCTTCCAAACATTGAATATACTACAGCTGCACCGATAACAGCCCCCAATACTTGGCACGCAATAGTCAGTGCCGCTACCTTTCCACGCATTTTTCTTGATACTAGAAATGCTATTGTAACAGCAGGATTAAGCTGAGCTCCAGAGCGAGCGTTAATAGCATATACTAATGCAGCTAAAACGAAAGCATGAACTAAACCTAATAGAGCCATTGCGAGCTGTCCGAGGCCTACTATTCCAACCAGTTTGTTGGGCCCAGAATATACAGTAGCTGCTGAACAAATAGCGAAAACGAAGATGAATGTGCCAACAATTTCAAACAGATATCTACTTTTTGATTCAGCGGCCAATCTCTACATTCCCCATAAAATATTACGGTCATAAAGGGGATACTCAGATTGTACTAATTAAAGGCGTAAATACTACTGATATGATGTAGGAAATTGAGGTTGAATCTAAACCTGAAACATATTCAACTTCTAACTTACTACCTACTTGTGTTGTTGATACATTAAATGATTTTACATTTCTTGTATTTGGTAACCTACAACTAACTAACTAACTAATTGCCGATATTATAACTAAAAAGGATATCGCAATTAATTACAAATACCGGAGGTTGATATTATAAAGAATGTCGAAATATACTGCAGTAACACAGTCGAATAGAACGCAGATTGGTGGCCAAACTACCTAAAACTCATTGAAGCAAATATCTCATTATTAAAATTCTTCATCTGTCGATCGAAATGAACCGTACTAGAGCTAGACATGGTATTCATTAAAAAGGATTGTTATTAGCTCCCAAACTTAAGGTAAGTGAGCAGCGCTTCTACTTTGCTGGCGATATGTTTTGTAGTAATAATAATAATCAACTTACTTTTGCAGATGCGTATATAATGAAAATGACTCTTTATGACTGGAGCGATGAGGAATGTGTAGAAATACTTTCCAATATTTATGACTCTTCTGGCCATGCAAGATTATTTATTGCCGAGCATTTAGTTCCTAGTCCCGACACACCACATTTTTCTAAACTTTTTGACATGCACATGATGTGTGTGGCATCTTGAAAGGAAAGGATTCTTGATGAATATTCTTATTTACTATAACAATCTGGCTGGAAGTATATCCAAACTCATCGTGCAAAACAGCAGAACGGATTAGTTGAAGTGACTAATTTTTCGGATTCAGTCCAACGCAACAATGATATGTCATCTCATGCCTACATACAACCTTTTTTAAGTAGTGAATTGCTCAAAATAAGTAAGTCATCATGCAAAATGCTTCCGGATTATCTTTTGTCATAAAAGAGATGATAAAGCACCTTGCTAACTTGCTGTTTGTCAATGGTTTATTCATATTCCTTGTTCGCAAAACAACTAAATCAGGAACAGGGTACAATATCAAGTTAATTGGACAGCCGACTAACTACTTTAAATATGGTGCCGCCATAATAGGATTGTCGTTTGCAGTTATTGCAATTTTGATTGTAATGGTATTCACTCAAAACGTAATGATACTAATTGCTGCTGTATTGATTTCTCTTGGTACTGCGCGGCAAATCTTTGCTTCGGCACTGGATGTAGTAACAACAAACCTGAACGCCTTCGTTTCATCTTGGGCAGCAACTCTCCTATTGCTTGCAAAAAATAGGCCGATGGCATCGACGACAGATTGGAGCTCCATAGTAACTAGACTCGAGATGATAATCGTTAGCAGACGGCTTGAGAATAATTTGCCTCCTAAACTTGAGGGGGTAACACCAGAATCTCAGCAAATATTGTTAGATTATTTGGATGAGCATAAATGGGAGTTAGAGTGTCAACAGGCTATTACAGATGATGATTCTAGCTGCCATGCATTTTTCCAATACGTAACTAAAAAGATAAGAGAGAAGTTGGAGATTTATGATGAACTGGAGGATCAGCAAGAAAGAAGTGGAGGCGTTAACGCAGTAATCCTAATAGCATTGGGAACGTTGGTTTGGTTAATTTCATAGTTTTGTACTGCTACTATTATTATTGTGTATACATTAACTGAATAATAAAGTCCCCGAAACTGCGGTTATTAACCAACCAACCTTTCTTACAGCCCGATTTGATTTTATCTTGGGAACAACCCAAAAAATAATGCTGTAAGGAGGCAAAGTGAACGGCCTATTAGAATCTTCTTGATCCTATCAAACGTGGTTATTGAAGCTGTACTAGAATTCTGAATACCACTTACGAGTCGTGCAATAGATATCAGAGTGATTTCATGATTTGTGCAGTTTTATAGTAAAGTAGGAAACAATAGCAACAGCATGTTTATCAATAGCGACTCGCTAGGAGTAATTCATATTATGCAGTCACAAGCTCCAGCCTCGAACGAATCTCCAAACGAGGCCAAATCTGTCCTGAGAATTATAGAAGACAACAATAGAAAACATAGTAGGAGATCTCGATATGAGTAGCGGCGTAGAAGAATCCACATTGAATCGAGGCTATTATAGATTAATGCTTTATGCAGCATTATTCGGTGGTCTTTTCTCTCATAACTACTGGATACATCACACTCTATACACTCTATAACGAAGGTGTCAATTCTTTGGGCAGCATAGCGTATACCTTTTTAACATTAACTTTTGGCCGCTAATCCTGTTGGGTGTATCAGGACTGTTCATTGGCCTTGCGATCAAATTCTTTGGGCAACATGGTGGACCAGGAGTTGCCCAAGTCCAATATGCGCGGACCGGTGGCATCAACTACCGTAACTTGCCAAGCATACTTCTTCAAGGTTTTATTGCATTATGAAGTGGTGCAGCAATTGGTCCTGAGGGAACGCTTGTTTTTCTTACTGGTGGATTGGGTACCTTTGTGTCTGAACGGCTGAAGCTCCAGAAAGATGATGTGCAAGTACTGGTTTATAGTGCGATAGCAGGTGCATTTGGGGGTTTCTTTGGATCTCCTATAGTTGGAGCAGTTGGTGCAGTCGAGTACATGTTCATCAAGGAGCTAAATTTGTATCGTCACCTGAT
>JARBAU010000107.1 GCA_029237525.1 Nitrososphaerales archaeon | reverse complement strand
CTTACAATGTTACTCTGAATCATATTTCTTGACAATACGCTTGCGATAGCCAACGTGCCTCCATTGGCAGTAGACATACCACAGCTTACAGTACTTACTAGCATTAGAACTCCGATGATAAATGGCATATGCTCTACAGCCATAATTGGATATAATGTGAAAGGATCTGCAATCTTTGGCTCCAATGTATGGCCAATTATACCTATCATAGTGAGTGGAATCAATACTAACAGCGTTAACCCTGCTGCAAGAAAACAACTCTTCTGAGCAGTTCGTCCTCCATCTGCCGCAAACACCCTTTCCATAAAATCAAGTGCTACAATATCACCTAGGCCTAGTGATAAAATAGCTGCCCAGTTTATTAGGGCTCCGCTATGGATATCAGTTAGCCCAGACATGTTCATAAAGTTCTGTGGGACATTTGCCACTATTGTCTCCAATCCACCAGGTATGGGGGACCAAGGGCCTATGAAATAAATAAATCCTAACCAAAATCCAATTAAAGCTAAATATATATGAAATATATCGGTATAAGCACAGGAAAATAACCCTCCAAAATAAGTATATAATAGTACAACAGCAGTAGAGATAAGCATTCCAAATATTAATGGAATATTTAATACAACAGATAAAATATATCCACTAGCTGCAAGATTACCAGCCACTAGAATGATAAAGCTGATCGACATTAATACTCCACTCATAACTTCACTCAGATTTCCATATCGCCTAAAATAAAAATCTGCCAAAGTTATCATATTCATTCGGTTAAAAATTCTTCCAAAAAATACACCCGTTAATACAAGACAAATGGTCAGACCTAATGGAATTGCACCTCCTGCCCAAAATCCATTCTGAAATGTCAGAGATACATTTCCTAAAGAAGCATTGCCATCGACTGATTCAGAAACCAACATCGTACCTATAAAGAATAGTGGCAGGCTTTTACCCGCAACTATGTATCGCTTGCTGCTTTTTTTAACAAATTTAACTGCCATAACACCGACAACTGCGGTCGCACCTACAAAAATCATCACGATAATTCCATAGCTGATCGGCACCTCAACCATACGGCTTATATACTTACTAAGTATATAAATATAGCTAATACTCGTTCGACAGTCGAACAAGCATGGTATTAACTATATTCTATGATCACGAGCCATATGCAACTTAAACGCTGATTCAGAATCAAAACTCTCGTCACAAGTTATACACAAAAAAGTAGACTTTCCAGCGTGCTTTTCTCGTACATGCATTATGACATCTTCTCTATCCTTAAAATGTAAGCCACATGTTCCACAGCCGTACTTCTTATCAAACACCTTTAATACGCCTCCTTTCACCTACTCAACTTATTAATAATCCAGCTCTACAGCACATAAGCTCTAAAGACTACACCACAGATTTTAGCCTTCTTAGCTTTATGAATAGAAGAGGATCCAATTTTTTTGCACTATCTAAACACTTCTGCGATTCACTTAGCTTACCCATAATGGATAAACATCTACCTTTATTATACCAAGCCTTAGCATAATCAGGTTTAATCTTTATCGATTCATCAAAACATTCAATCGATTCATTAAACCGGTTCAATCTCAACAACGCCAATCCATTATTATTCCATGTAATTGCATTATTACGATTTATTTTAATTGCATTCGAGAACGCTACTAACGATTCGTCCAATCTCGTTAATTTATCCAAGACTAAGCCTTTGTCACCCCAAGCCATATCATTTTGAGGATCTATCCTTATTGCATTATCAAAGCTCTCGAGTGCTTGCTCCAATTTATTGCTGTTTGCTAGATCCTCACCATATTCCACCCATTTATTAGATGCGTCTCTCCTGCTAACCTTCGTATACACATTATCGTTCATTTTAGGTGTATTTTCTCTCGAAAATAATGGCCACTTAATCCTCATACAAGACTATGGTAATAACTAATTATTATATTTTTAAAAGATATCAAAAAAATAACGCAAGTTCTAAGTCATCCATTTAATCATTTTGTGATCACAACATTATTCTCCAATATTATTGCCACTCATACTATCCTTGATAAGATCTTCCTCAGTTTTATCATTCTTCAGTCCGATTGTGCCGAAATATATCAAGATACCACTTGCAACAAGAATTGCTGCGAACATACCTACAACACCAGAAATATCCATCAACATCTATAAAGATATAAAATATATAAAATTATCGAAAAAATTACTGGCAGTGATTTATGTATTCTGGAGTCTCACACAATCCCATTGTCTGTAACAAGCTGAAACAAAGACTAATGTCTTTCTTATCTACAGATATAGTACTAACTCCCATCTCATATTTAAGATCCTGAATAAAATCATATATTTCGTTCACCGTGATATGCTGGTCGTTAAATCCAATTGCCTCGTTGATGGTCTTATACATTGAAATATAATATGAAAGAAATACAGATTTTAGTAGCACATTGGTTTGTAAAGTGTCTTTGTTACCTAACTCCAAGCCTGTTGCCATACAAAACACAGATGACGATAGTGAATATAAAGATTATTAGAAATCAAGTAAACTACGCATTTATGATATAATATGCATACGTATAATACAGTTAATGCTAAGAATTACCAATATAAGGAAAAAATGTTTGCATATTTATCCATGAAATTTATAAATACGTAATAATTAAATATATTGACAATGAATATTAAGACTATTCCTGTAAATTTGATCGATATAGCTGAAGAAAATGTTCGCAAGGCATTTTCATTTGGTGAAGATAATAATGACAAATTAATTAAAGAACATTTGTCTAAATTTGATCTTCTTCAGCCAGTTGTTGTTAGATTTGATAAAGAAAGTAAGAGATACAAGCTACTTATAGGCCGCAGAAGATTCTTTGCTTTACATGCAAAAGGAGAAAAACAAATTCCAGCAGTAGTAACTCAACTTGAGGGAGCAGAAGCAGAAGCAGCCTCCCTATTTGAAAACCTCATTAGAAAAGATCTTTCACCACTTGAAAAGGCTAGAATGGTAAAGAAGCTTGTCGATTCAACGAAATCAGGTATATCAGGAGTCTCATCAAGATATGGACTTCCCAAGAGTACAATTAGTGAGTGGTTAAGCATACTAACTCTTCCTGAAAATATCCAGTCGAAGGTAGAGACTGGCGAAATATCTTCGTACGAGGCAATTCGCATAGCGAGAAAGCCTAAATTAGTTCAAGAAAGAATTGTTGCATCTGTAGACGCTGGAAATCTACAGGAGACCATGTCGGATACAGGTGTGAAGCGCGGTGCCCCCAAAGGCTTGATGACAATACGAGTTGTGTTTAATCCTACAAAAAAGCTAGACAAGCAGGTTTGGGATAAGCTTAATAAAAAGGCAGTAGAAAATGGCCTTGAAGTTGCAGAGTATGTAAGAACCATCCTTTTAAAGCATGTAAGACGATGACAGTCATATAGACACTAACAAACTCTATCACATATTTGTTAATAGAACTAATCATTATAACATGAATATACTAATTATTTACTCTGATTCACTTTGAATGTGTTAGTTAACCCCAACAATTCATCCCAATAAAGATAAACAAGTAATAGATGTTAAATCTGAATATAAATAACAAGAATATAAGCCGCTTTTGATCGTTTACTTAATTGGCATTAAATAATATGGAGTATAATTAAAATAGTATTACAAGGAAAATTGATTTGATTGATTTAGTAATTACTAATATCGAGGAGAGAAATCTCTTTATTCGATCTGAGGACCTTTCTAAAGTTACTAACATATTTATGAAACACAAAGTTGGTAGACATTTTTTGATATAAATGGTACAGGTAGAACTCCACTAGAAGCTCCAGAAGTCATACATTCTTATAGTACAGGAAGAACTACAATTCCAAAATTTGGACAGAGAATCGAAGTTAAAAGTGTTGTACTTGATTCATCTGCAACACAGATCGTTGATGATCTGTTAACCAGCTTTGATGCTACATCAGAGCCTTATGGTGTCATGTTTATTAAAGACGTGTCTAATGCCTATGAATTAGAAAGTAGTATAATCGGTGATGGTGATGGTGATGAGGTATTGTCTTCAAAATGATTTTAAAATAGCAAGACTGTTCGGCAGCCGAAAAGAGAATTGTAATTTTATAATTAGCAATATTTAAAAAATAGTTAGTAATTAACATATAGTGATCAGTATGGGAATGGAATTTTATGGTGAATCATATAAAGGAAATGATGAACCAATTTTTGTAGGGATCCCTACTTTCCTTAAACTGCCTTGGATAAAGAACAAAAAGGAACTTGAGAAAGTAAAGCCAGATGTAGCTGTTATCGGCGAACCATTCGATTTCGGTACAACAATTAGACCAGGAGCACGATATGGGCCCAGGGCTATCCGTGCGGCTTCAACAGTTCCTTCGCCACCATACGAACACTTCAATATCGAAACAGGAGTAGATCCCTTTGGCGTATTTAAAACGGTGGATTACGGAGATGTGGCAGTATCTCCAGGTGATGTTGTAGAATCACATAAAAGAATGACAGACAAAGTCAAAGAGGTTTTGGATGTAGACGGAATTCCAGTCATGCTTGGTGGTGATCATTCTATAACATTCGCAAATGTCAGAGCTTTTGCTAAGAAGTACAAGAACATTGGTATGATACATATTGATACCCATGCCGACTGTGCCCCCCAGGGCTTGTGTGGATTCAAGTATGATCATGGTGCACATATTAGAAGAATTATGGAACTGGGCTGCCTTAAAGGCAAAAACTATACTCTGATTGGCCCTCGAGGATATTGGCCAGGACCAGACTTATACAAATGGATGTCGGATCAAGACTTTCAATGGTTTACTATGCTTGATGTTGAAGAGCTAGGAATAGATCAGATTGCCAAAGAAGCTGCAGATAGGGCTAATGACAACGTCGATGCGGTATACATTAGCTGGGATATAGACACATTTGATCCAGCATATGCGCCAGGAACTGGAGAG
>JARBAU010000106.1 GCA_029237525.1 Nitrososphaerales archaeon | reverse complement strand
ATGCTATTATTTGTAAAATAAGTATTAAAAATATTATACCCAATCCTAGCTACCTAAATACATATCCGTACGCTAAAAAGATTGTTATTGACTGATTTATCTCTTATTTTGTTCTGCATTGCCTACCCTTGACCTGACTTTGATTTCATAAGACTGGCATTCTTGATTATTAGTTTGGTTAATAAACTACTAGATAGTTTATTATTGTTTATATGTAGGCTTGGACTAATTTTGTGACTACATTTCAAGTTCACTTGATTTCGTTTCTAATACCCATTATTGATTCATTAAAGATTCTTTCATCCATTTCTCTTACTGATCCTCTTATCATAGGTTCGAAATTCATCTGTTGTAATACATCCTTGTCAATGTCAATTCCGGGAGCGACCTCTTCAAGATTCATTCCATCTTTAGTTAATCCAAATACAGCTCTCTCGGTAACATATAGAATCTCTTGTCCGTATTTTATAGCCTGTTGTCCACTAAATGCAACCACAAACACACTTTCAATAAATTTTGATATTGTACCTTCTCGCATTATATTCAGCTTGTTATTATTTGTGATGCTAAATTCGGTTCTTCCCGCATTGAAGGTTCCACCGAAGTAAATCCGTGGTACTCCTCCAGCTATAACTGGAAATCCACCAGGTCCGAATATTCTTCCTGGTAGCATAAATGGATTTACATTTCCTTTTTTATCGACTTGCAGAAAGCCAAGAGATGCAGCATCAATCATCCCACCCTCAAAGATGGAGAATACGTCAGGTATGGATGAAAGTGCAAAGGGACTTACTGCTAATCCAAAGTCATTTCCCGATAGAGCAATACCTCCCCAAGGGCCAGATTCAAGCACCGATACAATTAATTCTGTTACATCTTCCTGAGCCGCAACTAACGAGATCAAGGCGGGAATTCCTATTCCTAAGTTTACCAATACTGTATCTCGCTTATTTTGGAATAACCTTATTAACTCCAACAAGATTCTTCTGGCTATTAATTTTTCATCGACTTTCAAGGATACTTTAGCAATACCATTCAATAAGTTCTCATCAATTGGAGGCATCACCTTATACGATATCCTAGGATCATATTCTATGGTGGCACTCTGCCAATGATATTCTTTTGGTGCAATTACAATGCTATTTACTAATGGACCGGGGACATCTACATCTCTGGGGTTCATAGTACCTGTTTTTGTTATCCATCTAACCTGAGCAATTACTATACCCGGACCTGGTCTAGATTTGGTAGCTTGGGCTATACTAAGTACTGTACCTCGTGTTCCCTCATCCTGTAATGACAAATTACCTTTCTCATCAGATATAGAAGCTCTGATTAAAGCAAATTCAGGTTTCGGTGCTTGATAGAGAAGATAATCTGTTTTTTCTATATCAAGTACACTCACTTTACATGAAAGCTTATTTTTTGCACGTTCATTTAATACTGCACCTTCTTTCCTGGGATCTAGAAATGTATCTACGCCTATCTTCGTCAATAGGCCTGGTCTTCCAGATGATATCTCCCTAAACCAATATGCTGTAATACCTATTGGCCATCCGTAACTCTCTATTCTATTATCTGTTACAAGCTTCTGTAGCCAGGGTGAAAAGCCTAAGAAAGGCAACAAAATACCTCTAAGAAATTCCTGATTTGGTTCTTTGAACAAATTTTCTGCTATTTGGTCTAGTGCTCTTCCAGGACTGGCGGGAAGAGCGTCTGAAATTATAAATATATTTCTTGGGTGTCCTTCTTCAACATATCGTCTGTAAAGCTCAAGGATCAAGTACTCGGGAGTAGTAGCCATATTAAACCCAGAAATTGCAATAATTGCGTTATCCTTTATTTCACAGAGCGAGGTCTTTACATCAACAATTTTAGAAAACATTAATGATACGTCTACTTAATCGTTCTTATTAAATGCGATTACAATCACATTGAATATCTCTTTAGTTGGTTGTTATTTGTGTGGAGTAATTTTGAGTATCATTATTGATATATTCGAATCTAAATACGGATACCTGGACAGCATACATAATTATAACTTTATGCCGAGAAGCGTCAATTAATATATAGATATATAGAAAAGTAATCAGAAATTTAAACTCTGGAAAATTTGTTGAATTTTATGTGATAAAACACGTACAAATCCTCATTGACGAATCGAATCATACTGCAAAACTTAAATATGAGAATTGGATAATAATCCTCGTATGAACAGTGTTGCACAGTGTGACACAGCAATGAGAAGCGGTTTTGAAGCCTAATTGGGTTTGTACGGTTTGTGGTATGTGGTCTTCTAGGAAAAGCAGCGTAAAGCGTCATGTACACAATTTGCATAAGGGCCAATCCACTATGGTTAAATATATTGACTATTTAGTAGGAAGGCAATCGGGATTTTATGCCCCGGCTGTTAGTCCCGATATTGAGAGTTCATATCAAGATCATATACTCGATATTTGTACTGAGGAAATGTGGAGAGAGAAAGCTCGAATAACGGCTCGGAAGATGTATGAATAGTTACTTTATGATACTGGTATTTGAATAAATTATAATTTGCTAATATTACTATACACTGAAAAGACTATGGTGTTTGCCTATAATAGTCAAACACCTCCGGATGGTTTTTTGGAATGATTAGGCGAGAACATTTTTACTTAATGTCCTAAGTATTGCATCATATCTTGTAACAAAACTAGAAACTTTGTTCACATTTATAGAAGCAACAAATCAAATTGAGTCAATTTTCCTAATATCATCTAATTATCTGGAATTCTGTCTAGTTAATCCCTGCAGACACAGTCTTTGGAGAGATAATCAGATCATATTGAGATTATTTTTCAGAAATTCATTAAGAGTCTATCTCAAAATTATCCTCCTGTAAGTAATAATGCAACAACCTAAACATACTAATGCAAAATAGTTTTCTATCTTCTTTTCATACCTAACCAAAAGTTTTCTGAACCTAGTGCCAAGAATTTGTTCTTTCTACAACTCATCTTCTTCTCTTACTGTGATGATTACCACCTTTTGTTATAGATTGTTCTCCTCCATGTCGAATATGTGGCAGGTATCCTTTCTTAATAACACTATTCTCAGTCT
>JARBAU010000105.1 GCA_029237525.1 Nitrososphaerales archaeon | reverse complement strand
TAATAGATACGGTATCGCCAGTCCATTCTTTTTCATGTATTAGATTAAACCTTCTATTGATTTCTATATGGTTACACTTCCCGACAGAAGTGTAACCCATGTTTGTAAGCTATAATGTCACCTATGTTTGTAAGTACAACAACTAATCACCAATGATACAGTGTAGAAAATCCGGTTGGTAAGTATTGTACATCAACCAACAGGTAATTCCGTACACCACCGTTACCGTAGACTATACCACCAACAAGCCCGTACAACGGCTGAACTAGCAAAGTATGTTAAAATCTTAAACTTTCAAGAACGACTATTACTATTCCTCTACTATAACACTTTTTTCACTTTTCATATTTGACAATGGTAAAGTTTGGTATAGATCGATTTTCTGTTTGCGTTTATTACAATACAGTGTTAATCAACGCAAGGATTCGATCATACTACTCATCTGGTAGTAAAGATCAAAAAATACTTTGTCTACAGGAATAAAGTTTGCAAAGGTAGCTGCAATTGTACACGATGTCAATAATCAAACTGTTGGTAAAGGAATGACATTCATTACCCCAACAGACATACCTGCATGTAAATCAGCATCATTTGGTCTAATGTTACATGCATCTGCCGCGCTGACTTCATTGTAAGCATGTACATTATAAAAACGGCAAAAAGACGAGTGGTAGTACCTAATTGTGGCCCAAAATTTACAGGTCCACAAAATCATGACAGTACTCTTCCTATCAGTGTGCGAGCGAGTTAGATTACCATCATGATCGTATTCCGACCACACATATGGATTCATTATCCATTTTTATTACTCCGTTAGCAGTTCCGTAACTGCGCGTTGCTTCTCCTGCCACTTTTCTCCAAATCTCTTCTCTTCTCTCTTCTGTTTCTTTAGATAACATAATACGGGCAGAAGTGCTAATTGCTTGACAGTAACGGCAATAGTCATACCCTGACGCAAATTCAAATGTTACAATTACCTTATTACTATGAATATCTCTGAATCCCGCTCTGGCCAGAGAATTTTCAAGCTTATTTGTATCAGATAGGCTAAACGGGTTTGGAGTTCCTGGAAGCGCTGTCATTTGCACTTGACTGCCTATAATTCTGGTAGCCAAGCTAATAAGCGGGACTTTAGGCGCATCAGCCCAAACTGCAGCTGCAAATCGCCCACCTGATACTAGCGAATTATATATTCTCCCTATCGCAGCATCTAGATTTGGTAATAGCATTAATCCCCAGCGACATAGTGCTGCATCAAACGATGAGTTTGCCAGGTCTAAATTCTCGGCATCACTTTCTTTAAACTCAATTATGTGTTGCAAGCTCAGGAATACAGCTCTTTCTTTCGCAATGGCTAGCATTTGTCTTGAAATGTCTGTAGCCAAAACATAACCTCTGGTTCCGACTACTTTTGCTGCTGACATTGATGGTTCTCCAATCCCTGTTGCGATATCTAATATTCTTTGTCCGGATTTAATTTCAGCAAGTTCGATTAATCGATGACTGAGCTTTTGAGCCCCTTTCTCAATAGGCTGCCACCAATTTTTCCATCCTTCAGCAACGCTATTCCAGCCTTCACGTTGATCCATTTTAAACTTATTAGAATCAAATGTTGAAGAAGCCATTTGATTATCATCATATACCTCGACATATAAAGTTGCTATTATCAACGTTATCTCACTTTAATATGGACTTAATGCAAGGTATAGATGATTCTAGTAATCCTTAGACTACCCTAGCTGTAAGCTGTCTTTCAATCAAACACGTAGCTTGCTCTCATGCATTTAAATCTAATTAATAATGAAGATAAATTATCCTGAAAGTGCACTTCTCTTTGATGAGATGCTTTCTGAATGTAGACACAATAGAGACTGTATTAGAGCTGTTAGCTCCAAAGATGAATGCTACTCAGCTGGATCATTATTCATGCTATTAGTATTACAGCACCAAATGATGATAAAGGAATTGATTTAAGTATCCGAATGTAGAAAGTTGCAAGATTAATAACAATAGTATACGTTGGTTCAAATTTATGATAGCGTTAGCTGAATGGTATATTACAGACCTTCATATTTAATTCCCCATAATGATATTTTTATGTAGTCTCACTCATCCTTCAGGTCTATTCATGAAGGAATTGCAGCATTAGATAAAGCAGGACGCAATATAGCCATGGGTATAGAATACAGAAATTACATTAAAAATGGAGGGAATACAAATTCATGAATGGAGTGTTGATTTGATCTTATTTGCCAGTTGTTCAGTATTTATTGGCTTTCTGATAAACCCATCAAAATCTAAATCATGATAGTCCTTTTTTGGAATATCGTAACATCCTCCTCCGTATGCGGTTTATAAAACAGTATTTCATATTATCATCTATATTTTTTAGTTTTCTATACAAATCAAATCCATCCATCTTCGGCATCTTGAAATCAATAAGCATGACATCATAAATACCAGGCTTGAAATTAGATAAGGCTGTATGATGATCATTGAATTAGTCAACTTTGAATTCGTCTCCTCCCAAAATCCATTAGAAAGTAAGTGTAAAGTCAGATTCATCATCTATCACTAGAATTCTATTTTTTGATTTTGATTGGCTACTGTTACCATCCCAATACCTTTGCAGATTTTAAGGCTGCCATTTCCAATGCTTGTTTTGGATCCTTATTTTCAAATTGAACTTCGTAGATCGTCTGTCGAACACTATCAGCAATTTGAGGATATTCAGGAATTGATGGTCGTGTTCCTGCAAATGGGATCATGGAGACTAACTGTCTATAGTATGGATATGACGAAGCGGTTACATTTAATAAATCATTTGTCCCCATAGATATTTGAGTTGGAAGATATCCTCCTTGAAGAAGAAAAGAATTAAGTAGATTTGGTGTCAGCATTAATTCAATCAGCTTCCATGCAAGATCCTTGTGGATAGAAGTCTTGGGAATGCTTAGTGTCCAACCTCCATTAACGTTGAAGTTTGATTATTTTTATCTGGTGCAGGCAATGCTGGAATAAAACCAATTCTATCTTCAAAGTCCTTCTCTCGCTGGCTTTGGAGAAAAGGTACAGGTAGCCATGAGCCTTCAATCATTACCGCAAACTTTCTATCAAGAAATTCTGATCCGAAAAAAATGATTCTTCTGTGGTTTAATGCCAGCATCAACTTGCTGTTTTATAAAACTCATTGCCTTTACACCTTCTGTACTATTAAATGCAGGAAACCAGTAACTGCCTTTTGTGGGATGTCCAGACTTCATCTTCAAAATCTGGCCGCCAAGCATCCAAAGATATGGATACCATAAGTCAGGAGAATGACTTGCACCTGTAAGATGTACTCCTTCTATTCCTTGTGGTCTAAGAACTGTGTTTAGTTTTTTGCTGCTGCAATATATCCATTCCAACTCTTTAAGGAATCTGGATTGACACTTGCCTTGTCCAAAAGATCTTTCCAGTACCATATTCCTCTAATATCAGTCCATGCCCAGATGCCGTATACCTTTCCGCCATATATTCCACCATTCCAATTCTCATCGTACCAGTCATTTTGTCTACCCCAATTCTTGGTATAATTTGTAAGATCAGTCAGAAGTCCTTTCTGTGCAAACTCTCCAAGCCATATTTGATCCAAAGATATCAGATCAACTGATCCATATGCAGTAGTTGTTGTTATAGTAGTAGTAGTAGTATCATTCATCATCTTTAATAGCTGAGATTGAAGTTGATTGTATGGATACTCTAAATAATTTAATTTAATATCCAAATTTGGATTCATCATTTTCAAATTGGTGAGTGCCCGATCAAGCAGAGTTTTTCCTATATCACGATTTGTATGTAATTGTACAATAATAGCAGTTAGGACAACCTTTTTCTTTTGAACTGGTAGCTGAGCAGAACTTGATTGGGTAATGACTGGAGGAATAATTATGATACTTGCTACTAATAGCATAAGTGATAAAGGAGTATAATTACTCCGAATACTAATTACGAAAGAAATACCAATATCTTGAAGATTAGATCCATTTCCTAATCCGTTCATACATCATAATAAGACAAACCGAGTCTTCTAATTAACATTTGCACATATACCTAACGAATTTGGCTGCATTAGGTTTGCTCAAGATAAAATATACAATATTGCATCGCATCGCATATTTTCATGATTACGGCACTAGTAAGCAGATCACTCGTTACTGGAAACCTAACTGTGGATTAGGATTATGTTATAGATAAAATGTTATATCATATATTGGACACTCTATATAGGAAATTACCATATTTTGGTAAAATTAGATGGTCCAGTGTTTACGTAACAACACTCAAGAGAAGACCTATCTGAATAAATCTTGTCTACAAAATTTATATCTGTTTCACCTCATGGTAGACAAACACATGAATTGAGTATGCATTAAACACTAAAAATAGATTCGATAGGTACTCTAGACTAGTCATCTCACTAGTGAATAAAGTCTCCATCCAGTCATTCCAACGCAACCCTGAACATTAATTGCTTATAGTCTTGAGGGTCATTTTGAATAGAAAAACCTGTCGACAATCTCTAAACGATTGTAAAAAGTTGGATATTTATTTTTCAAGAATTCTTTCCACTTTGTTATCGTTTCTTCATCTAAATTACAGAGAATAGATTCGTCATAATACGAGCGCATTAAATGTGGGTATAAAGCTGGCTTTAATTTCCAATATTCTGTTAATATTGGCTCGTCTTGATTGCCATAATTTGAAGACATATGTTTGTAAAACAAATCTAATGTGGTGGGTGGAAAGTCTATATCTCCGACGTCCAGATCGGTTTCTTTGGGTGTTTGTCTGAATGTATTGTGTTTGAAGGTATTCATTTGATTTCTATCAAGATATCTACTATACTTCAGGACTGCCTCATTCTCATCCATATCTTTTCTAACACCGTCGGATGAATTCGAAATTGATGTCAGAAAAAGATTGAGCATATTCATTGGATTAAAGATATGCGTTATCCATGAATGGAGCTTCGATGAAGACAAATGGGAATTATATAATGTAGAAGAAGATTTCTCTGAATGTCATAATTTAGCTGAAAAAAATCCAAAAAAGCTACACCAGCTTATAGAGATGTGGTGGGCAGAAGCTGACAAGTATAATGTACTACCGTTAGATGATAGAAAACAAGAACGCTTGATCTCACGTGAGATACTAAAAAAGGAAAAAACATCCTACACATACTATCCTGGTACTGTAAGAGTTCCTGCAGCTAGTGCATCGCATGTAAAGAATCGCTCTCATAGCATTACAGCCATTGTAGATATTTCATCACAAGTACCTGAAGGTCCAATATGTGCCATAGGTGGAGTTGGGAGTGGATGGTCATTATATATCAAAGACGAACATCTAGTTTATTGCTACAATAACAATGGCAATCATTATTATATACGTCCTACAAAGAAAATCCCTATTAGAGGAGGATAACTAAGGCTCCGCTTTGAGTTCGAAATGACAGGCAAGGAAGAGTTTGGCGCAGGTGGAATTGGTAGGTTGTATATAGATAATGAGAAAACCGGAGAGGGAGAAATACCACACACAGTTAGATTCATTTATGCAGTTGACGAAACCTTTGATATAGGACGTGACACAGGATCACCTGTCACAGATGAGTACAAAGCTGGCGCAGTATTCACAGGGGTGATCAAAAAAGTAGTGGTAGATTTAGCTGGTGAACGACATAATGATCCAGAGACTGAGACTAAAATCATCATGAAGAGACAATAGCATCAATTAGCAATATTATTCACAATAAGCTGAATGGGGTTCGCCTTTCGAGATAACAGTTCTTTATTTTTTTGTCCACATTCAGAAAGCATCTTATCAAATAGATACCACTCATCATTATCTATATCTATAGTTATGCGCGCCAAATAACATACATTACAAAGACGGTAATCCTAGAGATGAAGAGTGCATAGTCTGGTCGACACAGACACTGTTTCATGAATCTGGCTGGCTTCACAATCTCTAAGCAAGTACGAAATTAAAGCCATAAACAATTACCCCCATGCACGTGGTTATATTTCATTTGATAATGATTCACAAGTAATTGCCGCGTCTATGATAATATTCATGGAGTACTAGAACCTACGCCTCCTTTGGGAGTTTGACCTGAGAGTAACTCTACAATCGAACCTCCAATATAACTGGCATCGGCTCCATTCAGTCTCATAGTATCTTGAGCTGGTGCAGGACTTATTAGTCTACCATTCCTGCCTATTGGTCCAGTTATAGAACCCCCATCGCAGTATCCTGGCAATGTATCGTCTAAGCTTGCATATTTTATCCAAGGTCCTTTTCCGCCATTCGTAAAATCATACCAAAATTCTATATGAACTCCATCTGGAATTCTCCACTGATCAGTCTTAATACCAATT
>JARBAU010000104.1 GCA_029237525.1 Nitrososphaerales archaeon | reverse complement strand
ACTTTCCAAGCAAAGGTCGTCATATTACTTATAAATTAGTGCCTCATGATGCTAAATAATGATTAATAAGAAAAGATTTTGTCTCATATCCATAGTTATAACTATAGGTCTTGTAACAGCAGCAATGACCTATCATTGGGGTACTACTATTGTAGCTTTTGCAGCAAATTCGAATTCACCAGACGGAATTATAAGCATTAAGGCTGGATCTGGAAACTCTACTGCTCCATTAACTACTTTCACTCCACAAAAAGTAGAGATTATGAAGGGCGATACCGTGAGATGGTATAATCCAACTAAAGTAGGAGAACCACATACAGTTACATTTGTTTTGGATAACAAAACCATGACAGACTTTGCTATGCCTTTTGGTGTGGCAAGTTCAACTCAATTCATGTCCATACCTCCTCACTCAAATAGCGAACCAGTTAGCATACCTGGAAAGGAGGCTACGAAAACAATAGTTGCTGTCAATTCTAGAGTGTACAACCCAGTAGTAATTGATTCAACAAATAATGTCAAAACACTCAAACCAAATGCGACTTATGTCTTTAATGGGAATGAAAAGTACGCCAATTCAGGCTTTTTACTACCAAAAGGACATGATAAGAATTATCCTGGATCTTCAAATACATTCACTGTGACGTTTCAAAATTCAGGTATCTATAGATACCTATGCATAATTCATCCCTGGATGACTGGAGAAATAGTGGTAAAGTGATACCAACGTGGTCTTTCATTTTTCTTTATCCTTGCATCTTGCGAAGTAGTTATAATGGCAAGCCTGCTGGGGGTATTACTACCCCAATAATGTGCGTTATCCTCGACAAGGTAATGAAATCATTACCAGACATACTTAATGCTACTACTACCGATGGAGTTAATGAACCTAATTCAGCATAAGCAATGATGATGAACATGATGGAACAGGGAGTGCCTTATAATATTCAGTATGTATTTTAGGTTTCAGAAATTGCCTCAGATAGATGTTATAACGAAAATCAATCGTAAAAAGGTAGCTTAGCCATGACAGAACTAGCCATCAAAATTTAATCCATAGATAATTTGTATATTTTGTAAACCTTTTACTCTATATATAATTTATTGTGTCTCAGAGATATATGACACAGGAAAGAGAAGTTGCTGTTGTAACTGGCAGCTCTAGCGGTATAGGATTTGATACTTCTCTCACATTAGCAAGAAATGGATTTCATACTTATGCAACAATGCGTAAATTAGAGGGTGAAGGATCAAAACAGATGGCAGATATTCTCAAAGATGAGAATCTGCCACTAGAGATTATTCAGCTTGATGTTGATAACGACAAGTCTGTGACAGAAGTCATTAATAGAATAGCAAAGGAAAAGGATAGAATTGATGTTGTAGTAAATAATGCCGGATATGCATTAGTAGGCGCTTTGGAACAAACGTCAATGGAAGAAATAAGAGAACAATTTGAAACCAACTTTTTTGGTGCAGTAAGAGTGATGCAGACAATAATTCCAATAATGAGAGAACAGAAGAGTGGTAAAATAGTAAATATAACATCTATGGGAGGCAGAGTTGCAATCCCTCTTGACCCTATCTATCATGGAACTAAATTTGCGTTAGAAGGTCTATCTGAATCTATGCGATATGAGCTAGAACCTTTTGGAATAAATATTATATTAATAGAGCCTGGAGCAGTTGGTTCAAACTTTTGGAAGAATTTCAAAATGGCCGCAAAGGCGTCAGGCCACTATGATGTAGATAATGGCAATATGAATAATGCTCCATATAAACAACTAGAAAATAAGATGTTAGAATCATTCAAACAAATGGAACAAAATACAATACATCCTTCAGAAGTTGCAAATGTGATTCTACAAGCTGTTAAGACAGATAATCCTGAACTCAGATATGTGATAGGAAACGATGCCTCTATGGTCCTGGAATCAAGAAGAAACCTGTCTGATAATGAATTTCAAAACTTCATGAAAAAAACAATTTAATTTATAAATTATTAGCGATAAAAGCTGGTCGGTTGGCTAACAACCATATCTTTCGCATTAGTCTTGGATTACGTCCTTCCTTTCAACTTCGATAAATATGTCTCCCACCATGTCCTCAACTGCAAACAGTTCAGCTTCGTCTACTATCGCATAAGTGGGTAGTTCCCAATGACTTTATAGAAATGCATGTGATACTGTTTATATGGACATTTATTCTTAAATTAACGAACAAGCAGTTGTTGAAAATAAAGAAACGTCATCAATATTATCAAGTTATTCGAAACAATAGATAAGTTCGGCAGTGACAAAAGGAAAAAATAAAATAAACCAAATTCTGTCTGATTAGATCGAAAGATAGAATATACCACTATTACTTTGAGTCGACCGTGAATATTATGTAAAATCTTCCTTTGGACGTTCTAGACATTATAGCATCTAAAGTTCCGCTAGTGGATATTCAAATGTAATACATTCTAATTGGAATTGAATTGACGTATCTTCTTACATTGAAGAAATATGCGTTGAATGAATGATGGACACTACAGCCGTTTTTAGACATAGAAGTCATACTAACCACTATTCTTATGCACATAAGCAATGCTCAACCTCTTTGACAAAATGTTTAATGGTCTTCTGCCAGTTTAGCCAAGTAATTGATTATGCAATACGATAGCATTCAAATGGGTTAGTCAATTATTTCGTATTCTGTCCATTATTTGGAGTATAAATACCATCAACTATAAATGCCCTTTGATGCTATGACAAGATAATGAATAGTAATAATCATCACTACATCAATCATAACAACAACAAACTCGTTGGCCATAACTGTTATCAAGAAAAAACTTGATTAGAAATACCACAAACAGCAAAGGTTAGTCATAGTTACAATTCAAAATGTAAATTGATCTTTGGACAATATTCTTCATCGTATGAATAAATTGAAAGGTCTTATATTTTCTAGTAATTGGAATTTTCATAACCGTAGGTTAATATTCTATGGACAGAAATCGGTAGCATTATTAAGGTATTACCAGATTATCAAAGTGCCCAATTAGTAAATTTATAGAACGGATAAATTTTGATTATGTTAACATTAACAACAACTAAAGATGACGATTAACATTCGGTTGCAATTCAATAATATGTTAGAAAACGGATTAATGATAGTAGAGACGGAAAACCATAAAGGATTTAGAACCAAGTTTGTTAGAAAAATGCTCGGTCATATTATTAAAAATAATACTACTAGCATTTTGAATAAAGTAGTGAAATTAAAAATGAGTACTGTGATGGACAATTTTTCGATAAGAGTAAAACTTGGTAAAAGTTGATGAGGAAACAAGATGCCTAGATTAGAAGAAAAAGGAGAAGAAACTCAAAGCTCAGGTTGGAAAATACTGGTCATACTAAGCTGCTTGGGACTAATTGTTATGTTTGACGAGACTATGATTTTGCCGGCAATTCCAGATTTCATTCACAAGTTTAACATCTCGTACAGCACATCGTCTTGGCTTCTCTCCGCTTACATAATTGCAGCAGCCGTCATGACACCGATTGGTGGAAAGCTGTCTGACATCTACGGAAAGAAAAAAATATTGCTCATAATAATGGCAATCTACACAGTTGGTATTTTGGCAGGGCGATTTGCTACTAATATAGAATTT
>JARBAU010000103.1 GCA_029237525.1 Nitrososphaerales archaeon | reverse complement strand
TATAGTATCTATTCTTGCATCTCTTGGTATTACTAAACTAAGACAGTCCACAAAGATTTCAGCAGATTCAGCAGTTGCTGTATTGCTGTCGTCAGGTCTTGCGATAGGTGTGGTATTGATTGGATTAGCAGGCGGCTTTTCGCTTGATCTATACAGCTTCTTATTTGGAAGTATCTTGTTAATTGGCTCGCAAGATCAATATGTGATTTTGATTATAGCTGCAATAGTACTTGTAATTATGTACAAGATTTATCGAAAGCTTATGTACATTGCTTTTGATGAAGAACAATCAAGTGTTAGCGGCATAGATGTAGCAAAGCTTAATTACCTTTTCATAGTACTAGCTAGTGTTACCGTTATTACTTCATTGCGACTAGTTGGAGTTTTGCTTATTTCATCATTGATCGTGATTCCAAACATTACTGCAATAATGTTTGGAAAAGGATTCAAAAAAACAGCATTGATATCCATCATCATTGCAATATTGTCTGTAATCGGAGGTATAGTTACTTCATATTTAATGAATTTGGCTCCTGGAGGAACAATCGTCATCATCTCTGTAACTGGCTATCTTATGACAATAATTGCAAAATATATATATAATCAGATTAAGGGAAAAGGTATGAAATTGAGGCTAGAGAAGACAAGTAGTCCTAGATCTAATTAATACTTAGTATGGTGATCACATCAGTTATTTTTCAATAATAAATCATATTGTCATTCATCACACTTTTCTTGTAGTAATATGATATATGATATACCTTAAATCATAAAACTAGCCAATAAAAAATATGCGAATATGGTATCGTCTTCATCTAGCACGCCTAGAAGAGCAACAACAACGAAACTGCATAGCAGCAGAATTAGATTTGTAGTAGGATAGGCTTAGTATCTTGAAAAGTCGAATTATGACATTACATTTCTGTTAAGCCTAAATTTGAAAGAGTGATTGTGAATTACCTTGTGTAACCATTTTCATGAGTCTTGGGTAGAATGGAGTTAAATTATAATGAAATCAATTATGCGTAATAAATGGTAAGTAAAGCTTTAAATTGACACTAAACTAATGAGTTTAGTATGAATTTGGATATGACATTTTCCGCTCTTGCAGATCCAAATCGGCGTGCTCTGCTCGAGAGCCTTGAGGCCGGCGAGCAGACCTTGAGCAACCTGGCCTCACCGCTTCCAATTAGTCTAATGGCAATACAAAAACATATACTCGTTCTCGAGAAGGCAGAGCTCGTGACTACAAATAAAATAGGCCGTAATCGCTATGTCCGTCTTAGGATTGACGGATTGCTTAACGCCGCTGATTGGATGCAGAATACAAAGACCCGATGGAACGCTGCATTGGAGAGGCTTGAAGAAGAAGTCTTGGAAGAGGAGAATAAACAAAAATGAATCAGTACAAAACAGGATGTAAGGATACAAAGGATCAAGAGCTCTTCATTACCCGTACCTTCGATGCATCACGCGAAAGTGTGTGGAGGGCATGGAAGGATCCCAACATCATGAAACGATGGTGGGGACCTAAAGGATTTACGTCATCATACTGCATGATAGATCTCCGTGTGGATGGTAAATTTCTTTACTGTATGCGATCTCCTGAAGGCAAAGATTACTGGAATACTGGTTTTTATCAGGAAATCATTCCACAAGCGAGGATCGTCTTTAGCAATTCATTTGCAGATGAGAAAGGTAACGTGGTGCAAGCTACCAAATATGGGATGAGTGCAGACTTTCCATTGGAAATGCTTGTTACAGTAACCTTTGAAGAAATTAGAGAAAAAACAAAACTTACCATATCCCATGTTGGAATCCCAGCTGGTGCAGATCACGACGGGGCAAATATAGGCTGGAACCAGTCTTTAGACAAGCTTGCCGAAGCATTGAGATGATGGAAAAGGAATTTTATCTTGTTGTCTGTATCTTTCTTTAAGACATGGTCATATGACTAAAGAAGAATTCTTTATACTATTAATCAGTGGTCATGTCCTAAAGATGATCTAGATCGAGATAAGAAACTCATTAGAGAGTGAGAAAAATATATTAACATGACATTTTATTCACTTTGAACGGTCTTGTCTGATAAAGAAAAATACCAAATCAACTTTCAGAATACAAAAATGGTAGTTATGGTATCAAAAGATGACTCTGAAGGACGATACTCATTAATTGAAATGGTCCATCCTCCAAATATTGGTCCTGCCCTTCATATTCATCCTAATGCTCCTGAAGCCTATTATGTTTTGGAAGGCGAATATATTATACAATGTGGTGATAAAATAAATCACTCTAAAATAGGAGATTTCGTTTTCATTCCAAAAGCTATCCCACACAGCTACAAGTCAGGTCCATCAGGTGGAAAAATGCTCGTTATTTCACCTGCTGGATTAGAAAACTACTTCAAGGAAGTTGCTAATGCAGTTCAGACTGGCAAGATTACATGGGAATTAGAGAAGGAAATAGCAAGTCGATATGGCCAACAGTTTTTGGATAGTCTTAACCATTGGGGACAATAACTAAATGCAGACAATAATTAGCATAATGATTGTTCACTGCTTCAATTGCTAGGTTTAGTCTGTCCTGTTATTCTTGTATGGCCTTTTGCAAATCTGCATATCTTCATCACTTAACTTTACTACTGATTTTTCATGTCCGTGCTTTAGATTTCAGTTAGTATGATAAGACGAGTTTTTGTTGTTTGACCGTTAAGTGAAAGAGATGAATAGATTGATTGCAATGATAATTGCGCTCGTGGTTGGCGGCTTAGGGATGCAATGCTATCTTCTCAAATGATAAATAAATGATAAATGTGTAATTATCAATGAATTAACTGCGATACATTTTCAAGAATACCTGGACCATATTCTTTTATTCCTGAAATATATGAAAATTCCAAAGTGGATATCTTGATACGGTTGACTGATCAATCAGAGAAATCATCTAAGATGTCCTTTTTCATCATACTAGACTAATATCTCTAATTTTAAAACCGTCTTCATTCCTGCTAACAATGGAACGAACATGGTTTGTAATAAGAAAAGATCTAATGTCATTTTAGTAAAAAGCGTTTATTATTTTTATACATCGGTGTATAGAAGTCCTTAACATAGCAGCAAGATGTAAAAAATCTTACCATCATGTTAAAACAGAAAATCCTTGATATATTAGAATTCCGTGT
>JARBAU010000102.1 GCA_029237525.1 Nitrososphaerales archaeon | reverse complement strand
CTAAAAACCGATAGTGAGACTTTAGATACTTATGCGATGCAAGTTTAATATCATGAATATTGGTACGTTTGACAACACTTGATTTTTCTAAACCGACTCCCATTCCAATGATTCCAACCGTCGCTGTATCTCCCTCCAACAGTGCATTAACTGCCTGGGTTGTACTGTGTGCGATTAGATCAATTTGAGAGTTCTGTATATTGCATTCGTCCATGAGCTTGTTCAGTGCAATTATAATTCCTTTCGACACTCCCTCTTGAGATTCATGCGTCGTGGGTACTGTTACTTTACCAACCACCACGCCGCTGGAAAAATCCAATGCAACAGCCTTGGTGAATGTACCTCCTACGTCAATTCCAATTCTCATTCTTTTGCTCATATCAAAGACCGTTAGGTGCGCCTAACTCAAGACCTAAAGTCGATTATTTAAAGGCTATCTAATACATTTCTATATTCGTTAACGTTAAGTGGGTAAATATACCTCTTTTACTGATTCTTGTATTCCCATCAGCCTGAGTATTCTTTCAAATTCGCTTTTTTTGTCTGATACTTGGATTTCCAGTTGTCCTTTGCCGCTCTTCTTCATCATCCTATTGAATTTTAGAAACTTTCTAGCCTCTTGAGCCACCATCTTTGCAGGATCGAGGAATTTGACTTTAGGTAATAGAGCAACAAGATAGTTCGTTACAAATGGCAGGTGCGTGCTGGATAGAGTTATGACGTCAAGTTTTTCGTCAAGATCCTCACCAAGTATCTGTAAGAGTGTATTAAACGTTAACTTCTCGTTTGTGAGGTAAACCCCACTCTCTACTAATTGAACCACTGCAGAAGCATTAATCCTAGTTATAAAGATATTTTGTGGAATTTCCTTACGTATCAAATACTCTAGTTCTTTACTTTGCAGGGTCCCTCCAGTAGTCATTATTCCGATATGTTTTTTCTTTGTTAACATACACGCTTGCTTTAATGGTGGTTTTACACCGATAACCGAGAGGTATGTTTTTTTCCTAATTTCATCCAACAACTGAATTGTGGGAGTATTAGAAGCTATAATAATGAGTTTTGGTCTAAATCGACTAAGGTAGTCGATTGTCCGGTTTATAATATTGAGTAGATCATTCCGAGTTTTATCGCCATAAGGAAAGTTCGATTTGTCTGCCAAATAGAGTAAATTCTCACTGGGAATTACCTTTCTGAGCTCCCTTATTATCGATAATGAGCCAATGCCAGAATCAAATACTGCAATGGGGTTATGCAACATAGCTCTTGATTATTCATTTTTTGTGTACATATAGTTATGGTATCCTTTTCTACGATTTATTCAACTTTTCCATACTCATCATGTTATCACATATGATGCTTGCACCTAGTTTTGAAATAAAGTCAATACTCAATGCTACACAAGTCCTATTAGATACTATTACACCTTCGAGCTTTTGTTTCTAACCATATCTCTGAACCAAACATAAGCAGGAACCAATGAATGTTTAAACGGCAAACCATTTTGATCCCCTTTATTAAAACCCACCATGACTATCCTGCTGACAAGATCCTCTCTTATCTCGCTTAACAGATCAGTTCCATTTAATGGTCCAAAAATCTGAAAAAAGTATTTTTGTTGATGAAATGAAACATGCCTTGCAAAAGAATCGGACAAGATAGTAGGATCGTTCCAGATGTTAGAGCTAGAGCCATGTTGCTCCTGGCCTATTTGCAATCCCCTTTGGATGTATTTGCTCTTGAGGAATTCTGTATCGAATCTAGCTTCAGAATTGTTATAATATTCAATTTCTTTATCGACATTTGCTACGGTACGATCTGCCAAATCGAATGCCTCGTTTACTTCAATATCGCTTTTAATCATACGATCTTTACCATAAACATAAAGTAAACACATGATCTCATTTTCTCTAATGTAAGGAAACTCTTTTCGTCCAGACACAAAATCTCTAATTCGGCTCGCAATATCTTCTGGGAGTATCATATTCATGTAGGAATCATTCACAATGCTCATCTGTAATGGTTTAATATGCGAGACCAACACGTTTATAGATTGTGAGGGATTAGACGAGATCGAATATACCACATGGCAAACATTAATCCTAATAAAACAGTATATCTAATTGTTCATGGCCAGAGACATATGGAAGAAAAAGTCAGAGAAAAGCTTGTATCAAATGGCATAAAACCAGAACGTATCCAGTTAGCGAGCCTTGATAGAGCAGGAGAATCTGGAGAGTACGTTGCTATGATTTGGCCTCCGATTTCTCCTAGCGAAATTAGAATTAGCGAAATTGTAAGTAAACATGATGGGGAAAATCAATCTGGTATGGGGGCATGGGCGTCAATCGAACGAAACGATATCCAGACTATAACGCTATGAACTTATTCAGATTCAGATTCAGATTCAGATCATGCCGTTTAGCCAATTGGAAATAATTAATATCCATACGTACTGAATTAAGATTCTTATATAGGCCAAATCATCAAGAACCTAAAGTCGCTATATATGAGTAAGATCAGTATGCCCGCCAAAATATTCGGGACGGTGCTTTCCCACGGTATAAGAGGCAGGATGCTTTCAAAAAGCGAACTGCAGATGCTCGCGGAATCTCGCGACATGGACGAATTGGTTACCCGAATTAAGAACACGGTCTACTTGGACGCTTTTGCAAAATTGGTCAAGCCTTATAATGCGGAAAAAATCGAAAGTGCACTTCGAGAGTATTTAGTCAATAACCACGCTAAAATGGTTAATATTACCGGCGGCTCGGGAATTCTAAATGCCTACTTTGTCAAATATATTATATGGAATTTAAAGATAGTTTTGAAAGGTAAAGCTCTAGGCAAATCTTATGAGGAGTTATTGCCAAAGGTAAACCTTCGAGCTGAAGAGTTAGTTGGCAGAAGAGATATCATT
>JARBAU010000101.1 GCA_029237525.1 Nitrososphaerales archaeon | reverse complement strand
TATTGCCGCAGTGAGCTAGCAAAAAGGCTCGTCTTGTACGGAAAGCAAGTTGGCATATCTCTTATTACAGATGGAACTCAGGTTGATGATGCTAGTGACATAAGGCCAGGAATGAGGGCGATTACTGAAAATGGTATCAAAAGTCCGTTGATGGAGGTAGGGCTAGACAAAACAAGTATTCGTTCAATCGCGAAGGCCTATGGCCTTTCCATCTTCGATCGTCCTTCAAATTCTTGTCTTGCATCTAGATTGCCCACTGGGGTTGAAGTTACGGCAGATAGACTTGCCAAGATAGAAGAGGCTGAAGAAGTTGTAAAGAGGTTATTCAATGTGAAGCAAGTCAGGGTCAGAGATCACGGTGAGATAGCTAGAATAGAGGTTGGTGTAGAAGAGATTTCTAGGCTGTTCGATAGGAACAAACTCTCAGCCCTTGATCTGAAACTTAGAATGTTAGGCTTTAGATATGTCTGTTTAGACGCACGGGGCTACCGCACTGGAAATCTAGTTATAATAGATTGATACTATATCGTATTCTGTACTTTGTCATCAGATAGTGCTTCAATAAGCGTCACAACACCTGAGCATCATGATACAATCTATTTGGATAATGCGGCTACAACTCCGGTACTAGAAGAAGTATTTCTCGAAATGATGCCCTATCTTAGAATACACTTTGGTAATCCCTCGTCATTGCATAGTAAGGGATATGTTGCTAAACGTGCAATTTCAATAGCAAGAAATAGAGTTGCATCAATAATTGGTGCATCAGGTAAGGAAATAGTCTTTACATCCGGCGGCACAGAATCTAACAATTTAGCCATAAGGGGAGCTGCGTTAGGATGTAGAGCAAAAAACCCGAGAAAATCTCATTTAATTACAAGCACGATAGAACACGAATCGGTGTTGGAACCTTTAAGAGAACTGGAAAAAAAAAATGGATTTGAAGTAACCTATCTTCCTGTCTCGAATGAAGGTATAATTGACATCGATACTTTGAAGGAATCGATCTCTAATTCAAGGACTGCTCTAGTAAGCATCATGCTTGTGAATAATGAAATTGGAACTATCCAACCGATAAAAGAAATTTCTAGTATAATTCGCCTTACCAATAAAGAAATATTATTTCATTGTGATGCTACTCAAGGCGTAGGCAAGATCCCTATTAGTGTACAGGATTTGGACACAGATCTAGTTACGATATCATCCCACAAAATAAATGGTCCTAAAGGCGCTGGTGCTCTTTACATTCGACGTGGGGTAAGGATAGACCCTTTGCTTCTTGGGGGAGGACAAGAAACATTGCTTCGATCAGGGACAGAAAACGTGTATGGGATAGTAGGATTTGGTAAAGCCTGCGAGATTGCATTATTGAATTTGACCGAGAACGAATGCAAAGTGTCAAAATTGCGCGATTACATCGTTAACAAAATTATCAAGAGTATTCCCGGTACACGCTATAACGGTTCCAAGATTCACAGAATTGCCGGTAATGCTCATTTCACTTTTTCAGGCGTCAATGGCGAAGCCTTGGTAATGAAACTGGATGAATATGGTATTGCAACCTCCACGGGTTCTGCATGTTCATCGAAAAAACAAAAGCCTTCCCATGTCTTAAAGGCCATGGGATTTTCATACGATGAAATTACTGGTTCACTCAGAATAGGCATAAGTGCAGAGAATACAATTCAAGAGATGGATCGATTTGTCATGACATTATCGCAAGTCATCAACGAATTAAGGAAATTCTCTCCAATAGCTCCTCATTTGTAATTACATGAATTCCGGGAACATTCTTATTCTAGATTTTATAACTTGAAAAATGATGTCCAATAGTTCTTCCGGTATGGTCTCATCGACGGTACCAGACAAATCACAAAAAGCCCCCGAATTCGAATTACCAGACATTGACATGAAGCTCCGCAAACTCAGTGATTATAAAGGTAAAAAAACGATACTGGCATTTTTCCCTGCTGCAGAATCACCGGTCTGTACACGTGAAATGTGCAGTTTTAGAGATTCTTTTGGTGATTTGGAAAAGTATGGAGCAGACGTTGTTGGAATTTCAGTCGACGGTCCTTTTGCTAATAAAATGTTTGGTCAAAATCATCATATAAACTTCCCCTTGCTAAGTGATTATAAAAGACAGGTAATTAACAATTATGGAATTGTTATGAAAGACTTGGGCCCTTTAACTGACTACAATGCAGCAAAGAGAGCTATATTTATCTTGGATAAAGACCAGAAAATACAGTACAGATGGGTCTCGGACAATCCACTAATTGAACCCAATTATGATGAAATAAAAGAAGTACTAAGGACCCTGTGAATACTCGCATTTTATCTCCTTCCTTATTTGATCATTTGAATCCTGGTTTAGGATAATTAAAATAGTTAAGAAAGCTTTTGAACAATTAGAGAAATTTGGTGTAATAGTGTAGAAACAATAGTATTTTACAAAATGCAGAAATCGAATAGCTTCAATTGTAGAAACAGGAAAGACTACAGGAAATTAAGATCAGAGTGATAATGTGAGCAGTGATTATGTTGAAAACACATAAATATCACAAGGTTATTTATTGCCAATCTTACACTTTCATGCGAATGTACTGTATCCAAGTGTATTCTATTTTTTGATCT
>JARBAU010000100.1 GCA_029237525.1 Nitrososphaerales archaeon | reverse complement strand
TCCATATTTTTGCATGCTTTTAGGGTCCAATTCCTCTATGGTATCCCATATTTCTAGTATATGGCTCAGGACTATTCTTTTAGGCGACCTTATTTCGTTAGTCGTTAGTGTATATTTCTTCTTTATCTCATTGATTTGTTTGAGCATTAGATCTGCATAACTGTGAATCCTCATCTTAGTATCAATATCTAGATCATCCTCTCTTGAATACAGTATAAAGTTTCCTGTTTCAGATTTTAATTCTGTTAAAATAGTCAGTAAATGAATTTCTACAACTAAAAGGCCTCTCATCAAAATTCTTTTGTAGTCAGTGTTCATTAGTCAATTCTTGTAATTGAGATCATTTTTCATTCCAAGTTGATTGTTATAATGTATATCAAATTTTATTCTCATATTAGAATATTTTGCAATACCCTCGAATTTCCTTTGATACAATCCCAGCAATTTCCACATATTATCAGATTATCAAATTTAATCTGTTCTGGATCTTCGTCAGACTTGTCTAAAAATTCCGATACCGCCAATACTATATATCTTGTCACTAGGTGCGTACAATTCATACACTTTTCAGTCATATCGGAGAATTTTTGCGAACAAACAACTTTGAACAGAATCTATCTTTATTATTAATACTAACATACGGGATGATATGTGTCATGATAGAACACAAATTGCTCATTCTCATATTACTTGTCGTAGTTAATAAATGTAACTCGTGTTACACAAGTTTCTTCACAATTGTAGATTCTAGATGGGGTTATGTTCTAGATTAATATCAACCAAAAAATAAATAGTGCATGTTAATCGCATATTAATTGTAAGGCATATTACATAACTGTTCTAATTGTAGATCACAAAGTATAGACAATTCATAAATGAATGATGCAGGATGTAAATTTCATTCTAATCGTCTACCATAGATTACAGTGACAGTCCAATAATCATTCAATAATGATTTATATTCTCATACGTCTGCTAAGAGATCACAAAATACTTTCCACAATTATATGGTGATCAGATTTTGAGAAAATTCTAGGTTATTCGCTATGAGGCTTTTTAAGAAAATCGATAATTTGCTTATATGAAGATAATAACTACAATCTAGATTTGGTTTCAATCGAGAATCGGATTGTATGCCTATTGGAATCGTAGCTTTTCTAAATGCTGGATTATCATTCTCTGAATCTCCCAAATAAATGATATTCAATTGTCTTTTCTTGGATGTTGTAATCATGGAAATAATTTGGTCGTATGCCATACCCTTATCACACTTTGTAGAATATATATCAATAAATGGATGTGTACTATAGGTTTGGATGTGGATATTGGGCCGTTCGGGATCCACTTTCTGCTTTTGAACAATCATTTTTTTTAATTGTGGTTCAGAATTTGTCTTAAATAGTTTCCAATCTTTTATTTCTCTCCAATCTATAGTGATGCCTGCTAGTATTCTACTATCAGTTGCAGTAAATTTCTGCTCAATATGTATATCATCAAAATTTTCTCTTACAATCTCTGCTAATCGGTATAATAGAAATGAATTGTGTCGCAAATTCTCATTTTTAGCGCTTAAGAAACTCTCTTTTATACAGTCTTGATTTTGACATTGCATTGATTCAGATAAAATTTGAAGCTCGGATTGTTCTGACGAAAGTTTCATTCCTTTATGTCTTTGTAAAATCAGAGTTTCTATTCCCATAATGCAAGAAATTATACTTGCAAATCTGGTTCTTCTATGTAGAAAATTGAAATTATTGATAGTATATGCTATACTTAATTACTTCTTTCACGCTGGTATTGAGAGCGGGGAGAGATGAGCCAGCGGCGAAACGATCAGCAACAAAAGAAAGGAGAGGGTGAAGCCTATTCGAACTTTATCAATGCAATAAATAGCCCTATAACTAGGCGAGAATACAAGAATAAGTTTTCCCACTTTATGCAATGGTGCAATGTGGCAAACCATGATTATATGTTGCTTATTTCTATAAACGATCTAGAAATCAAAATTAGAGATTATATAGTCCATCTGCGTCATGACAAGGGGTTAGCGCCGTCTACGGTATCCGGCTACGTGGCTCCAATTGTACACTTTTATGAAATGAACGGACTTATATTACATTGGAAACGACTGAAAAAATTCAAGGCCAAACACTATTCTGTAGTAGAAGACAAACCCTACACAACAGACCAAATCAAACTATTGGTAGAATCTGGTAACCTTCGTGATAAATGCATTATTCTAACAATGTGTTCAGCCGGCCTTCGGAGGGGAGCACTACAATATCTTAGGATAAGAGACCTAGAAAAAATAGAAAAATACAATCTATACAAAATTTCTGTCTACAAAAAAGAGCAAGAGCAATACATAACATTCTGTACTCCTGAATGTGCTAAACACATAGATCAGTATCTTGATTGGCGGCGAAGGATAGGTGAGCAATTAAAACCAAACTCACCCATATTCCGTATAGAGTTTGACGCAGTAACAGAAGTAAACAGACCCAAAGCGGTAAGCGTTTATGTTATTGCATTTATGGTAGAGAGACTATTAGATAGAACAGGAATAAGGACACCTACTGCTGACGGCAGCAATCAGCGAACCGAGTTAATGCAAACACACGGATTTCGTAAATTCTTCAAAACAACTTGTATCAATGCTGGGGTGCACCCACTATACAGCGAGTACCTAATGGGTCATCGCTCCGGTCTAACCAAGTCATACTTCAAGCCAACAGACGCTGAACTTTTGGAGGGTAACGATAAAGCCCTTGGATATGTAGCAGCAATTAACGATCTAACCATAAACGAGGAACATCGTCTGCATAAAAAGATTGATGAGTTAACTAAGAAGAATGACGAAATTAGAACTATGGAGATT
>JARBAU010000099.1 GCA_029237525.1 Nitrososphaerales archaeon | reverse complement strand
GTAAATTAAGATGTATATCTAAACTTGCAGTAGAACCCATTTTTGCCAGAATTATCCCATTGCATTCCATGATCATTATAGGTATATTTGTTTGAATGTGCAATCACAAGGGGACTAGGTACAACCCATTGGAGGATTAATTACCAGTGATTCTTGGTTAGCTTCTGCACCTGCAGTTCATTCTATTTGAAGTTGTAACAAATCTTTGATACGTAGCGAACGACGCTTTCCATCAACTCCAAATTCAATTGGAACAGATTTTACACCTAACATCTTAACAATTAGCTTGGAAGCAACAGCAAAAAAACCTCCTGTTTGACCTGAGTATATTGTAGCAAGTGGATCAGTTTGTTCTTTACTTGCTCTTTCATCAATATATAATGCCGCGTCCCATTTGGGACCTGTAAACCAGAAAATAATGCCCTATAGAGAAATACATTGACATCGTGGAGCTTTCTATCTAAAGCTACAAAAATTTATTATTTTGCCGATCCTTTAGACTTTTATCAAATGAGCAATAGTCACAAAAACGATGGATTCAATGATGCAAATACGCAGCTACAAAACACACTATGTAATTCCATAGTAGAGGGTACGGCTATAAGTGTATGAGACCTATCTTACTTACGGTAGACGACGACCCACAAGTGGTCAGAGCCATTGAACGTGATTTAATACAACAATATGGTAAGCGCTTTAGTGTTCTTAAAGCAGAATCTGGTGAAAAGGCTCTTAAATTGATAAAACAGCTAAAATTACGAAATGAGACCTTGGCACTGCTCTTAGTAGACCAAAGAATGCCTCATCTATCAGGAGTAGATTTCCTAGAGAAGGCCATCAATATATTTCCAGAGGCCAAGCGTGTATTGCTCACAGCTTACGCGGATACAGAGGCCGCTATAAAATCCATCAATAAGGCTAAAATTGATTACTACTTGATGAAACCATGGGACCCGCCAGAAGAACATCTATATCCAATACTTGATGACCTATTAGATGACTGGTGGGCTTTGGCCAAACCCCCGTTTGAAGGCATTAGGATCATAGGATTAAGATGGTCACCGAAATCATATGATGTAAAGTACTTCCTAGCGAGAAATGGCATACCTTATCAGTGGCTAGACATGGAGGCCAGCGAAGAAGCACATCAATTGATTTCTTATCTTGAATCGACTCGCAAGGATGGCCATTCTGACTATACTTCCACTGTTTCCACAACAAAAATTTCTAGTAGCTCATTTTCTATTCTTGGTAATAATACTGAAATCGATAATAATGACAGTAGTACATCCTCTATCAGGTCAGAATCTTCACCATTGTATCTGTCCTCTTTGAATCTCCCACTTGTAATTTTTCCTGATGGCTCATATCTGGAAGAACCATCTAATTCAGAGCTTGCAGAAAAAATTGGCCTTAAGACGCATGCACAGATGCCTTTCTATGATTTAATAATAATGGGTGGAGGTCCAGCTGGATTAGCAGCAGCAGTATATGGAGCTTCAGAAGGTCTAAGTACATTGCTGATCGAAAAACATGCACCAGGGGGACAAGCAGGTATGAGCTCTAATATTGAAAATTACCTTGGCTTTCCTTCTGGTCTGAGTGGTAGTAACTTAGCTAGACGGGCTGCTGCTCAGGCAGTTCGATTCGGTGCCGAAATTTTAACTCCACAAGAGGTTATCAGCTTACGAGTTGATGGCCCATATAGAATAGTTAAATTAAATGACGGCATAGAAATAAGCTGCCATGCACTGCTTATTGCATGTGGAGTATCTTATCGCGAGTTAAAAGATGTGAATGGAATAAATAAACTGACTGGGGCTGGTGTATATTATGGAGCTTCTATGGTAGAAGCATTATCCTATAGAGGGGAAGATGTTTTTATGATTGGAGGCGCAAATTCTGCAGGTCAAGCTGCAATCCATTTTTCTAAATATGCTAAAACAGTAACGCTTGTAGTTCGCGGCGATTCTTTAAGCAAAAGCATGTCACACTATCTTATACATCAAATAGATAAAACAGATAATATACGTATATTATTAAATTCGAAAATCACAGAGGTACAAGGTGAAAATCACCTTCAATTTGTTACCTTAGAAAATACTCTAACAGGACAAGTCCAGAAATTTCAATCTCCTGCTCTGTACATATTTATCGGCGCTATACCACATACTGATGCACTTGTTGGCCTAATAGAGCGAGATGCAAACGGTTTTATTTTGACTGGTCCAGATTTAATCCATGATGGATATAAACATCCTAAGGGATGGACACTAGACCGTCAACCTTTTTTGCTTGAGACAAATATACCGGGAATATTTGCAGCTGGAGATGTCCGTCATGGTTCTATGAAGAGAGTTGCTGCAAGCGTAGGTGAGGGATCTATTGCTGTTCAACTGATACACCAGTACTTGATAAAGGTGTAAAATACCATTCTAATAGAACTATGCAACAGAGAGAAAAGAGTAAATAAAAATATTTAATAGCAGAGGTTAAGAAGGGAAGAATGTGACGATTAGTTCAAAGAGTACCAGTCTCAGTGATCGAGAGGCTCTTTATCATCAAATACAGTTATTTTCTGGGCTCTCAGACACAGAGCTAAATTCATTAGAAAAAGGAAAGGAGAAATGGTATGAAAAAGGAGACAAAATAATTGCCGAAGGTGAAAATGATGCATTCTATGTAATACTAGAGGGAAAGGTGCAGATTATATTAAAAGATGGGCCCAGAGAAGCAGTACTTTCTACATATGATTCAGGAGACCATTTTGGAGAGCTTTTAATAATTCTTGGTGAGCATCTCGCAGATCATAAATGTGCTGCTTTTGCTGCCGAGAAAAGCCATTTACTTAGATGGGATAGAGAGGAATTCTGGCGAATGGTTTACAGTTCGCCTGTCCTGACTAGGCAAATTCTACAGTCAATGGCTCGCCTTCTCAAGTCATTGGAAACGGTATTAGAGCATAATCAAAAGCTAATAGCACTAGGTAGCTTGGCTGCAGGTCTTGCTCATGAGTTGAATAATCCTGCTGCAGCTGCTAATAGATCTGTCACACAACTATCTGATTCTATTTCAGAATGGAGATCTCTAATGCAGAGATTAAATAGTCCTGAGGGTATCACTTCCGCACAATGGTCTTACATTTCTAAATTAAGAAATGATATTCTAGAATTTGATATGAACTCCACGACTTCTGTTACTGGTAATCGTAGTACAAACGATATTATAGCACAAGGTGAAAAAGAGGAGCAGATCACAGGATGGCTTGAATCTTATGGTATTAATGATGGATGGAAGCTAGCATCTGAACTAGTCAATTTAGGAATCACTATGGATACCATAAAGGATATTGCTACTAACATAATGTCACCTGAAGCCAGTACCGATAATAGTAGAGCAGGACAGAATCTTAATGATGTCTTAAGTTGGCTCACTACAACAATAATGGTAGACCGTTTCCTTTATGAGATTAAAAGCAGTACTACGCGTATTAGTGACCTAGTCTCTGCGGTAAAATCATATTCTTATGTAGATCAGACTCCTCTTCAGAATGTCGATATTCATAAAGTGATAGAGAGCGCCCTAACCATGCTTCAGCATAAACTAAAGAAAGCAGATATAACAATAATTCGAGAATATGATTCTAAATTGCCACCTATTAATGCTTATGGAAACGAGCTGAATCAAGTATGGACAAATCTAATAGATAATGCTATTGATGGAATAGGAAAACATGGAACTATTTCAATTCGAACCAAAAATGAGGCCAGTGATCATATACTTGTAGAAATAGCAGATAACGGAAGTAAAGGCATCCCAGAAGATGTAAAATCACGGATTTTTGAACCATTTTTTACTACTAAGGACCCAGGGAAAGGTACTGGTCTTGGATTGAGTATAAGTCATAGGATCATAACTGAGACACACCAAGGAGACATACAAGTATATTCTAGACCAGGAGAGACTCGTTTTCAGGTTCGTCTGCCCATCATTTACAAAGAAGGGTTCCAGGAAAGGTACTGGTCTTGGATAAAGCAATAGCAAACAGCCCATAAAAGAAATACTGATTTCGATTCAAAGTCGTAAGATTGTTATTATTGTCTACTACGTTGAAACCTCTATTTTTTATAATAATCCAAGTATATAGGAAATGGGAAATGGGTAGATTTCTGAAGAGCCAGAGAATAACAAAGAGATAGATTAAACTAGCAATTGCAGCAGTAAACAATCATTATACTGGCTTTTGTCATAGAACCGCTAACACATCCAGAAAAGGGAAGTGACGGAAGTTATACTATCTTCTTATATTCCAATATTTTTATATTCAGTCCGTAATCGAATAAATAATTATTTTGTCCTGTCACATATTAGATTCCGTGGATTTGATGAATGTGGTCCAGAAGTTCTCCTCGACAATAATATGATTTGCCACATTCTTCGCACCTGTAGGAGGATTCTATTACATGTTGTTGTCTGTGTTGTCTGTGTATCATTCGTTCAGTCATCTTGGATAGAAATCAAGTGGCTTATCTATTCTTCCAGCAAATTCAAAAATCAATATCCCAAATCCCACAATTGCAATAGCAACAAACGCTATTTCAATGTCCATAGATGAGAGATTGTTCATTTGGGGTGCAGTAGTATAAGGCAATCTTGTGCCACCAGTTACTTCTTCTCTTACAAATAGTGATCCATAATATATAGCACCAGTTAATCCGATTACTGCCATAACTATTCCTAAAACAATAAGGGATTTTTCTTTAAATTTTAAGCTCTTACTGGAATTACTACCGTCATTTGATTTTGATAGCTTCATGCACTATCGTCAATTTTTTGAGCTCGTTTTTAACCTTAACTTATCATAGTTAATTTGTCTGGTATAAAAGAGGTATTGTAGGGACTAGTGTCTATATTGATTAATGAGCTGTTATAACAGCGTTAAATTTTTGAGCATATATAGCGAGTATTTAATATATCTTATAGTATCTAAAATTATTTGAGCACAGTCCAGTAAGCCAGAGAACCCTGACCTTCTTGACTCTTATAGAAAGTCACAAAAGAGTCCTAGTTGCGACAAACATAAGCCCTAACATAACTACCAAGAACTAATGAAGCAAAGTCTCAGTCCAAACTGGCCAGAACAGATCATATGGAGAGATGCCTTTACATGTATGACACTTGCAAAAATCTTCCTACTTTTCTGCGATGTCACAAGGCACCTTTATCACTCCAGGATATGGCAGCCTCATTTACGACTTAACGTTATTAGCGTTCATTATCTTTATCCAACTATTATCAGTTCGAATTACTACAAGTTTATCAGTTCCAGACTCTGCTCCCCATACTTCTCCAGGCCTACCAAGAATTTGACGCACTGGCGTTCGGAGTTGGTAAGGAAAATACCTGGAACTTTTGTTGTATAGGATCATAACGGAGTAATGCATTTGCACCAAAATCACTTAACCATACAATGTCTTTGTTATCCACATAGACAGCATAGGGCTGCGGGTTATTTCCTGGCAGCCGTATCTCCTTCCATATCTTAGAAGTAGGATCATAAACAGCCAACTGTCCTACGTTCCATTCCGTTACCCAAAGACGTCCATGAGAATCTGGCCATATACGTCGTGCACCCTGATTCTGTGTAGGTGGTTCAAGTACT
>JARBAU010000008.1 GCA_029237525.1 Nitrososphaerales archaeon | reverse complement strand
ACTAGATATGCATAATCTATTCCTTTTACCTTCTTATTTCTAATATACACCATTTTAAATCAGGAATACTGTGCCATGACTTTGTTACTGTTCATAATATAAATGTGATTAGTGCTAACCTACGTATCTGATGCCAATTCAGCTGCAATGCCAATTTTATCAGAAAGCATTCCTGGGTTATCATGATGTTATTTTTTACATTCATAAAATGCCTAACTCAGATAGTTTTCAGGAAGGAAACAAAGCCAGCCAATTCATTATAGATTATAAAGTATACCAGCAAACCATCAATATTAACTTCATATAAACCTACAAAATTACTGGCTACATCGCAAATAAAATGAGAAGGTGCTAATTATATAAAATATCAAATCTTGGTTATATCCCTAAAGTCACAAGTGGAACAACTCGTACTAGTGATAGGGACACCAATTATCATTTCCTGATACCATTTCCATTAAGTCAAATGGTTCCATCTTCGGCCAGAATACAGATGCAGCAAAACACATTTTGTGCCAAATCCGGTTATGAAATATAGTACACATCTTACATAATATGCTATTATTGGATCGCCAAAACTAATGACATACTAATAACAGTAAAAATTTCCTGAAGTAGATTTATATCTTATGGCGATTATAACTTGACGGTCCGAAATTGCATATGCATTAATACAGCCAGCAAGAGAGCAACTAGGATGAATTGTCTTTGATCGTTGTGATGAGATCTGTAGCTAGATTTGGTACTCATGGAGTTAGAGTAAGAAAGTAGTCGGGATACTACTCTGCTACCGATAAAGCCGCTTGCACCTGTTACAAGTACAGTGATTTTAGTTGCCATTTTGTTGGCGTCAAAATTAATGCTAGACGACTTTTCATATTCTTACATAACTTCTCTAATGCCTCCAATATCTACATATGCCCAGATTCTAGCTGTAAGATTGATAGTACTAGATTTCCATGTGCAATAGATTCAACAACATACTAGTGACTGAGGTAAACTCTACCAAATCTAATTGTCTTAATATTAATTCGGAATTTAAAATGAATTCATTATTATAATCAAATAGTGCATACTCTAATAAGGCTAAGCCATATTGGTTTTTCAATTTGAAAGGACTTTTTCTGTAGAATTACTAGTTGTTCTTTTGCATGGTAGATACTATTGGAATAGGACCAATTATACGAACTAAACATTGATAAAGTATTACAAACATAGAAATTAGGCGTCATATGTGCTGCAAGTTTTATTTCTATCATTAGTATCATCAAAAAATGATGTATTGCATGATATTTAAATAATGCCAACATTACTCCCTCGTGCCAACTTTATATTTTTCTCTAAATTATATGAATAACTAAAGGGTTTGTTGTTATTCTTGCCTTGACAAACGCACTGGCATAATTTTATGAGCAGCTGTGGTTGAGAATCATTTGGTATCGGGTATGGTAGCACAACCACAGCGTGTTGAGGTTAATTCTTGAGAAATAAGTCCTTTGCCAAACCAGCTAGTTGTGATCGATTCACAGTCTAGTTCAGCAAACAACCAAAATGATTTCTCCAAAAGATATAGGCAGGTTGAATTTCACCACAATCGCATGAGAGTAACTAACTTAGATTTTATTACATAACTATCTGAAATGAATAATAAACTAAAATAAGTATTTATTGAATCATATATGTCATAAGAAATGTGTATTTTTTTATATTCAATACACTGATGATAATAAATAACAGAAACACTATAGATACATTTTGAGTATTACAATTGAAACTGATAAGGCGAATATTCAACCCTTAAAGTCTTTTTACTACTCAATTCAGTGTGACAAACAACAACCACAACTTACAAGCTATATAGATGCTATTGATCAGCTTGATATAGCAAAGGACTTGAAGGATTGCTTCTATTCTACGATTTCAAATTGGAAGTATTGGAAAACATGTCATTAAATGACTTAGCAGAAAAACTTAGCAGTGACAAAGACAGAGCAAGCATTATAATCAATTCTGTTACTATTGAGTCCATTGAGTCTATCAAGTCCGATAAGATGATGAGTTAATAGAAATTTAATATTGATGAGTCTATTAGAACCGTGGTTAGAAAACAAACAATATAATCATAATTAGGATGTCCCCACAGTGATGAAATAATAGATAAAACTAATCCCGGCATTTTTTAAACAGCGACAAACCAAGTTAGATAACGAAATATGTTTTAATTTTCAGAATAGTCTTATATCCATAAGTCTTTACCATTTGGTCAGTGCTTGATCCTATAATGTCAAATAAAGGAAAGATTGCCTTGTTTCCATAAACTGAAATCGCTTCAATTGCCTGTATTTTTTCTTTCGAATTGGCTGAATGAATCCCAATCTCCTGAATTCTTTTAATCCTGTCTATTTCAGACAACTCTTCGATAACCTTCAATCCATGTGCCTGACCTGTCTACCCATAATGGTGAATCCATAATAATAACTTCCGATATATTCTCTCTGCTTGTTTTTCCATATGCCTTTAGTTCATCTGTAGAGCCAGATTGAATTATTGATTCAGTAGATGAATTTACGCAAGACACTATTATGGAATACCCTATGTGGATATCTTGCGCTTAACATATGCACTGCCATTTCTAGTTGTTCTTTTTATCCTTTCTTCTGTAACATATTTTAGTTTCCAGATTTTTTCCTTTGCCACTTTAGCCGCTAAAATTAGTATATATTTGAGTTCGCTTTCCTCCTCTTTTATCCTATTAATTGTTCCTTTCTTATCAATTCTGAGCATCAAAATACTTTTTGTTGATCTGGATACAACGTTTTCTTTAACTTTCTTGATTTTATTTATTATTCTTATCGTCATCATTTTCTTTTCTTCATTATTTGGATGTCGTTGTTGTCGTTGTTCTTTTTCTGCTTGACGTGGTTCATTTTTTGTAATTTTGATTTTGCTTCTAGATGCCAGAATTCTATTTTCTGTAATTATTTCTATCTGTCTGATTTCATCCTCTGCTGGAAGCGATCCTCGCCTATAGGTGTCCATTGCTTCCTGGCGAGTTATATTTAAGTATAGCACATCTGCATCATTTTTTTCAATAACTGATTTTGGAATATAGAGTTTATACTTCTTTATTATTCCCCCTTCTATAACTATAAATGGCTCATATAGGCCCTTGAACTTTCCGAGATCTGCATCATCTATGCTTCTTGTATCTTGATTTATTATTCTGTTCCAATTTATAGTGACAATGGGATTATTATTACTGTTATCATTATTGATAGTCATTCTGTAATAATAAGAGATAAACCACATGGGATTTAATACTATAAGATTACAGGCTTAGCAGAATCTACTTTCTATAGCAAGAGATCGCTATTATTCCTAATCTGACGGCTTTGCCATGAATGGTCGAGATAGATAGTACCCCTCATCCGATGTTGTGTGATCGTAGCTTCACATTACGACTTGAATCTTTTGATGCTACAGAAAATGACATCATAGAAGAATTATTCTAAGGCATGAAATTACAAGATGATGTCTAACGTTTGTAATCGTCTATTTATCCACTATAACAAGTTTTATAATCCTGAATCCACGTTTGTTTTATATTCTCTATTAGGTTCTCGAGCTCATAATCGTCATTTAGATCATTTATTCTTTTCACACTTTTCCCAAGCGATTCGAGCTCATTTACTGAGCCTACAATAAAGACTCACCTCTTGGTATCCACACTAATGCGATTACCTCAAAGAATAAAGAAGATATTGAATATTCGTCACGGTACAAGTTAGAGAGATATACTGGATTGTCTGATTTGTCTATAAACATAAGTATTATTGTACAGTACCTAAAACTATATAATGACTCAATATTTACTCGTAATTTCAGTTTTCAATTGAAATAATGTTTGTCTGACGTTAATAGACTGTTAAATATATAAATAAGCACAGATTTGTGAACCATATTTTTAATGAAATCAAATATAACAAGCCAAACGATCGCAAGCCGAATTCAGTGTTCTCTCGCTGGTAGTGACCGCAAATTTGTGACATATCAGCTTGGATTCAGTCGATAGCGTGGAGCTTTGAATAGCAATTAATTATGGACACCATGCCTAATTAAGGCTGCTAGGAATATTTCTAAGTAGTGTATGTGATAATGGTAATCTGGCTGCTAGACAGGACTATATCTATCATAGCCGCGGATCTGAACCTTGCGTTCGCAAAGATAGTCTATCCGGTAGCATAGTTCAGTTTAGTGAACAGCTCCGTTAGAGCAGAACAAGTACAGTTATCCAACCAGCCTTACTTAAAGAAGTATCTATCAAGAAAAGCCAGTGACCGTGCCATAACAGATAGTGACCGGGTAACAAAAGAAATCTAGTAAAGTTTTCGTATTTATTTAATTACTATCCACCAAAATTGACATACGATTAAGTCAGCTGGTGGATATTCTCCAATGTATCTTGATTTTGAGTCGTCTTCGGATATCCTAAAACGTGGTGTATCGCTAACATAACACAGAGACGTAGGATACGGGATATATGCAGAGTATCCTTCGAGTACTGAATAGATACAGCAATTACTGTAACAGATGATTTAGCTTATGCTTTTATATTATAGATAACATATCACTTATCTTTATTGACTTTATTTTATTTCTTCTATCATTTTTCAAGTAGTATAGGCTTTGCTTGCTGAAATTCTTTATCACTTAAAAGATTTGAATGGCATTCAGATGTATAACCAAGATAGTATAAGGAACCGAGCTGACACATTTACAATAAAAGGGATGTTTCAAGTTATCACAATAATATCAAAAGTCAGTTTTCATTAATTAGGATTAGTTTATTATTGAATTCGATGGCAAGGCTTTTTTGTTTTAGTCTCAAACGAATATTGTTTGCAAAGTTTATCATACCTTGCTCATCTTTATCTGATGTGTGTATTTCAGCACGGATATACTTCATAGGTTCAAATTTGCCCTCAAAATAACCATCAAACTCGAATAGTGACATTCCTCTATACTTAGAAGATATGTCTCGTATAACTTCCAGATATCCCTCTACTCTAGGTAAATAGAATTTAATGGAATCAGATAGTACTTCTACATTAAAATCATCATAATGCTTGCCTTTGATTTTATTCATCACTAATCATTATTGTTGGAGATATCCAAATCTTTTACTGTACTTAATAGGCAGCGTGAGAATGGCATAACAAATTAAAGGAAACTGCCTATCTCTGCTTTGAAATTATATTGCTGTATCCAATTCATCAATATGCGCCAGTTTCTTTGCCTGCGAGTCTAAGGGCTGCTGTGGTGTAAAGTTCTATGAGAGTGATCACGAAATAATAAACACAATAGAAGGGCTGAGAGCCACTCAGATCTGGGTAGGAAGGTAGTTGGTCATAATTGCTTCTAGCATCCGAATTGTCTTGACTTTACTTCGCAATATTCTACTGCTCACACACTTATACGGCCAGCTTCTAAGTACGTCGCGCGAAATACCCACAGAATGGCTGACTAACTTGTTAGTGCAAAATCAATTTCTGGTTCGGCTAAAACTTTATGTTGTT
>JARBAU010000007.1 GCA_029237525.1 Nitrososphaerales archaeon | reverse complement strand
ACTATTAGATATATGTCTTCCATAGATTTTAACTAACTTGTTTGTATATTCTTATATGATGAAAACCAGTCTTGGATAAGTATCATAAAGCTTTATACTCTTAATTGACAGGTTGGTTATTGTTTTTGATAGTCAATTAGCGTCCCATTATACAGTTGTCTATGAAACTATATCCTTGATCATCTTGGACCCTATGACAGTGTTTTCTTCTTGGATGCCACTATCCCACTTTCTAGGTATTAGGAATACATTTTGTCTGAATTAATTAGATTCTAACTTAGCATTTAGATATATAGATGAAAGCTACATGTGATGAGGCACGCTCTATAAAGAATTGTTATCATTATAAAATTTGTTTGGCGCGCGCCTCACGTTTTCTGTGAAGTCTTTACTTCCATAATCCAGTCGCATTTTCCTCCTATTTTATCATAACGTTTTTGAACTGCTTCCTTATTTGGCGCATCTAGCACGCAATAAATCGTTCTATATGCTTAAATTTAGCATTTTTTGATTTATGAACATCGATCCCTTTTTCAGGGGTACTGCTGCTTTAGCTATTTATTATATAATAAATTTCAACTCTTCAGTAGACTTCGGTGTGTAATTAAGATCCTGTCATAGAATTATATAGAAATCGTCAACACACGGGATGTCCAGGTTATTTCCTAACTTAAAGAGAATTTGGATGTGCAATTACATGACATACAATAGACAATGAGAGTTATAGTAGATTCAAAACATCCTAGATATCCTAGTTCACATTCTTATGGCGAGGAAAAGAGGGGTTTAGATAGCAGTATAAAAACTCCACGTAGTTTCTTTAACTCCACTTATTAATCTAGTTAAACTCCTTTGGTTGGTAAGACAAACTAAGGCTTGGTGCTAGAAGACAAAGACATACTACAAGTTGATGCCACAATAATTACCGGTATACTACTCATGCTTAGCATTACAGGCTTTATTGGATCTGGTATAGGCAAGCCCAGTTTTTCTGGTCTGGCGAGCCTTGTCTCCATTGTATTAATTCCGTTTAGTGTATCTGCAGTTTTGGTAGTCCAGTTAGAACGTATGAAGCCGTCTTATAGGCATCGTGTCAAATAGATAAGTTTGACTCTTATGGAATTCGGGTTTGTGGCTCTTATTTTTCTCTTTATATTATACTTCTTGTTCCCTCAAATCCAATTAGAGCTTCAATTAAAATAAATATAAGCCTAAGTTTCGTCTCTTGGTTTGAATGAATTAATCGGTTTCTGGTGTTAGGAAAAGGCCGACCAACAACCTAAAGGAGATACATCCAATCTAACCTGACAGGGTTTGATATCACCAGCAACTCGATTTCATGGCTTATGGTCTATCCATAATGACCAGAATAATATGCCTGACGTCATCATGGATTCTATATTATTTAGGTACAAACCCATGCTTTCGAATAATTTTACTTTCATTTCGTCTGCTACATGTACCGTACCTTACGTAATGATGACTCTATGTTATTTGGTAACTGTCTAGTAGAATTAAGCAGTCATTATTCACATAGGATTTCGTTGTATAAAGGCTAACTGTCGGTATAACTAGCACCAAAGGCTGTTGTAATCAACATCATTTCCATTTTTTGTTAGTAATGTAGATGTTAAGGTTTATGCTGGACTTCCTAACCACACAATCTCTATTGCATTAGCAAGCATAAATACATCGTGTGAACCTAAACTACTATTAGATCTTCCGCTTTTATGAATACGCGCTCACAAATCTTAGAATGTGGATCTCATCTGCTGATGAATGTTTATTTTCATCGACTAAATACATAATAGATGGGACTTTGGACGCGTAGAATATGTATGGCAATATTAAATTACAGTCGCAAAAATATTCGTCTTTAGCATTTGCTTCATTTACTATTACTATTACTATTACTATTTTGATGATGTTGTTTTTATCATCATCCTTGTATTCCCCTTCTCACAAGGCTTTTGCTGCATCACCTGCGTTTGACGAAGTTTTGATTTCTGATCAGGAACTCAAAAGTCTGAAAAGTCATTGGGTTCAAACTTATGGTAATGACAGCACTCATTTAAAGTCTGGTTATGCAAACTTATCGGCAGTAAATTATCATAGTGATGGAAAAACTCTCGAAGCTACGTTCTGGTTGGCATCAAATTCGGAAAATGCTTCTACCTACAGTGAACTATTCAAAAAGATTCGATATGGTATGCTTATTGCCATTGTTAGTCTGCCTCAAAATTCAGGATATAATGGAGCCAATTACGATTATTATGTTGAAGCAGCCAATGGAAAATGGAGTGAATATCTTTATCAATTATCATCAACTGGCTCCCGTGTGCTCTTAAAATCTAGGATAAACTATACACAACCTTTTGGTGCTTCTACGATAGGACGAGGATATATTAATCTTCGATTAGACCTAGGTTCAATAAATTATCCAACTAAATATGGTTTGTCATTTTATACTGCAGAATCCTACAAATCAAATGAAGTTAGAGATTATTCGCCCTGGATTGCTGTTCCTCCAGCCACTATCAGTATATTAACAAATCCAAAGAATATAGCCATAAGGCAAGGAGAAGAGCGTCTGGTTCCTGCTGAGATAGGTACAGAATTTTCTAATAACGTTACTAGTATAACTTTTGATACTCGCACATCTTTCATATCTAGCGGTTTGAATGTGTCTACCCAACGTATTCAACCTCCATTGTTTAAGATAAATGTTTCTCCAAACGCAACAATTGGCGTATATCGTGTGCCCCTTACTGCTTCACTATTAATATCAACAACATCATCGGCATTTCCTTCACTTAATGACACGGCAACTGGATATGTGGACCCAGAGTTTCAAGTATCCAAAAAATATCCAACTATTGGTTATATTACTAGTCCTGCAAATCTAACAGTATCTGTAATTCCGGCAGTTACTTTTCATGAGACATTTGTCACATTTTGGTCTACTTACGGAACACCACTAGCTATTCTCGCCGGTGGGGCAGTAGGAGCGTTTTCAACAGTTATAGTTGAATATACGAGGAGCAGAAGGATGCGCAAACAAAATAAATAATTAGAAAGGTATTCATTTCTGCAACTTGTTATGTAGTATTCAAATGCCCTAATGCAAGTTTTGGATATATTATTGAAATACCGATCAGAATAAAATATCTGATTAGAAAATTATCAGCAAGAGACTAGATTAAAAGGAGAATGGCAGTCGTTTGTAACCTATATGCGTCCACTAGTGATAATTAATGGATATTGGTGACTATTTACATTTTTTTATTTGGCCTCACATGACAAGAATATCACAAAATTTATGGTCTTTTTGATACGGTCATTCTTCGAATGATAAGTGCAACTATTGACGTGCCTACGAACGTTGCCGACCAATAGAGCCATAAATTGTCTAATACTCCAGATACAAGTGCTGGCGCTAAAGAACGAGCGTGATTCATTGAAGCACCAGATATGAATGCTAGAAAGAATATGTCTAACCCACAATACCACCTATAGCAATACCACTAAATCCTCTCAGTCCTTTTGTATAGACAACTACGTAGATTACAGATATTAACATTGCAGAAGCAAATACTTCAACTCCAATTATAAATAGAATAGGATAAGCAAAATTTGGTGCATTTGCTCCCAAGTTTGCTTGGTTTCCTATTAGAAATTTT
>JARBAU010000098.1 GCA_029237525.1 Nitrososphaerales archaeon | reverse complement strand
CTGCAAGCAATAATCTACTTGAGGAATCAATAGTCTTAGTCTTAGTCTTAGTCTTAGTCTTTCGGCCAAATTTTTATACCTAGGACCAGTAAATGCAAGTACATGAATTAGTTAGCAGTTAGTCACTGGGACCTTTTTCTCAGGTATCAACTCAAAAGTAAAGAAGATGGCAATCACTAAAATCCAAACATTATCTCTTTCCATAAAGTATCATCCTTGTCTGTAAATCATTCAAAACGAAATTATAGTGCAAAGCAGTTATCTTAAGAGACAACAAATAGGCTCTAGGAATTAATGAATTCCCCTTGTCAATCTTGGAGAGACGGATAGATCTGCCAACACATAAATCGAAAGAATAATCATAGGGGTCAACAAGAAGTATTTCATGATGTGCATGCATATTTATCTACTTATGCAGTTTCGTTACTAGACTGGGTACATTCCAGAAATAATATCTAGCACAAAAAACAAAAACAAAAGTAAATGATATCTTATCCCAACTACAATGACTAACGGTAAGGTAAGGATACGATCAATGGCTTGAGCTTTGCTGTTGCATCTTGTATTGGAAGATGTGTGGAGTAAATCATTAATGTGGTTGGTCCGCTTATATCCTTCTGGACGGTTTTACTCAGGAAATCAAAAGTAGACAAAACTTGAAAGCCTGCAGAGGCAAAGTCTGTTTTATATTTTGATAAAGATGAAGTAGGAACGAAAAATCCACCCAGAGTCAAGTCGCCATTAGATTGTGTATTACTGTCAACAGTTATCGTCCCTTTCATGTTTGTATATTTTTTGTCAGATATATCATAAGAACCTGGATTTAACACTTTCACATCCGATGCTCCTGGATGAGTCACCGGAGTAGTTTGCCATATTGCCTGTCCTGTTTTATTATCCTTCAAGATCTCTATGTGGATATGATTCGGATCTCCGTGGACAAAGGCTATGATAGTCCCTCTTGGAATAACAAGATTGGTTGGTATGTAATTTGCATTATTTGGGCTAATTGTTTTATTATCTGAAGGTGGATGATGAGCCTCGTCTGGGATATAGACTATGAATCCTTTAACAGTTGGTGGCAACGATAGCATTCCAGTATTAAAAACTGATTTTGCATCTAGTACAGTAGTACCAGTAATCGTTCTACTAACATTTGTATTTGATTTATCTATGGTTTGAGAATAGGCAGAATTATTTGCCAATGCTGATGCAAATAAAATAATTGTTAGTGACGACGTGACAGCAATAAAGATGTACTTAGCTAATTGTCTATCAAAAAACACCTTTTCCAAGAACACTCGAAAATTCTGTCTACTCATAGTTCAATTTTGACAAAGTCAGTTACCTAGTTATATTAGGTTTTAGGTACAGCCATCTAATTATTTTGATGATAAGATTTGCAGCTAAAGTAGGGCACACATCTACGAATATTTTTAATAATAAACTATCAGTATCTGTTAAACTTTTAATTGGTATTATATAATCCGTATATATACCAAACGCTATGACTCTTAATTCAGTATATCTTAATTCATGCCCTGCAATTATGTTTTTGTACCTACTTGTGACCCTATTTCGCGAAATCATCTGTGAAGGGGGTGATGATGATAATAATAATGCTGGTAGTTGTTGTTGTTTACTATGTTTTGGTATCTGAACCGATTCAGCGTAGTTATACACTATAGATACCAGCATTTTGATCTTCAGTAGTGTAGAAAGATGTAGCAGATATTCTTGCAGATTCTTGAATCACGATAATATTTTTACTACAAATAAATTAGCTTGAGAATATCGAATTCACTAATAAGTTGATTTGTTGAACTAAGAATTAGAAAGACAATGCTCTGATTTCTCTAGATTCACATGCATAGATAGATCTAATAGCAGGTCTGAGGCTGCGTCACAAAAGTTGACACTAAAAACAACAGATTGGAATCTTGCTAGGCACAACCCTTCTTATGAGTTATAGGAAGCCAATAGGGGCCTGCAGTTGCTGAAATGTCCATGCATACAGATTAATTGTCACTGAGTACTAACTGGAGCAGCTATGTATTTTCCGTCCTTAGAATCCTATGATCTCGTATTTCTCACTGGCTTGTTACTTTCAGGAGCTATAATACTAGCAATATACTAGCAATATTGTTAGGACGTCACACTTTTACAACGGCTATACCAAACATTTGATGATAACAATAATAGAAATATGATACCTAAATATGAACAGACAAATACACACTTGATTGAGAATTTAACGATCAATATCTGAGTATAAAATATCATTAATTTCGGAAAACAGATTACTGAATGCTCTTTGATAAATCATTTTCATAGCTGACGAGCAATTATGGGCAGTTGTTTTTATGTGCATGTTCCAGCAAGATTATTACCTGGTTAATGTATTATTATATAATACCAGCAAGCATTAGGATACATTCGCGCCATAAGTCCAATACATCAAACTAGACAAAAGCGCGAGAGGGGTTTTTTAACAGTCATGGTACTAGGGTCTCGTTGCTGCTACTAGTACACGGCTGCGATTTTGTCCCCTATGTTTGATTCCTCTGCTTGCTGGGGATATTTCGTACTACACTTTACAGTTAATT
>JARBAU010000097.1 GCA_029237525.1 Nitrososphaerales archaeon | reverse complement strand
TATTTCAGCATGACCAAAAACACCTGACCCAGATAAAAATAAATAGAATTTTTTAATATAAGCGTTATTTCCAAGAATCGGAAAAAGGGTGTATAATTTAATGAACGGATATCGATCCACCTGTATAAAGGGAAAGCAATTCTTTCTACCGTTGTATTTACTCAAAAAATATCTGAAGAATACCAATTGTGAAATTGTACAAGAAAAACCTAAAAATAATCAGGCTCGATAAGTATTCGACTTAGGATCGAACATCATCGTAGCAAAAAAACTCATCTCATTGGAAATTAATTTTAATGGTACAGATGTGGAAACTTTGGAGATCGAACCTGTTCTGATGACTTGATATTCTCCCCACAGAAAATACTTTGTATTTCGAGTGTTCCGTGCGTGAAAAAGTACAATAACCTTCGTAAATGTCGCATAGAGAGTCAAACTGGACATTTAATGAAAATACACGATATCGGGATGATACTTCATGATTTCAATAATGCGTCACAATGTATAGTACCACGCTATCAATCAAAATTGGATAGAACTATCGCAATTAGCAGTTTATGCATAAATGCTATTTCGAGATATTTTTTCCGTAGAGATGACCTACGTACCATTATCCCCATCAATCTCCAAAAAGAATTTTGGTGGCAGTCGAAAATTCTGGATCTCTCATGGGGGGTATCTTTGCCAAATTGATATTTTCATTTACATGCACTGGACTTTTCTGACCAATAAGTGGTGCTATGATATTCGGAGTAGATCTAACAAACTGGACTACCTTTTCGACTTTGGTACTCAGACCAGTATCGTAGTCTGGAACCTCAGCATTAAGTAATCGAGCTTGGAATAATGGTATACTAGTAAAGATTCCGACATTTAATTTTCGTGCTGCTTCCAATATATTTAATCTCTCTTCAGATCCTACAGTTTGGTTTCTCAACAACAATGCCTCATTATACACCAAGTTATAAGGTAATTGAATAAACCGAAAACCATGTCCCTTACCTCCGCAGGCCATTTCTGCTGTCTCCAAGACTTGTTCTAACGAAAGATATTCTTTACTTTCAGAAGGAACTCTGAAACAAGTCCAAGTCGCCATACCATAGTACCTAATTTTATTCAGAGTCCGATTTTTTTCATATACACGAAACACTTCAAGCAACATTTGCATAAATTTGTCTCTAGGAACATCATTAAACCAGCTCTCGTATGCATTATGGAGATAAACTAGGTCGATAGTATTAATGCGCATATTACAAAGTGATTTATCTATACACCGTGCAATATATGATGGATGAATGACATTGTAGCCCGAGCTAATATCTTCTGACCGTATAATCCCATTTGAGATGTACATGCGCTTCATGTACTCCATCGAATCAACACCTGGATAGTCAGCATCATTAGTTACGTATCCATTCTTCGTTGAGATGAAGATCTGATCCCTGCTTACTACTCCATCATTTATCAGTCTTGATAACGCACGGCCTACTGATTTTTCCGATTTCATAGCTCTATAATTGATGGCAGTGTCGACAACATTCATTGCACCGGATTTGATCGAGGCATAAACTGCCTCTTCCATCTCTCGATCATCCTTATCTGTTGTCTGGCCTAAATATGTCCCCATACCCATACTTGAAAAATGTAAATTATCAAATGTTCGAAAGTGTTCCGAGGGGATACCAGTCCTCACTGCATTACGAACATATGCGTTCGTACCCGCCGCAGTCGCGTAACCATCTATCATAAATCTTGAGTCCATGAATAGATAAGTGTTGAGGCTAAGACACTAAAAGTCTATTGCTGTGACTGCTATTGTCGATCATTTAGATTTTAGATGAAAATTCTAATGACTCCTAATACTGGAAAGGCCAACTATTTGGATTGACTACAAATCTGGATGAATTGTGTACTTCGGGACTGAAATACGCAATCGATAGTACAAAGGACATATTACGAACTCAGAAAAGAATTTGTTGGATTTCGTAACAATTCAATCTATGGTCAGGTTTGCTTCGACTTGAATAGAGCCAATTCAACAATGACAAATTATCTGATTCAGAACTTTATATTGGTCGGCTTAAGTATTGAGTCAGATTACTCTGGCATAGAACGCGATGCATCTTCAGTTCATTGTAGCGTTTGTACTGGGGCATGAATAAAGTCTCGGAAATCCAACAGCCCGAACTCTTCTATGAATTTATCTATTTGTTGTTTGTGATCCATCAAATTGGTCTGTTCTTTCCTTAGCCTGTCCAGACTATTCATCATAACGGTGAATCTATCATAGCTCATTTGTAATCCATAATAATCCCTTACCCTTTCTAGAGTGGTTTCATAGTGACTTTTCGTTCCTGATGCCGTAGCATCTGAAATGAGTATTATGTCATAGCCCAAGTTAAAAGCATCTCTTACCGAGGTTTCAACACATATTGATGTATCCACACCACAAAACACTAACGTATTTATCCCTATACTTTGGAGCCACACTCTTAATTCTGTATCTTGGAATGCAGAATCCCTTCTTTTTATAATAATATGATCGTCATCAGATGGTTTTAATTCATCGATAGTTTGTGCATCCCATGTGCCTCGTACACATATAGGCAGCTTCAGCCTATCCTCTCTAGATTTTGGTAACAGCGTATGAATTTTGGTTAAAAGATCTATCCCACTTGCTTCCCTCACTGCTTCGGTAAAGAAGACTGGTATACCAAATGACCTGCACAAATCAATAAGCTGTTTCACCCTTGGTACAATCTCTCGATAAGGTGGAGTATTCAATCCAAGCTTATCGTACGAGCCATCCTTAGCTACGAAGCCATTCTGCATGTCAACAACGACCAGGCCCAGACTAACTATGGTCTCCCCTACCTTGATTTCGAACATGTGAGTTATACTTCTAAGGAATTAGATAAATATGTCTGTGTTTCATCCCAGTCGAGTGGAATATGCTTAGCTACATACCAAACCTAATATTTTTGAATGAATTACACATAGATTCCAATTATTTGAACTGAGGTTTTGCACTAATTGATTGCTGTATGAATTGATTACGAAATCGATTAGCTCACTATTCCAAATTGAATTCAAAGTTAACTGGCTGCTATTATTATAGCTGGCTGTGTCTTGGAACACGGAGACCGTCAGGATAACCGTACAAAGAGAACTTTTTTAAAATACTTGAACATTATACTTTTTGTTCGAAAATCGGGTAGTAAATTTTGAGAAAGCCAAAATATTGTTTAACTATCACAAATAAGAAGTAATATTGCACTTGATTTCTTATAGAAATATTTTAGGTACATTAGTTACCTTTAAATAAGACACATCTTAGCGTAGTCTTCATATATCTTTGATAATCGAGGCAAAATAAGACAAAAGTTAGAGAATCTAATCATTTTATGAAAAGTTAAAATAGGCACAGGTGATAAGCGGAGGTAGTGAGACGTTCGATATTCATGATAACTTCTTTTGAGGAGTGCATGTCACTCGAGTGTTGGAAATGCTTGGAAACAAAATGTTAAATTATTGCAATATATGTTCTAGGGACGCTGATATCTGTCTACATCTTGGTACAAACAACGGATCAAGCACACAGTTCTTCGTATGTAAGAATCATTTCCATCTTATAAGGAAGTTAAAGGGAGAACAAATGATCGATGCCTTATGTCGTGAGGTTAAGAAAATATAGGAACTGGATTGTGCGTTTAGATAATGTATTAAAATATCTTTTTACACTTTATATGATATCGGTACGAGTTATATAACACATTTTGTCTACTAATTGTTTGAATTCAAACAAAAATGTAATACTGGCAAGCCTTCCAAATAACTTAGTTGACATTCAGCCTATAATTGCTGATCTGTAACTACGCAATGTAGCCAAATTTCGTTGTCGAATGAGCATAATTGAATTTGTTCTCAATGACAGTATCTGAAATTCATACAGCAATGTTACGTCGGCGAACACTACTAGCTTTAATTCTATCTTTGCTCTTCTAATCATCCTATTTGTGTGCATGTTTATAATTCAGAATGATGTATTAATTAATACCGAAATCCAGCTGAGCACATGTAAATTCTATAAAGTGGTGGTCCTTTTACTGGTATCAGTACAGATGGAATACTTGTTAGTAAATAATAATAATAATTCGAATTAGCGTGAGTAATACAATGTACTATGCTAAGAAAATAACTGGTCAATTCAGAGTAGATAAAAGAGACATGGCCTCAAAATCGCTCAGAATTTTGGAACTCGAATGTGAGTATAGTTCTTGGCATAAAAGGATTTATACTAACTATCGATCCTTCTAGTTCTGAACTAACAACGAATATCGCTGTATGGGAAAGCAAACAAAGCTATGGATGAGTTTTACACAAATAGTACAAGTTATTCAGCAATCCTTGAAAAAATCCAACAAATGATAAATGGTGACTTGAAAAGATGGGAGTACTTTGTTCTAGAATTTAATAGAAAATGATCAATTAATTTAAACGCATTTGCGCGTTGTCAGACTCGTTCGTTTCCAAGGAGCGAATATGAACTCATCTATCCATATCCAATCCCATCTTAATTGGGCAGAGAAGCAATCTTGACCCGATTAGTCAGCTTTCATTATTATAACGGACAAGTACATTATATTATATCTGGGTGAATATGAGGCCAATCCTTTCTATACTGAGTTAAGTTTAGTAAATGCTGCATCAGGAATCTGAAATAAGTGGGATTAGTTGATAGGATTATTTATTTAAAGCATTTTGACACTTGAATCATTATAGAAATATTATGTCAATTAGAATACACTCTAGAATATCCCTCTATGCTTGATCTATCCAAGTATCTTATTTTCGCAGTAAACCATGACATTGGCACCGAGTTCCACCCAAAAGCAAAGGAATATTATTGGAGAATGGCTCATGGTAGATATTAAGACCATGGATGGACATAAAGATAAAAATATTCAAAGCAATGTTGAGCGTTTACTCAGAGACAATAGTTCAACTGCATATGCAAAAGAAGAGATAATAAATCTGTTGTCGTCCCAAGGAATAGGTACAGAATTAGAATTGGAAGCAATTCTTGGAGAGATTGAAGTTTGGAGCTCCATGAAAGATAGCAGATCAGCAATTTGTTCATCGTGTAAGGGAGGAACAGTATACTTTCAGTGGGAACACGTACCTTGAAATTCTTCTACTACATCTAACATACTACTTTTCGCACCTAATCAGATTTGTGATTAGATGATGACAATAATATTCTTCAGTTAGTAGGGCAATTGCGCTATGGGTATTATATGAATATTATGTATCTACTTAAAAATAAAATTATTTTACATCATAAGATATAATCTGTCTTATCTTCCATTTCAGAGTCTTAACTCGAAGTGAGCATACGTCAATTTTGATAATATGCCATTAATTTAGGAATTCGAATCGGTATCTGATCTACTGATTGAGATTTTATTCGGTCATATTTTACGTACTTATAATGGATTCGTGGTATCAACATTATTACAATATTACAGAAAGCTCAATTTCGCGGGACCACAGATAGATTCAGGAGCTATCCAACAATTAAAAAGTGTAGTTGCCAATGTACGTCGCTCTTGGCTATATTTAGATTCGTGCGCTAACATATCACTATTACTTCTCCTTGACGATATTCACTAATTAGATGATCTAAACTTGGTATCATTCATCATATTCTTATTGCAATGTGATCACAAGACGTATCTACGAAAGGCTCATTGGTTAATTTGTCTGATTGTAGACTTTTCATGTATATTTTAAGTTAAGCTACGGATGACTTTAATAGTGGAGCTTGAATAAAGTTTGTTTGATGCACCTGTTTCATCACGAAAAACATACTTGTGATCAATGTGGTCAAGAGTTTGGGGATAATCATGAGCTTGTAGAACATGCTAGACATGTCCATCATCACCCAGTCGTAAAGTGTCATAATTGCGGAATGGAATTTGTACACGAGAAGGATAGATTGCATCATGTCCAGCAAGAACATGAGGTTAGAGCAGATCATCGCACACATAAATGGGAACATTCACATGTGAAAAAGTCGCCGCAAGAGCAAGTTGACGAGAGTACACACAATTTTGGTGATAATTTTTGATACTGTCTGGTTCACATTTGTAATCTGCAAACTCTGGTCAGACCTATCTAATCCCTCCCATTAGACAACCTATTAAAGGTATTTCATACTCTGTACTTTCTTAGCTTGGATAATGCATTTGTGACTATCTATTAGGGAATGCTAAATGTTAATGATATTTCTAAATAATTTGTAGTAAATTAAATTTTGCCTGCCTTATAAATTACTGCAGTGGGTGGCGATGACATGAATAACTTCTATTCCACTCAATTCGCAGATTGTGTAGAACCTCGTGTGGAGATGCGGTTATTGTTCCGCAATAATCGACCCTATAAGCAAAATCTCCTATTTCTTATGTGATTACCATTTTGTTTGTGTTGTAATTATTAGGAGGCTCGAAATTACCTTCTAAAATCCTTTCAACATCAATTTCCTTTCGTGATAGGGACGGAATATCGAGGGAGATGAATAATATATATCCCAAGAAAACCTATTACCCCTCCCAACACAGCTAGAATTAGATTCTCAGGCAGATGGGTCTTGATTCCTAACTCTTTAACGACCACCTCGAAAAATACGGTGATTAAGATACTAGATGATCCGATAGTTGCGGTTAGTGATGCACCTATTCGGCTCAAACCAGTAGTATATGATAGCGAACCAATGAATGGAATCAACGAAAATAAACCTAATATTATGATATTCGTAGTTGAAAGAGTCGTGTGTGACATACTTGGTATTGATATAGACATCACACTAATATTCATGCCAGAAATTACGAATTCAATCAGTAAAATAACAAATAGAAAAGCACCCGCCGTGAACATAGTCGAACCAGCTGCCTCAAGTGAAGATTGCGTCTTAACAAGCTTACTAAGAAAGAGTACACCGGTTGCAAAACCAAATGCCGAAATAATCGCTTCTAACTCTCCGAAACCAATATGCACCAACTCATGTGCAGTAGACCCCACAGTAGAACTCGGACTATTCCCATATAGATTCAAATTTGTGTCACTTAATAGAGCCAATGCAAAACCCACTAAGGCTAAACTTATCCCTACGACATGGGTTTTATGAAGTCTTTCCTTTAGAAATAATTTGGCCAACAAAACAATTATAACTATTTCAAGTGGACCTGCCACAAGCAGCTCCTTTGATGCGCCTATTCTATTTATGGAATCATACCACGTAAATATACCTATTGCAAGGGCCAATGATGCAAAAATCAGCAATTTAGTGGCATCACTAAATAATTTTCTTATTGTTTTCTTCTTAAAACCTAACACAGCAGTAAGTAGTAACATAGTCCCAGCCGTTGTTATACTCGTAGCAGATAGCACGAGTGGAGAAATTTTGATAGATGATGTTAGCAATTCAATCAGGATAGATTCAATGGAAATCGCGATCGCGTATATGAATACTATCCAGGACTTTCCTATTAACAAAGCTGAATTCAATTACAAATAATTGAAATCTTATTCCTTATAACTCCTGAAGCCACCATAAAAAATCTTGATCCTAGGGGTAAAAACTCATCGTCACATTAGAAGCAAAATGCTAATTGATTAGTTTCCAGGACTAGATTCATTATTAAATCAAATCATAGTTATTACCCTTTGATTGAATATATCCTGTTTTATAACTTTAGTCAACATATTTGGAATTTATTTACTTTGTCGAGTGATTCATAATAATAATCAGTTAGTTTACAGCACTTCGATAGACTCCTCGTTGAAGCCCCTCTTAACTAACAATTGTTTAACAAGGTCTCTGTGGTCGCCTTGAAGTATTATTTGACCGTCTTTATAAGTTCCTCCGGTACCAATTTTTGATTTTAACTCGCTTGTTATCTTCGTGATTTCAGAGTCCTTTAATTTGCTCGCGATTCCTATTATCACTGTGGAAATCTTCTTGTATTTACCTCGGATTTGTTTGGATATAATGATTCTTGTTGTCTCCTTGTCCAACTCTCGAAGTATTTCACTCATAGAGTTTTCATCAATTGAATTTGACACTAGACATGATTAGGCGGTTCCGGCTCAAAAGATTTACTGATTGTTAGTCTTTTTGACCACTTGTCCATTTTTATCCCGTACCAAAACCCCGGATAGTATATTTATGGATCCAATTGTGATTTCAATCATATTAAATTTTGGCATAGTTACATGGTAGTAGTTTGGTGAGCAATTCGCACACTTTAGTCGCGATTATTCACATTCCAATTAGAAACTTAACCTTTTGATGGCATTTCGCAAATTTTGTGAGCACAACTGAACAAAATTTCCTAAATGTGTTATTCTTTTCTTGAATTGGCTTAGGAAGGTTTCCAGGGTTCGTTACCTGTCTTTATCGCGATAATGACAGATTGTGTATTAGACTAAACTAATCTCGACCTTACTACTTGTGTTAATTTATAACAAGTTACGGGCAAAATCACATTCCTTCAAACTAGTAGTATTTCTCCAGTATCACTTGTAAATGAAAACATTGCTGAAATAATACTATTATTCCTTGATGATGTTATTGCTTTTTATACTGTGAACCTATTTACCTAACTTCATTTTTATTATATCATGCCGAATTTTTCTTCTAATCCTCGTCAGACCCAACTGTACCTCATCAATCCTCTGTTTAGTACTGTTCTCTATAGTATCAATATCAACTGCCTCATATACATGATAATACCCACCTGCTTCTCGGGTCTTGGCTGATTTATTGCACAGATTGAGGCTGACTAGCTTCTGCAAGGCTCTGAACACTGTACCTTTAGTTCTTTTTACTCTATCTGCAAGACTTTCTAAAGTCATTCCTTTATTGGATCTCAAAAGGATAACGAGAAGATCTATTTCTGGCGGCGACAGACAGTACAGACACGAGAATACGTCATTACATGAACAATCTGATTTAGTTAGAAGTTTTACAGAGGAATATAAAACTCTCTCGGAAACCATTCCATATATTTTTATGAATGTCTATGTTATTAAGGTTTTGTACGAGTCGCGCAAAAGCCACAATCCTTAATAATGGCAAAGGCGATAACCTATATGCAATGCAAAATTGGGATAACGAATTGAACGAGATTATGGAAAAGAAGATGAGAGATCTAGCCAAACAAGGCAATGGAAGTAGTATTTCTGACAGTAACCGAGTGATAACTGATGCTACACCCATAACATTGAACGATAGTAATTTTGAAAGTACTATTATCAAGAATCACTTGATTGTAGTTGATTTTTGGGCACCTTGGTGTGGGCCTTGTCGGGCTGTAGGACCAGTAATTGAGCAACTAGCTACTGAATTATCTGGAAAGGTGACCTTTGGTAAATTGAATGTGGATGAGAATCCAGTAGTTTCAAGCAATTTTGGTGTTCAAAGCATTCCCACAATTGCAATCTTCAAAAACGGAAAAATGGTTGACTGGTTCGTAGGCGCAGCACCGAAGTCTCAGATTCTTTCAAAGATAAATACTTATCTAGACTAATAACAGGACAGGTCACCTCTATTATTCTTTATAACCAAGAACCGTTTTTTGATCTAGATTCCATGGTGACAGTGTTAAGTATTCTTAAGTGATACACTAGTATCAGTACTTAATTTTGAACTGTAAATAGACGCCCATATTCATGTAGAATATCGATCGTACGTTTAATGGAAAATTTATCTACGTTAAGATAGATATACAAGTAGACAATTTAACACTGCATTCGGCTACTAACACTATTCAATTTATAGTAGAAAACGAGTCTTTGGTTACTAAAAAAGGGAGTATAACACAATCAGATTTTTCAATTTGAGGTAATTGTCGACGATAATTTTGAGTATTTATATTAAGGAACTTATTGATTCTCATCTTAAGTTGAACCATCAGATTTGAATGAGTTTTGTACCATAACTATTATAAAGCCTCAATATGCGGCTACACTTATCATTGATCTCCCTTTTTGATGAACTAGTTTCTATGTTGTCGTAAATTTAAATAGGACTAATTATCATATGGAAAATACTGATATTATACCAATGATTTAAACTGTAGTTAATTATTAAATGAGATTGGTTTCCGCATTAGGATAAATCTAATTCATTGGTATCTCAGGATCCCAATGTGTAGTTCCAAAGTAGAACAATCTCTAGCCCCAGGGAAATTGGAAGAATGTTCGAATATTGATAGCAAATAAACGGGTAGCCTTATGTCTTAAACACACGACCATGTTAGAATCCAGAGACAATATGACTGCTGGATTCAACCAATGATCATATATGACAATTTTGGTTGGAACGAACGAACAGTACTATGTGCAATTTCCCTTCTATTAAGTATTAGAGAACACAGTTAAGTCTGAGGAAAGATTATAACTCCAGTCACATTTTGTGATGTGGGCCTTGTCACCGGTTAAAGTCCTCCAGCTGGTTGCCTTCCTTTATCTCCGGTCAGGTTGACCAATAAATCTTATGGAACAGACTTGGTGGTATGAATGTACACCACACTTATCAATATGGAAATTCGACTTTGAATATCATGCATTGAAGTCTTCATCTATACAGGACACAGAATCTCTAAATTCGAATAGAGTAAAATATTATCTGGGCCATAACAATCGAACATTGAAGACAGGGGCGATGATCTTCCTTTGTAAACTACAAAACGAGTAACTTTTTAACATTTAACTACATTAGAAACATGACTAACAGAATTGAAGGAAAATTGGCGAATACAACGTGACTATTCGAATCCAGAAGCAGCAGAATCAATAACGATAAAGATATACAAAGATACGTATGGAGAACTAGCCAAAATACGTAATGAATTGAAAACTGCAGAATCTATGGATAACACAATTAGGGTATTAATTGGTGCGTACAGACGGTTAAGCCTAATCGAGGAGTTAAAGGAGGCAGAAAAGAGCATAGACCCGTCACAAGCAAAAAAATAATCTGTTACTTTACCAACATATTTTATTCACTTTTCGAAAAATACTGATGCACTATGCTTAGTGAAGGGTATTTCTTCTGCATAATACGAATGAAATATGCCACTACGATCAGCATTCAAAACATGTAGACATAAGTGTGCTTGACGTTGGTCTGAACTATTTAACCTAGCCAACCTGATATCTTAGGAGAGTCAAACGAAACCAAGTACAATATTTCCTCGAAGTATAAAGATGTAAGAACAAAAATTGGGACCCATAGATTTGTATCAGCATGGTGCCAACATCACAATGAACTAAAGCAAGAGCAGATACATATTAAACTGCAGGATCAAAGACTACGCCATAATCTCAATCGGTAGCTATGCATTTCAGAGAACACAATCCAAATCCTCAGTTAAGTTCAAGGCGTGTATAAAGTAATCTTTCAATAGGACTGATGATTGGGCTATAGTATCTAAGCACTGTTTAGTGATGCAAAGTTTGCAAAATCGTATACATGTAGATCAGTATGATCCATTAGATTTTCTTACCTAGAAACAGACATTCTGAGGTTAGGACAAGACTAATCCATTGCAATTTTACTGAATCATACTCATAGTTTTTGGTATTAAGAAAAAAGTTATAGAAAATAACTATCTGAAAAATATACTTCATCCACATTATAAAAGTCCAAATAGATTTAATGCTTATTCGAATCAATGAACAATTCAATTAGTT
>JARBAU010000096.1 GCA_029237525.1 Nitrososphaerales archaeon | reverse complement strand
CGATCTGAGGAGTGTATAGTTCTATGTTTTTTTCCCTCGACTATGTTGATATGATGATCGCTTTCACTAACAGTCGAGACAAAAAGCACTGACAGTAAGATAATAGTAAACAACAAAACCTTGAAGAACAATATATTTATCTTCACATTCTGCTCTTTAAACTTTTTTTATGCCTGGTCATATTGCATTTGGTTGAGCCCTTGGATATACTTTTACAATTGTGAGAATTATTTCGATGCTTTATAGCCGAACAACTTAGAAGGTGTTGTATCAAAACGTAGTGGATGATTGAATAAAACTCGATTAAAGTATGATTATTGAATAGCTTTGTCTCTTATTGGTGCTAGCCATAATAAAAAGCTCTATCAGCGGCTCTTGTTGGTTGTACTACTATCAATACTTGTTAGGCGATTCATACTTCTCTTCAGATCTATAACGCTTCTAGCGTAAAATAATGCACTAAATACAATTCCAGCGGCCACAGTTGGTCCTATGATATCAGCATAACCAAATCCCAATTGTGGAATGGTGATGGTATTGTGATTTGAGCTGCCGCCCGTATTGGATGACGACGACGCTTGACTCGAACTGGGGCCTGGCTGTAATGGACTCGCAACAGAACTAATCATGCCTAATGAATTGCCTCTTTGTTCGGCAAACCATATTTTTCCACTACCATCGGCAGCTAACCACTGAGTGAATGGATTCTTGGTCGGAATATTGACGTCTTTGTGTTCTCCAGTCGTAGTATCAATAACTGATATTTTATTAATTATATGTTCTGCTACCCACAAATTGTGATAACTATCTAAAGCCATTCCAAATGGAAGCCCTGCAGAATCTAGATTAGAATATCGTTTGAATGTCTTCAAAAACGGATCAAAAACGCTTATGGAGTGACCATCGTGTTCAGATATATATATATCGTTAGTATCTGGATCGATAAGCAGGGCAGTAGGACTCTTAAGTGTACTGTTGACATCGATAATATCCTTAGATGGATATTCTGTGATATGGAAATTTTTATTAGTGTCTATACTTCCAATCTTTCCTGAGCCTGCTTCGGCAAACCAAATAAAACCACTGTTGTCAGCAGCAATGCCTAGAGGACCAGAATTTGGGGTTGCTATATGGTAATTTGTAAAGTTCTTAGTTAGTGGATTAAACCTTGCAATCTCATTGTCCACAGGTAGGGAAATCCATGCATTTGAATTTGTATTGTTATTGACACCATTAGCTATCGTGATTCCAGATGGAGGTCCTTGGCTTTTTATTTTATATAGTGTATCTGTATTGGTATCGGGATCATAATTTCCGAGATTCTTGTTCAAGGGATCGATATACCAGATACTGTTATGATTCGAGTCTATAGCAATACTTGTAGCAATGCTCGTGCCATTTAGTTTATGCGAATAATACTTTCCGTTACTCAAATTATACGCTAACAACCTCCCGCTACCGATTGAAGTATCCCCAACCCATATCATATTTCTTGCTTTGTCATATACTGGATAAAGAGGCTGGCTGACAGAGTTATTTTTATTCAAATCCTGAGGTACACGAATTTCTTGGACACTTAATTTTGTCTGGTCTAGTGAAGGCTTCACTAAGAGATCAAATGTACCTAGTATATTAGGTGAATTTTCTCGTTTAGGTGTTCCCTCTATCTGGATCTCCCACTTTCCTGGCAATCCAAAAGAGGCGCTTGCCGAAAATTTATTTGATGTGGATAGCATGTGTTTAGTATCAACTTCGATAGGTCCTATGCCCTTATCAGTTTGGGTAAGCCTCATAGTAGCTGAATTCATGTTAATCGGAGTCCAAGCTGAATTTAAAAATCTGATTTGGAAATTGTTACTGCCTGGTCGAAATGGATCGATAGTGAGGATAATTATGTCTCCATCTTCAGTAAAACTAGTTGAAGTAAAGGGTTTGTTACTAGCTTGAGCTAATAACAACTGACCATTTTGAACTTGCTGCTTTTGCTGCTGAATTAGACTTTGGAATTCACTATCAGGCAACCCACTGTTGACCATGATTGCCACAGCCAATAGGAGGACTATACCAACTAAGGCTTCAATTTTAGTAGTACTATTGAATACAGATATTGCTGTTCTTTTCATTTTAGATGAGGAATTGAAATGCTCTCTTTTACCTGTACTGTTTTCATTATCATTAGACTTTGTTATTCTCTTGATTGAATTTGAGTCGGAGCTAACATAACCCTTAAATGCTCTATTGCTCTCCTCGATTTTTACGTTTTGTCGGTCTTGAATCGCTTTGATAGCTATCATTGTTGATTCCTTTAAGGCTTGAGGATAGATTTTTACCTGATTGTACCCTCCAATGGCAATCATTACTGCAGCAAGTGATAACTTGACAATCAGTACTTTTCCATAGAAGGAAGCTAAGGTCAATGCAAGGTTACTTTCCAGAATGTACAGCAAAAATGGTCCCGTTATTACAATTACCCCCAGTACTATTACTGGGATAGTAGAAAATCTAGGCAGTATTATTGATAAGGCAGATGCCTTTATCGGTTCTTCTAGATTTGCCTTTTTTATAAAAGGTGCAATTACAAAAGCAAGGTATATTAGACCACCAATCCAAAGCGAAGCACCAAAATTATGAATAAAATCGATAAGAATCGATGTAAGTGCGTTTCCAGATACTGCTGCTCCATGACTAATTAAACTGGTAGTAAACAAAGTAAGAGTACCAAATACTAAATAGCATATGATCACCTTTCTGGTGAGTTGAATCGACGAAGATCGATATTCCCTAGTCTTATTCTTATTTCCGTGGTTCTTTATCGTATTGAACCTCAATAGTCCTTGCTTATAACAGAAAAGGATAGAGATACCAATCAATATCAAAGCGAGTAGAGTTCTTATGACCCAGACGCTTCCGAACTTGGTGGAAACAGCATCACCAATTGTTGCATTTATAGATGACGCTTGTACAACTATCATTGCAATATCAGATAATATTAAAACAGTCGAGCCTACAAGCATCAAAATATAGAAGCTGCGATCAATTCTGTGCTTTGTTCCAATAAATGCTGTAGACAACCAACCAATCTTGACAAGAGGTTTCCAGATCCATAGAGCTAGAAACGCTCCTCCCACTATAATGACTTGACCAATCAAGGAAGGAAATCTTGCTAAAGCGTCAGGTATGGATAGCTCTGATCCTGCACTATTAGTTGATGATGCAGTAGTGGCCGGGATTACCGCCTTACCAACACCAAACACGAATGCATTATCAGTCACATGTCCATCTACTTCAGATAACATCTTGGTAGATACTGTGTAGACTCCGTCTTTAACCGAGGCCGGTAGAGAGACACCCAAAACAGTATGGTCTCCCTTTACGTAGTGTACATCTTTCTTGTCTACTTGTTTCCCAGTAGAGTCCAAAACTGAGATTTTACTATATCGTACGTCTACAGGTTCGCTTAACGTTACCTGTATAGTTGAGGGGGGATTTTTCAAAGATTGCGACGGTGAGGGGCTACTATCTATTACAAACGCGTGTCCATATGTTTTCTGAATGACAGACGGAGTGATAGCTAGAATTGTAATCAAAAGAGACATAACAAACAATATTATCAAGCCAAAAAAGTAATTCGTGCATTTACATGAGTCGATGTTGCCTTTGTCAGTCATACTCAGGACTCCGCAATTATGTAGAATTCTTTGAGATTTATAGTATTTGAGAATTTATTCCAAACATTCGACGAATGAACCAATATATTTATAGGATGAAAAAGCTCGATCTTGAGGGAGGTCATATTCATTAATATTTATTACATTTTAAACAGAATTGTTATATGCCTGTTTGCTGCAGTTTGCAGTATTTTAATATTATCTTCTTTTAGTGCGAGGTTTTCGTCCAATATGCCAGTTCTTCCTGTATATGCACACATAACAAAACAGGTTGGAAATATGAAAATCACAGTTGGTTGGTCAGATGAGCCACCTCTAACAGGTCAAGTAAACAATATTATTGTCGCTGTAAATAGAACCTCTGCTGGTGGACACGAATCACCAGTAATAGACGCACTTGCTGATCTAGATATAAAGCAAAAATACGGTAGCATTACAAAATCT
>JARBAU010000095.1 GCA_029237525.1 Nitrososphaerales archaeon | reverse complement strand
GCGCGCCTAAATAATGCGTTACCTTTCACTGTTAGAACTAATTCAGCTGAGGATTTTTTTATTATTATAAAACAATTTAGTAGAATATTGGAACATTTTATATGACTTTATCAATGTGGGGAATTCATTAAGAGTTATACTTTTGTTAATATGAATAGGCGCAAACCTTGCGGGCCTCTAGCTAAAATGTAGAGGCTAAGCAAGGCTCATGTGTGGTACTATTAATGGATCATTTCAATGGTGTGTGTAAGTGACTGATAAAGAAAATGAGAAAATCGTAATTCCATTAAAGATAATGAATAAAAGTGAGGTGATAAGTGACTTGCTTAGACTACTTGATCTAGTTCAAAAACATGCAGATAAGGAAGGATGCCAATATTGTCTTGACCTACTAGAATCCGTCTTTGAGTAGTGAAAAAAGTTCATTTGATACGTGTAGATCGGTCACGCATTGACACTTCATCCAATTTCATAGTCCCATCATGGACCTTTCAATAGTGATAGCAAATAATGTACCTAGGTAAGTACGCAGCATACACTCATCTGTATAATCATTATGGCTATTTCCTCGATACCAGACCATAATGATCTATTCTATTCATCTGGTGTGTGGAAATGCTGGTTTGCTTAAAATATGTACTGAAAAATATAAGAATTATTGCAAGTATGATTGCAAATACAACACCTATCGGAATTGAAGCTGGGAATGTAGTAACGGTGAAAGATTGTAACACAATACTTACTAACGAAAGTATAATTGAAGATATGCTTTGTAACACATTCCCTATATATGAATCCCCTTGAATATAGAGCTTAGATAAAGCTCTAATCGTTTTTGCCTTACCTTCATCTTGCACCTCCTCTCCCGCTAGTATTCGTTCGTATTCATCGTGTGATAGTCCCAAATCATATCCTTGCTCAGGCGTGATGATCTTCTTTATTATTTTCTGAATTAAAGGAAATTCCAAAATCCTGACATTGATTGGAAATCAATTACCTATACAGAAAATATAACTGGTAATACGATAGAATAATTTCATATATTCATAGTATCACTTATGATAATATATGGAGATTGATGATAGATTTGTAAAAGATGATCTATTCTTATTTTTTAGCCTTAGGTGCTTTCTCACCATATATCTCACTTAAAACTTCTTTCAAGTAACGTTTCATCTCATCATAAGACTCTTCCAGCTCTTGTGTTCTCCTTTTTACTTCTCTTCTTAGGATAATATTCCATCTACTGAGTAAAATTACTAGGACTGCAATAGCAATAATGCTGGCAGCAACAGATAAAGAAACGATTTCCGTTCTTTGTAAGGAAAGAGCAGTGTTAATCCGTGAATATATTTCTGAAGTTGGTGTCACTATCTGAATAAAAAATAATGCTTTATTGTTCACATAGGCAGGATACTGGGTAGTTAACCTTTCGCCACGTCCGTAATCATAAACTGCAAGACCTGATCCACCACCTAATAAATTTCGAGTCAAAATGTTCAAGATTTTGTTATGATTTATAAATTTTTGTGTATAGTCGCCAAAAAAGTTCTGCCCTATTAGCGTCTCGCTTGCGCCATTAGCTAACATGATGCCATTCTTGTCATACACTACTAAGAACTTTGAATTGATATCTTGAACATTTCCATAATGTGCAAAGAATGGCACAGTTGGTATCGATGTAACGAGCATTCCCATATATTGGCCTGTATCTTGATTCAGAATTGGGTAAGATATAAATTCTCTGAATATCTGTTGTCTCTCAAAATCGCCATAAGAGAAGACCGGCGTAAGACTAACTTTTGTTTGTTTTACCCAGTTTCTGAACGAGAAATCCTCACCTAGAAAAAATTCTGATGATTTTGCAGATAAAGTATTTACCATAATGTTGTCCTTGTCTAAAATAAACAGCCTGTCTATTGTAAGATTATGTGCATTAAAAGCAGCATCTAACAACTTTGTAGTTTTCTCACTTCCCAATTCGCCGCGCTGTACATGATACGAATTCGCCACACCATATAGCATCGACATAACTAGGTTGAAATCTGAGCCTATATGTCGAGCGATATCTTTTGTAGATTGTGTTTGAAGAAGTTTTTGTTGTTCAAACACACTTTTTTTTAGATCATCAGCAGTAACATTTTGGATATAGAATAATAAGCCATTTGAACATATAATAATTGAAATGATCGAGATGATGCCCATTTCTCTCTCTTTTCCAAAAAGTATGCCCATACTTGCTAGATCACAGATAGGTATAATCTATATTAATAATATTGCTATAAATAAGCAAATTAACATCGGTTATTCATACGCGAAATAACTATCAAATAGATAGTTTAGAGCTCATCATGTTCTATTTCGATTATGGACTGAACACATAGGAACTCAATTTTTCCCCTTGCTAAATCTCCAACCTCTTCTTGATATTAAATCAAACTTCGAATAACTGTATAGAAGCAGGATAGACCATAATTGGACCCATGAAATCGTTGGGTATTATTATGGAAAATAAAAACATTGAAAATAGTATTCAGTTTGTCATATTGGACCCGCTTGTCATAGTTCCTAGTGACGTGTTTCTACTTGAGTTTATTAATTGACAAAATAGGACGGAAGTAGATTTATTAGCTATGGAAATAAGGAGACAGCACCGATTGTTAAAGCTGGTATTCTTTTTTAATCCAAATATCTAAACAAAGGTGGACATGATTACAACGCATGAGTGTGAGTATACAAATAGTATTCTAATCTAACTCTGCTGACAATCTATTAATTAAATATTCTATTGAAACTGGCTTTTCGATAAAACATCCAAAACCTACATTACGGTATACATCTCTTAGAGCCCGAACATTTACTGCTAATGCAGACATAAAAACATACTCTAATGTTGACATCCAATTCTAATATCGTTTCACATAACTGGAAGCCATCAATGTTTGGCATATAAATATCAGTTAGAAGAAGATCATAAAAATCTGATTTGAATTCTTTCACAGCTAATAAAGGATCGTTATATGTGTATACTTCAAATTTTTTCTTGTCGCCATAATAATGACCATCCAAGCCCGCTTTGAAAGTTAATGTAATATCGGGATCATCATCTACAAGAAGTATCCTTTTGATAAATGGTGGCTTTAAAGATACTTTTGTTTCCGTTTCTGTGATGCTAACTAAATCTAATCCCTGATTTTGTAGGTAGTTAGGATCAGTAAGAGAGGGAGAAGAAGACTCAGACTGATGGTGCTGATCATGGTCACCATTATTACTATAAGAATGATAAAATGAACTAAGCCCTCTATCTAAAATTGGATAAGAATAATGGTTTGTAGTTTGTGTAAGCAATATCACCTAATTTTTCGGTCCCCATCTTTATATAATTTTCTTGTGTTTTAATAACTGAAAGTTATGTTAGTTAGTAGGTATACGTGTTTTGGGTCTATAGTCCTGATATCCTTTATTGTACGTGTAGACAATAATATTGGCGAAGCTCTTGTGTTGGAAAGGGCTGTTCAAAAACAGTAGAAGAGCTTAGCTCAAAAGGGCTATCAGATTAAGGCGGAATGAAAGATAAACTGGAAAAGATGATGAAACAGGCTAACAATAATTAAACACTTCTTGCAGAATTAATGGGAAATATATCATAATAAGCAGGATTGGACTCTTCCACTATACAAGAAGTAGCAAATGAGGCCGAAGAATCATCTGTAACATGAAAAATGATTTTTCACAGGCTGGTGGCCTTTATCAACAACAAAGCCAAATATGCGTGTTACCATCAGGGATATCCTCGTAATATGTATAAAGTTTTTATCCACAGGTACGACAGACACCTGAACCAGAATCTCCCTGCGATGATTGGTTCCCAGCACCCCCGTTAGATACAACTAATGCTGCAAATGCCTGACAGTCTATTGCTACTATTCATCAACCATTGGGTGACTTGTTTACACATTATCCTGAGACAAAATCTTAAATCTATCACTGACTACTGAACGTAGATGAATAGTAACCTAAAATTCTCAGCTATTAGTATTCTACTTCTAGTCATGCTAAGCACAATGACGTCTTCCTTTTCAGCAGCTGCTCCCGGAACAACAAAATCAGATCAGCATAAAAAACAAGTTACACTCAATGCAATATTAGTTGAACCAAAGCCAAGATGGGATATACTGCTTAAGAGCGCAATACAGAAGCTACAAGAAAGACACCCTGATATGAATATTAAGATAAACTACACAACGTTGCCATATGCTGATGGTAGAGTAAAGAATTTAATATTAAGTTCTTTAGGCAATAAAACTCCTATCGATCTGGTTTCTGTAGATCAGATATGGCTTGGAGATTTTGCTGAGCGAGGATATCTGGCTGATCTTACAGACCGTGCACAGACTTGGGGAAGGTTTTCAGACTGGTACCAATCTAATTTTGCTGGAAGCTTGTATAAAGGTAAGACATATGGTATCTGGGCTTGGACCGATGTAACTGGCATATGGTATTGGAAAGATTTGTTGAATAAGGCAGGTGTCGAAGCAAATTCGCTAACAACGTGGGATGGATACCTTGCATCAGCGAAAAAGCTCAACAATGCGCTAAAACATGAGAATATACGAGGAATAGGGATTGATTGTGGTGGTGCATTATGGTATCCTTACCTGTGGATGCTTGGTGGAGAAATAATTAAGCAAAAGAGTGGACATCCAACAAAAGGAACGTATTGGTTTCCTGCTTATAACAGTTCAGCTGGGGTTAAAGCAATGCAATTTATCAAAGACCAGATCAACGCAGGTATCAAACCTGTAGCGAGTGGTAGTGAAGATGAGATCTCACTTGTTAATAGAACTTATGCGGTCTTTCCTGAAGGATCTTGGTTGCCTGAGGCTTTTCCTCCTAATCTGAGGTCAAACCTTACCAATAATGTAGGTTTTATACCTATGTATCCAGTACCAAAGAGAGGTTTTCAAACTACTACGGTAATGGGGGGATGGGAGCTAAGCATACCTCAAAGCTCGAAAAACAAGGATCTTAGTTGGGAATTGATTACATTGATGCTTGAGCCAGACGTACTTGGTCCTATGTTATTAGAAACAGGCTACCTTCCAACACAGAAGAGCATAGGCCAAGGGCCCTCACTAACTATTTTAAATGAAACCGTTCCATATTATGATAAAATGTTGTCTATGATATCCCTTGGACGTAGCAGACCCAACATACCGGAATTTCCGCAGATGGATGCCCATGTAACTCAAGCCATAAAACAAGTGTGTAATGGTACCAAGGAACCTAAACAAGCGTTAGACGGTGCTGCAGCCAAGTCTGCAAAGCTTTTAGGTTGGTAGATTGCAAGTACTTTACATATACTTACATATGAAAGAGTCAATGACTTCCCCAAAACAAAAATTTTTGGTGTTACTATGGAATAGGTACTGAATAATCAAAACTCTTTTTTAAGATCAGAAAGCAAGTACTAACTAAAAAGGATTAGTTATCCCTTAAGATCAATTGAATAGAACCTAGTCGATTGGTCTGACTATATTGAAACTACTATTATTCTCTATTCGCCAATACAAAAAGGCTCTTGGCTGAAAAGCTCAAACCTGTGGCCTGACCTCTGGGCATAGACCTAAACGATCTGCTATTTTGTAGTCTACGTGTACCCGTTTCGGAGTCTTAGCGGAACATACAGAGAAAGTGTTAGTCTTTATATAGGCTTTCGACAGGCTCAGAAGAGGAATATGTTAAATTGTAGGCTTGCAAATGCAAATAAATTGAGGCTTCATAAAGTACTAATCCCTGAGTCACTTCATAGTACTGCTTCAGAAATTCTGCCAAAACGACAATGCCTTGTTTGTGGTGCTTGTAGGGTTATATCCGAAGTCGCCAAGGGTCCCAATTTGCCACAAGGGAGTAAATTAATAATTGAATATGTCGAGATAGGATTCTAAAGTTTCAATCTTCTGTCGGCCACACAACCTTCAGCCACATTACATCAGTCTTTTCAGCTGCAATAGTTTTTAGCAAACCAACGTATGTTTAATAATGTGGATATCGTTTGCTAGCTAATGTTGTTCATACCGATCTGAATTACCATGGAGGTAGCGAGCGACTTGCAATTGCCACAATCCTGGCTTTGTCCAATATGGGCATGGATGTTGAGTTGACATTATTAAAAAGACCAAGTTTATTAAAACTCGACAAGATATACGGAAAGACCGCGACTTCAATTTTGAAGGGAATCAAAAAGGTAAATATTTTGCGATCATATGCAAGATCATATTCAAAAAATAACCATGTTTTGACTATAAATACTGCTGCAGATATTCTTCCTTATTTCTCTTCTGATTTCTCGATGAATAATGCTATCGTATATTGTCATTTTCCTAGCGCAATATATAGAATGGAGTCTAGAGATCCTAATTACATTCAATTCCTGAACCAACTGAATTTGTCATCTATCGAAACTTTCTCCCGTGGTCAAGATTATTTGAAGTTGGTTAGTAATACTTTCTTGAATATGATGTTAAATTCTGAAGTGCTTACAAATTCTCAATATAGCCGTAATGCAATATCGAAGGAATTTGGAGTAGATTCTACAGTAGTAAATCCTCCAGTAGACGTAGATACTTTTCGAAATAATTCATTATATTCTAATCATAGAAAGGAAGTAATCTTGGTTGTGTCCAGATTTCATCCAATCAAAAAAGTAGAAAATGCACTCAGACTTGCAAAAGCATTAAAATTTAATAAGATTGGAACTAGTATGAAAATTATCGGAACCTTGGCTAAGGATTGCCTTGGTTATTATTTATACCTAAAGCGAATGATCAAAAAACACAACTTAGCCGATTATGTAACATTGGAGACGAATATCAAATTCAATACATTACTTGAAGCTATGCATGGAGCCATGATATACTTTCATACATTTCCCGGCGAGCCGTTTGGAATTTCTACTGTAGAAGCTATGAGTGCAGGTTTAGTTCCTGTAGTACCAGATATTGGAGGGCATACAGAGTTTGTACCGGTAAAATATCAATTTCATACGCTTGGAGAGGCAGTTGAAGTTGTTGCATCAGCATTAGACGTATCGCTTTCCGAAAGAGTTTCCCTTAGCGATTCGGTGAGAAAATACTCAATACAGAATTATATTGAAAGATTCCAACAAATTTGTGACCGCGTAAATATAGATCGCAATAGTAATAATTTTTAATTGCTATAAAGGATAACAAACTGATGCCTTACATAATAGATTACCTGTTTCAATGTCACGCAACAGTATTAGAATAAACAGGAGGGTCACGCATTCTATCCCCTTCATTCCAATGGTCGACGTCTATAGGATCTATACAACCATATGTTTTAGCAGACCTTTACCCATGGCTCGCAGCTCATTCTGGATTTACAATCATTCGGCTGCGGAAGCGCGCCTTCCTGCAACTACTTCCATGCCATCCTCTGACTCTACTTCGAAATAAAATAATCTCAAGAATAATACCTATGCATTTTGCTTTCTTAGTGTCCTGGCAGACCAAAAATATATTTAAAGCTTCAAATCGGTAATTATCTAATTCTTGTCTTCACCTAGTAGTCTAGAAAGGGCAGAGGTATTGTATGGTCCAAATATTACTACTCTTTAATTAATAAACACTTACCTATGCGGTTTTCGAATCATTGGATAGATAGATGGTGAAGTGTTTACCTGTATCGTTCCAAGCATTTCAAACCCATGTCTTTCATAGAACGGAATATTTCTTTGGTTTGATGACTCGAGATATGCAATTCTGTTGTCTCGATCACACGTAGCTAACGCATACTGCATTAATACAGAGCCGAATCCTTTGTCATGGTGTAGCGGATCAACTCCAAGAAGTGGCAAGTACCAATGTGGCTCACTAGGGTGATAGTTACCCATTTTTTCGAATATGTCAGGTCAGTACCTCTTGGCATCATCTGATCCAGTATTTTTGAGTAATGCAGTCAATCGCTCGACATCTGGGTGCACATTTGGGGGAAGCCAAAGAGCTGCTCCAGAATAGTTTCCGATGTAATGAGCGCACCCATTAGAAAATGCTTTCCTTCCAAAAGCCTTCGCAAAGGTAGGAAAATGTGAGAGATAGCTCACGGGGTCTGGCCATACCCAACGTGTGGCAGGGTCAGCTACGAAGGCTAGTCTCAATACATCAATAACACTGGCTTCGTTAGATTGCATGGCAGTATTAACAGTTGGATTGTTCATCAAAATATTCCCTAATCACTAGGATGTTAATGATATTTCAAAAGTTCTATGCCAAAGCGGTTGGTAGCAAAGGACAGAAATATGCAAGTGATATTAGACTCAGGACTTTTACTCTTGAACTAGTTACTTACAGATGGACATAATGGACAGAGGAGATAGGCATTCATTTAACTATAAGAACCATTTAGAGTGATTGAAAAAGGAGTGGTTTTTAGACGAATTATAGATTAATGCAAGTTTCTAATAATAATGCGTACACCATTCATGCATTTAATTCTTTATCATGAAATGGACTTAATTTTGCAGTAGATACTGAATAGTATTATTTGATGGTACATGAACTCTGTGAAACTGTTTCACTTTGTGAAATGATAGAATTTTCTTCTAGACGTCTTAGTAAGAATGTTCAAAGCTATCTATCTATCTTAGATGTAGTAGGTTGAAAACAAAGAAAGTATGCAACAAAGGCAGTCCTTTTTGCTTTGATCTCATCACCAAAGAATGCATTGTGAAGTGAAATGAAGATCATTATAGCCGCAGTGATCAGTATTGCGCTACTAATGGGCGCGCCAGTTTTTCCTATGGAAAAACAGCAGTCTGCCTTTGCACAAACTGTTTTATCAACTGTGTCAACTGACCCTGGACAATTATCACAACTTCCAAATTCACAACATCCGCAGGCTGCTTATCAGTCAGGCTTTCAACACGGTGTAACTGATGGAAATACATCATCAAATACAACATTGTATATTGACCAGCCAAAACATGGCTTTGCATGGCATTCGGCGGAGTTTGTCAAAGGATATGTCAACGGATACTGTAGCATACCAGCCAATAAAAATGTGGGAACCGATGATGATAGGGCCGCATTTTACTGTCCTGATGGTCCAAGCTCTGCGAAATGGTTCATAGGTAGACACGAGCCAATCACGGAAGGTATTGCTGTAGTCACTTATGGCATCCCATCAGCGGGCGTGAATGTGACATATCAATATTACGATAAAACTTCAGGCTCATCCGGTTCGGAAACCAGAATGGTAAACCAAACCGGAGAGATGCATTTTCTTGGGTATACTGATGAACTAGTCGGGTTTTACCCCGGAGATAAAGTGACTGTGAATGTAAGTCAGTGTATCACACAACTAAATTCATATGGCTATCCGGAATGCATTTCACAACCCAGTCTTGATACCAAGACGATAAAGTTGGGCGAAACTGGCGGCATTGTTAGCCTTGATCTATCGAAGAGTGCTATTGCACTCGTTACAGCACCGACTAATGTTCCTCCAGTGCCGTCTGATATTTCATGGCCTGATCCACAAAGACCATTCGAGTCCACTTACCCCCCGGCCATACCATAGATAAGACAATTGTTAAAGACGAACTAACGGTCAATAAGATTGTGGAGGATACCCGAGATAGTTTTGAATAAAAATAACCCTCGTAACCTGGATGCAATTAGATTAATGAAAAGCGCGTTTACCTATAATATGGAATTGACCATCTTCTCTTATGTGAGACCTAGTGGCTAATCATAAAAATGAAAATCACTGTCCCGAAGCAACACCCAGTCCAGCGTGTATATCCTCCCCTCGGCCTCACCCTTTGTTGTTCTATTGTTAAAAAGAGTGTACAATAAAGATGATAAAAAAGGTGTCTGTGCAAACACATTAAACTGATATCTATGGATAGTAGCAGCTCGTCAATGCGATTAAATAAATGTTAAAAACAATGATAAATGGAAACTTCCTGGAGTATCTAAATCAGTACCATAGAAAAGCTTGATGAACTCTGAGTCCTCCACGGTTAAAGTAACTACAATTGAAATTGTTATAAGCGCCCCAAATGCTACTGCTTCCTTTGTCAAGCAAGGATAGTATAGCATTATTCAAGTATATCACATTCTCATCTAGCCAATACATAATCGATGAACAGACTCAATTCTAGCTAACGACTTTACCAAAGACTTTTTTCGCAGAATTCTTTAATCCAACCAGACGTTAACAATTTCAGACAATAGGTAATTGAGCAATTACATAACTACTAAGACATAGCCCATAGAGTGCTTGGAGTTTATGGTGTTTCTATCGAGTACTTTAATGATGCATCTTTAGACGGCGGCCCACTACACTTTAACCAAAAGGACTTCGAATCAGTTACTGAAGATACATCACAATTTACAAGATTAGTAGGTATTAATGAATTGGTAGATCCATCTATTATGGATATAACATCTCCAAAGTATTTTTCGTTAACACCCTCATGTGTTACATATATTTTATTTGTGTTGCTTAGTAACATTTGTCTAGCAATAGTCATTGGAATAGTTTTGATTAACTTTAATGATGTGGCATTTATAATGGATACTCCATCCTCATGTAGCACATAAATCGTATTTGTTTTTTGATTTATCTCCATATTATTGGGAGACGATGGAAGCATAATCTTGGCTATTGTTTTATTTGAGTTGGCATCTATTGAGATGTCTCTAGATTCCCTATTCAATACATAAATTATGTTTGTAGGATTATCAAAAGACCCTCCAAATGATTGTATCATTTGTATAGGATCGCGCCCAACTGCCAATGTTCCCAGTATCTTATTTAACCTGCTATCTATTACTGTCATAGTCCCATTAGGTTTTTCTGCAAAAGGGCTGCCTTCATTGGTCACATAAATTCTATGGTGGATTGGATCTATTAGCATATCCGATGGTGTATTTCCTACCTCCATATTATCTGATACAAATTTAGAATTGTCATTTATTATTGAGACTGTACCATTGGTTCCAGATTCAAAGTAACTATTTAGTACATATAATTTATGTGGATCTTCAAATCCAACTATTGTGGGTCGAAACCCAGCGAATATGGAATTGGTTACAGTGTTCGTGGTTGTATTGATTACCTTCACACCATTAACAGACCAATCAGGTATGTAGATCTTGTTAGAATATGGTCCAAACGTGGATCCTGTGGCTCCTTTACCAATATCGATATAACGTGTTATATTCAATGTTGGAAGATTTATGACAAGAATCTTAGATTTCTGACAACACAAGTAGATATTATTAGAATCGACATTCGACACATGGATGGGAAAAAGGTTACTGACAGGACGAAGTAACACGTTATACGTCGGATATGAGTGTATTTGGACATGAACCCAAGATAATAGAAAAATCAGAGATCTTTAATCACGTGCCGATGTCAGGGAGTGGGATTGTATAGTTCGATTTAGTAGCGCGCCTCATGATAGACATACACATTCATCACCTTCGAGAAGATATCAGCCTATACATTAGATCTCCCAATTCAGAAAACCTTTTTAATGTATCGTGTTTCATACCGTTATTAGAAGAGACTATTTCTAGTATTATAATAGGATTTCCAAGAATCCAGTTTGTATGACATTAATTAGGTGCTAACTTGATTTTATCTGTCGTATATAGATGAAGTTAAATGCAATGGTGCACACTCTAAAGAATTGTCATCATTATAATATCTGTTTGATATAATATTGACATTATAATACTGTCATCATTATAATATTCGTTTGCGCTTCTCATATTAGATATATACGAGTAGAATAATCCATCCTACAAAGACAAAACTACTCTATGGGAATAGTCTTAGAAATGAAGACCGTCTTATAACCATAACATGATAGCCTATCCCATCATTCTCATCTATCCTCAAATGGGATGACAATATGGAGTTCACTTGCTAGCCAGTTCGTATAAATTCCCTTAGTACATGCGCTTCCTCTCTGTAAGCCCTAATTATTTGTCGTTTACCATCTGGACATACTACCGTTATTGTTATAATATTAACTTCTGTGTCAGAAGCAAACATTTGTGGATGAACCTTTTCTATTTTGCAATTTGCGTCTAGTAATTTTTTTAGTTCTGAAATAGACTTAAACTCATTACCAGCCATTTTTTCTGTTATATCCTATTATTTATCCTCATAACAATAAAACAATTCTTCTGGTTGTCGCATTTGATACTCCAAGCAAATCTATTGCTGAGTATCTCAATCACAACATGAATCCCATTTTTTGTATTTTCCATTACAGGAGTTTTTAGTATGGTTATTATCGTAGTCCGCAGCCTGGCTGTCTACCAACCTTTTTACTTTGAGGCTACCAATGGTTGCTCTTCTACTTTCTCCAGCTCTGGCTGCTGTTCTTCTTCTTCCTCAGCTAGCTTATCCATTCTTCTCTTGAAGAGCTTGCTATATTCATAGTCTGATATAAAGTCACACATATTGTAGTATTCTATAGCATCTTATTTAAGCAGATTCCTAATTAATTTTTAACATGACTATATGACTCCAAATATGGGCTCGTAGATTTTACTGTTTATGCTTTTTTACTCTAACCATTTCGAATTATTTTCTGATATTGATAAGGTAAGGAGCAAGATGCTCCATGTTACAAATTTCCTGTAATCCTCTATAGGAGTTTGCAGTAATTTTTCTATCCTTCGGATTCTCGTTGAATTTGTAAAATTGCGCAAGCCTATGTCTTCAAGAAATTTAGGATTAATTAACCAATTATGTTTCTCCCTCACCTACTACCTCTGAAGTTGTCTTAATTCCATTCTCAAATCCAGGACCAGAGCCACTAAAAAGTAGATACATGGGTCCTTCATTTCTAAGAAGATCTATCGCATTATTGTAGTCTTCAAGGTGATAATAGAGGTTAACTTGGCTGCCCACCATGTTATCGACAGGTAATGAAGCGCCATTCGGCTTGAATATAAGTTGGCCGATAAACTTATTGTTGTTCTTTAACCAGATTCTAGGTACGAATGTGTTCGCTGAATACATTACTTCATATTCATCAATTTTCGTTAGAGTCATAAAGCACTATGTGTGTCTGTGTTCTATAAGTCTCAATAACAATCTGACTATAAAAATAATGAATGATGTTTATTATTTTTAAATATTGGGCTAAGTTCTCCTGGTGATAATGTTATGTTCTATACTATACAGTTACATAGATAGTAATATATGCCCGTCCTGATTTTCACAACGCGTGCCTCATGATAGAAATGCAAATGAATTCTATCATCTACCCGCGGCATAATTCTATACATCAAAAAAATCCTTACAAGCACTAAGAACGTCACCGCTTGCATGCACTCGCTCTGTTGTATGCCAAAATAAGTATCAGCTAGATTGATTAACACCTAAAATTCGACATTGAATTTCGTAGGAACTATTTTCTGAAAGCAAAAAAGACAAAATTGTAGTTGTGGTGGCAAGTTCACACATATAATATCAAGTCCCCTGCGCGCGCCTTTTGATAGACATGTATATTTTTAATTTTTAATGGTTGGCTCATATTTGTTCATACTAACAAGGTTGTTTTGAAAAGTTAAATAATAGACGAT
>JARBAU010000094.1 GCA_029237525.1 Nitrososphaerales archaeon | reverse complement strand
CATGCTTTAAAACACGGAACATAGTATCTGCAAGTCTAACGTACCTTGATTCTTTCAATAAATTATTGGTATTATACTCTTACAAAGCTTTGACTGTAAGATATGATTTCTACAGAGCCGATGATATTGATGTTTTAAATAGCGCAAAATTACTATCCAAAGGTGGTATCTGGGAAAAGATACGTGCCTTCGATATATTGATTAAAAATTATTGGACATCAGCTAGGAATGAATGTGAGAAAATTCTGATAAACCAGGCAAAGATCAACCAACCAATTGACGTCAGATTTCACGTGGCTTTGGGTTTGAAGGGCTACAAATAGATAATAACACGTATGAAGTCCTTGTGAATACTCTTTTAAGTTGTAACGAGACCTTGTGAAAAATCCCTATTTGTTATTTATGATAAAATTATCATCATAATATTGTGCAGCGTGCTGTTCCCTAGAAAACAATCATTTATAGACCCCTATGTTATTAAATACGGTGTCCTCTAGATAATGACGAATAAAGCAATAATTTGGACTGATTGCAGCACAACGATTGTTCTAGAGATACTTGAAGCATCTAAGAACGGTATAACGAAAAAAGAGATTATGAACAAATCCTCCACTCTATCACACGCTCAATTGAGAAGATGTCTTGCAGAGCTAATAGATAGGAGATTGTTGCATTATGATGAGATACAAAGAATCTATAATACAACTGACAGAGGCCTTATTCTTATCGAGAACATTCAAAGTCAAAATAAAGGATCCTGAGCCATAGTAGACAAAATTTATTCTAAATAAACTTAGCTGCAAGAGCTGCATAAATAGGAGGATGTGTGGGAACGTCAAATACAGTTGCTGGGTACAAGCTAGGTATGCCAGTATTTGGTACAATGGCTCACTCATTTGTTATGAGTTGTAAACGAGAAGATGCATTTAGCCAGTTTAGTAGAGTATTTCCTACAGGCTACTTGTTAGTAGATACTTTAGCATCCATAATAAAATAATATACAAGATGTAGACCCGTCCAGGAAAGCAAACTTATCCTGCTCCTAAACAAATAATCAGGATTATAAAAAATGAAAAAATAAAAAGAGATGTTTTAGTATTGGAAGAAGAGCAAGGAGGGAATAGTCCCAAAGGTGGGATTCGTTTGATGGTTAGGATATTTGAAAAAGGAAAAACTTGTGTGTATCATATTATCGCTTGCAGAAGTTAAAAAGTATCACCTACAACAGCTGGCCCTAATTCCTAAAGTCTATAAAAGATTGAATTTTGCATTTACTGTAGAACATAACAAAAAGATAATGACAATAAATCAGAAATTTAAGCCAAATTAATGTATAATGGTATATGCAATTGTGGATCCTGTTATCACCAATTTGAGTATTATTAACAGCAATAATTACTTAAGACTAAGAATTAACAAATAACTAATAGTAAGTAATGAATTTGAAACAAATATATGATTGTGTGAAGTTATATAATGATATTAGAGACAGCTATCATGGGCTTTGGAAGCAAGTCTGAAAACTATGAACAGCGTAGATATGCAATTTTGGTAATTGATATGCAAAATGATTTTATTAAAGGAAAACTTAAGTGTGAAAGAGCCAATAGAATAATACCAAATATAAAGATACTTCTTGATACTGCTAGGCAGAAACTGATACCCATCTTTTATTGTATTGATGAACATCTTCCAATTGACACGTATGAGATGAATTTATGGGGCCCCCACGCTATGAAACATACTGAAGGGGCCAAAATAATAAATGAGTTAAAGCCATCAGACTCAGATTACATAATTACTAAAAGAACTTATAGTGCATTTGATGGAACAGGATTGGATAGCGCACTTAAGGAGACTTACAACAGTAAGGGCACTGACGCACTAATCTTAACCGGTATACATACGAATATTTGTGTTCGACATACATCATACGATGCATTTGTAAGAGGATTTGAATTAATAGTGCCCAAAGATGGAGTCGAGGCATTTACAGAAGAAGAGCATAATTCGGGGTTGGAATATATCCGACGCATATATGGTTCAAAGATTACGAGTATAAATGATATTATATCCTCTTGGTAGTCTGATAAGTTTGGTTAGTTGGCTACTCATAAGAATTTAATGTATGAGCGTGCAAGTATGAAAAGGTCTTTGGCTTCATCAAGATGTCTATTTCTCTTTTCCTTGACCGTCTCATTTTTTCCTCTGAAAAGTGAAACCTTGGCTCTGACACAAGCTTTGAAACACATCCAAAAATAGATTACCCTTTCTAAACTAAGATCATTACTTTTTCTTATGTATTGAGAAATGAAATATTTCCGGAAATCGATTCTTTTATAATAATCAAGATCCATTGATAAATGTGCCACATCTTCTGCTACATCCGCGTATCTTAAGGAATCGTTAAACTCAATTCTATCATATAAATAAAACTTATTTCGTACTATGAATATATTTTTTAAATGCAAGTCACCATGTATATCGCGAACTTTGTTTTCACGAATCCTGTCCAAAAACAAATTGTTATTGTCTATGACAAAAGCAGTTAGGACTTTTTCTAACTTCAGGTTAACTTTTGCAACTTTTACAACTTTTGCAATTTTTGCGATTGTATTAAAATTCTCATAGATTTTCGCATTTATAAACTGTGGTTTACCATATCTTTGTATCTCTTTAGAAGTTACCGTATGGATATGGAATTTTGTTAGGACTTTTGCTAATTTTTCAATAGTTCTGAAGCTAAGATAACCCATTGATAAAAGGTGATCTAGGCGGCATTGTTGTGAAATCTCACGCATTTTAACGGCATATTCCAGAGGTTTGCCCTTGTTCTGCAGATTTGAAATTCTTAATATGCTATCATTATTTTTATCAACAATTTTCACAACCCCAATATACATATTACCACATAGAATTCTATTTAACTTGACTTCCTTTTGACACGATTTTTTTCTTAGTTCTAATGATGAAAAGTCCAGAATTTTGCCAAATTTAAGACTCTTTTTTATTTTATATGCATATGATCCAGTTAAAAAAATCCACGATATGTGGGTTTCCTCAGTAATGATCTTCGATATCTTATGAGTATATGCTTTTTTAGTTCCAAGGCATTCTATCACTTCTTTTTGTGATAAATATTGCATCCTCCTCATCTTGTAGTACTTGTTGAGTTCTGCCTCCGATATGCATTTCTCAAATTGGTTACTGATACTTTTCATTTTTGAGTCAATTAATACGCTGCCATCAAAATTACAGGTTTTTATCAATTTGGATGATAATTTGTCTCGAAAAATACATTCGCTATTATCATAAAGTAATAATGAAATCATAATAATAAAAATTAGCTTGAGGTTAATCACAAAAATTACTTAAACAAGATATCCGACAGACTTTATCGGCAAATCCTTGATTGTGACTGCAGTGAAACACACTGTAGACCAATATTTTACATACCTTCTACACATTAATTCAAGTATGTCAGAAGGAGTGGTACTTCGAACCGCAAAAGAAATTCAAGATAGAGAGGAGTATAAAAGACGATTATTACTTGATATATTAATAGAAAGAGGGATATTTTTTGATTTAGAAACAAGGAAAATAATTGATGATAAAACTAGTCTCGAGACTCTGTTGAGAATTCTGCAAATTGAGAAAGAGAAAGAAAAAGGGATAAAGCATCTCAAAGACCTGAATCATGTAGACAAACCACTGAAAATGGAGACGGATACATATGAATCCGTTTATGATTCATGGATTATTGCTTATAAAATATATATAATGTGGCTATCGCGTTTTATGTCTAAACTATATTCTTGTTGGGCATGACTAATGAATAATACAAGGAGTAGGTGATTTACATAATGATGCTGATTCATGGTATTTCTATAGAATATAAAATTGTCCTCTTGGTTTCGATTAAGGATGAAATATAACACAAGAATACTGCAACTAATACTGCCAATGCATAATTTAGGAAATATACTGGAGATGTTTTTAATGGGCAGTATCAAACACAATAAAAACTTAAATGACATTTGTATACCTTGTTCGCATCAATACTCTATGCATTACTCAGATGATATACATGGACTAGGAAGTAAAGACATCAAAGATGTTCATCGTGGATGCACTCATATCGACCCTGTTAATGGAGACCAATGTTTTTGTCATGGTTTTAGACTTGACAAAACTTACACCTATGAGCTGAGTTAAAGTCTAATTAGTAAGATCAGCTGTACTTTCAAAGCGCGCCTATACTTCTTGCTTACATTACTGTTACTGTATTGTAATGCCATCAAAATGACTCTAATGTTCCTTGAATGCAATATTATTATCATTAGACTTAATTGCAAAACTAATCTGCAGAATACAGAATACAAGATATCCCAGAGTTTTGGGATTCTAATCAGTAGCAGAAAAGCGGTTCGCAAATCGATATTGCGCATAAATCAGATATGGTTATAATACTCCACTTCCACCTTCCATGTGTCCCATGACCCCAGCTGTTGGTGTCGGTCTACCAAACTGTTCGGCAATTCTTTTATACCAATTTAATTCCTGACTAGACAGTGGTCTAATCTTTTTAGTCGCTTCTTCAAAATGTCTCATTTTTAACTTCAATTCTTTCGAATGTTTCTTCGCTTCTATAGGATCTTGATACGTTGCTATGTGTTCTCGTAATGCAAGCATTACAGCAGCTGCTGCAAACGAAGCAATATCTGCTCCAGTAAAGCCTTCTGTAACGTCTGACAAGTGTTGTAAATTAACATCTTCTGCCAGTGTTGCTTTCTGGGTATGAATCTTAATTATTTGAAATCTTGAATCACGATCTGGAGGAGCAACATAAAGTACCCTATCGAATCTTCCTGGCCTCAGTAAAGCAGGATCTACTATGTCTGGTCTATTTGAAGCCGCTATAACCACCACACCCCTCAATACTTCTAGACCATCAAGTTCCGTCAATAACTGGCTTATCACCCTTTCAGTGACATGTGAATCCCCAAAATCTCCACCCCTGATCGGTGCTATAGCATCGATTTCATCAAAGAATACGAGACAAGGAGCAGCTTGTCGCGCTTTTCGAAAAACTTCTCGTATTCCCTTCTCAGATTCTCCAACCCATTTTGAAAGTAGTTCTGGACCTTTTATGCTAATGAAGTTTGCTTGACTCTCGCTTGCTACTGCCTTTGCCAGCAATGTCTTACCTGTACCTGGTGGTCCATAAAGAAAGATACCCTTTGGTGAAATAGCATTAGCTTCTGAGAATAATTCTCTATATTTTAATGGCCATTCTAGTGCCTCGATTAATTCTTGTTTTATATCATCCAGTCCTCCAACATCTTTCCAATTTGTGTTGGGAATTTCTACAAAAACCTCTCTCATGGCTGATGGTTCTATCTCATTTATTACAACCATAAAGTCTTGCATTGTAACATTTATCTTGTTCAATATCTGTGCTGGTATGCTTTCTTCTGAAAGGTCTATTTCAGGAAGTACACGTCTCAGTGCACGAATAGCTGCTTCCTTAGTTAGGGCTTGTAAATCTGCTCCAACAAATCCATGGGATATATCTGCTAAATTTTCAAGATCGACATCACGATCTAATGGCATGTGACGAGTATGAATGTGTAATATTTCCAATCTCCCATTTCTGTCTGGGACTCCTAACTCTATTTCTCTGTCAAATCTACCGGGACGTCTTAATGCCGGATCTATTGCATTTACTCTGTTTGTTGCACCAATTATCACCACCTTACCAAGCGACGAGAGACCATCCATTAAAGACAAAAGTTGAGATACAACTCTTCTTTCAACCTCTCCGGTTACATCTTCTCTTTTAGGGGCTATAGAATCTATTTCATCAATAAATATTATGGCAGGTGCATTTTGGTCTGCCTTTTGAAATATCTCCCTCAAATGTGCTTCGCTTTCACCATAGAATTTGCTCATTATTTCTGGCCCACTTATTGAGTAAAAGTTTGCATTAGTTTCATTTGCAATGGCCTTCGCAAGTAGTGTTTTACCAGTACCTGGAGCGCCGTGAAGTAGTACACCTTTGGGTGCTTCGACTCCTAATCTTTTGAATAGCTCAGGATGACGTAAAGGGAGCTCGATAATCTCTCTCACTTTTGCGATCTCATCTTTAAATCCTCCAACATCATCATATGTGACAAATTGAAGCCCTTCTTGCTTTGACAGGCCTTTTGCTATCTCCTCAGATACGATTACTTGTGTAGAGTTTGTAATTATGAGAGTGCCTTTTGGTGGATTGGTCGATACCACCATCAAATCAACCCTCTGTCCCATTATGCCCAGAGGGATGATATCTCCCTTTGTTACAATCTGGCCCTGCATAACTTCGGCCAGGTATCCTTCTACTCCAATAATTCTCAGCGGCTCAGTAGGTGCAAGAGTTATAGACTTTGCATTCTTTGTTTCAACCTTTCTAATTTCAACCTTGTCATCAATCGCTACATCGAGTCTATTTCTTATATATCCGTCTAATCGTATCAATCCTTTACCATAATCTTGCTCGTATGCAGGCCAGTTGAGAACCGATGCTTTTGATTTTTCTGAACTGATCTCTATCACATCACCGGTTGAAAGACCATGTTCTTCTGAAATCTTTGGATCGATCCTAGCAATTCTTCGTCCAACATCTCTAGAATTAGCTTCAGCGACCTTTAAGACAGTCTTATCATCGGTGTTATGTTCTTTAGTGGGGTTTCTATTATTACCGATAGGTGTTTTATTGCCACCAATATTATTATCATTTGCAGTATTCAATTTACACATCTAATTACAATGTCCTTCATAAGACTTACTAACTAATTGTTGCAATTACACAGATAGGTTACATTTCTAATTACCTACATGGGTTACACTTTGCTGCTTATTCTTCGTATGAATGGTCGATGTAATTAATCTTTG
>JARBAU010000093.1 GCA_029237525.1 Nitrososphaerales archaeon | reverse complement strand
ATAAGAAAAAAGATGACTCCGAAATCCTTGTCTGCTGACAGAATATCTCGTGCTACATTTCTTTTTTGAATATCTACATTTGCAGGTATTCCATGCAATGACTGATTAAGAAATGATGCGTATGTATGATTTTTTACTTCCGGCAAGTTGCTTGTTATTTGTAATATTGCAGCTGATTTGTTGAGTCGGTTTGCTAAATTGTTAGCCAATAGCGATATGAGGGAAGTATTGTTATTGTTCGTAGTTTGATTATGAGTTTGATTCTGTCTACCTTGTGCAAACCCTAACATCATAGGATTCATTACAGTTGTTGTGGTAACGTTGACTAAGCATAGCGCCACGACTATGTATATTGCTAATTTCATGTTCATAAAATGAAGTATAGAAAATTTTATCATTGGCGTATGCACCTACATTCAATACACTATTTATTAATTTTCTTGAAAAAGATAAGTATAATATAAGTGTTCTAGCTGAGAAATTCCATTAGTGAAATTCAGAAACACAAATATTCAAAAAAATCAAGAATGCAAACTAACAACTAGATGATGGCAGATAGATATATGGCTTGCTCAAACGATTGTGAAGGCAACTCGCAGGTGCATTTGGTGAAAGTGTCAAGAAAATATCTGATAAACTCATCACGTGTGAATGGGTATGATGTATTAACTAAAAAAGTTATTATCTATGAGCATGGTAAATCTTGAAATAATGTGATATTGGGTATCCCTTATTGAAACTATAATTTGTTCCAAAAATGGAGTAACTGGTTTGCAGACTCAATCGAGTACTTAATTTTAATACGCTCATTTTGCTCGCTCATATCAATATGAAAATATGATAGGTATGCTACAGATTTGTAGTAATGCTGGGGTCGCACAACCTACCGCTCCACAACCTATGGTAACTATACTGATAGAAGGATATGATTATTGAAGGAAAAAAGAAAAAGAATTGACTGAAATCGCAGTCAAGAAGATGATCTATAAACAGGTCGTAAAGAAAAAAAATTCGATCCAACTAGATGTAACATGCCATTCCTTGAAGATAATCTGATAGAAGTAGAAATAACGCAGTTTATACTTATGATTATAAACTAAGAACAATTGAGGGAGAGAGACGAACCAACCAACAATGGAATAGGAAAGGCTAGAATAATCCGGTTGGTAAGTATTTCACACCAACCAACCGGGTAATTCCGTACACCACAGTTACCGTAGACTGTACCACCAGCCAGCCAGTACGACGGCAGAACTAACATAGTAAACTAATTCTTTAAACTTTCAAGAACGACTATTATTAGTACTCTACTATAACACTTCTCACATATGACGAGGAGCTTGTCAAGTATAGATCAGTTTGCTGTTTACGTATATAATATTGTAGTCAATAAAACTGCGATCTTTTTTTTATTTTTACATCATCTATCATCTTCTAGGTTTGGTTCGCGTATTAATATGAATAATTCGAATATTAACTGTCCCATTTGCTGGTAATATAGATCTAGTATTTGTACCAATATCTGAAACGGAGTTATCCAAAGTTAATGTTAATAGTATAGCAGAGATATGAATTGACGCAATATTATAGGGACACAATTAATATCATTGCAACAACACTAGAATTTGCTAATGATAGTGAATGCAGACAGAAATCCTAAGTAAGCTTGGCTGATGAAATATGAGATGCAATCATGTTTATTGTACTTAGGACAGATTAAGGTAAATATGAGAGCACTAAGAAAGAGTAAATTGTAAGGTCTAAGACCAAGAGTTTTACAAGCGGAAATAGCAAGTACGTAACTCGAACTCATACAAATGCCTATAAAAATACATATAAACGATTTTAACTGGTACTAATTGAACTTCATTTTGTGAGTAGTTTCGAGCGAAAACAAGGAGAACAAGAACATTACATTTCATATGAGGAATTTTCGAAGGTACATTTGAAAATTGGTAAAGTAATCCAGGCAGAAGGTTTACCGGGTATGAAAAAGGTGTTTAAGGTAAGGGTAGATATTGGATCTGATCAAAGGGATTTGGTTGTTGGCGCTGCACTATTTTACAAACCAGAAGAATTAATTGATAAATTAGTAGTAATTTGTACGAATCTAGAACCCAAAAAAATCGGAGGTATAGTTTCAAATGGAATGTTACTTGCTGCCGATGGACCTGAAGGAAGACCAATATTTCTTACAGTTGCAGAAGATGATGCTGGCATTGGAGCTATTATTAAGTAGTTATTCACTTATGTAATTGAACAGGTACACAGCATATAGTAGTAGATTTTTAGTATCCCATTATATTACCATTCTGCAGCTTAAACATAAACCACAATATCTTTCTGTCATTACTGCAATCGCACTTCAATTCTTCATACTTTGATATATAGTCGCCTATTCTCAAGATTGAAAACCGAGTTAATTGTGGCAAAAGATCAATCCAGAGATTTCTATATATTTTGTTGTTTCTTGGACATAACAGCACTTGTGTCTCTGGATCTAGATTAGCCTATTTCCGCCTATCTTGTGATTCGAATAACATTAGTTACTAATAGTAAGATACGAATTTTATATCGTAATTCTGACGATTTTATGTATTGAGAATAAAATAAATTTCTATATTTTCTAGTTGGCAATTATTGTCAACAGAACAATAGAAGTTATCGGAACTTAATATGTAGTTGTGAGGGGATAATTATCGACATGAACAATCATACTTTATCCCCTTGTATGTACATTTGCTGATGTAACTACTTAAACTGGAGCCAGAATCAAATCTTGCCTAACAAGTTGATCGTGGGACGTGCATAATGGTAGTACTTTCATTTTTAGTCTCAGGATTTAGAATCTGAAGTATTCTTAAATTTAGGATACTGTATTATAAGGTTAGCCTACCTTTTTCACATCCTCATAACTACGTTTACTCATCATATTCGAATCAACACTTTACCCAATAAGTCAAGTAGGGATGCACAAGACAGATAATATTATAGTAAACCTTAGGATCCGTACTTACAGGCAAGTATGATTTATTGTAGGTTCACTAAAGCTGAAACTGAGGTAGACAAGTAATAAAATAGCAAAAATTGGCAAAAATCCATTGAGTTTATTGGTTCATATGGAGGACAAAATTTTTAGCATACACATCAATTAAAGTAGGCCAGATTCAATTTTAGTACGTGCAGTCTATCTGTTAAATTCTTTACAATTTAGTCATCAGATTTAATATTTGGTTATTTCTACTAACAACGAGATTTAACAAGTCGCCTGGATGTTTTTTCTTCAATTGTTTAATAATGTCCATAGCTCCATCGACCTTATGTCCATCTACTGCTATAATCACATCGCCTCTTCTTATTAAATATCCACTCTTATCTACGTCTAAAATTGACCCTTTGAGGCCAGCTGTATATGCTGGACTTCCATGAAAAACTGATTGAACTAGAGCTCCTTTGTACTTCATTGGCAACCTCATGTCCTCAGCTATACTGGGAGTTAAATCAAAAGTACCAATTCCAAGTCTTGGAGTGTTAGGCGTGTAAGGCGATAATGGTTGTGGTGAAGTTGATGATGACGATGACAACTTGTCATTACGATCGCTATTATTTTTCCCGTTCTCATTCTTGTTATTGCTCTTGTCGTTATTGTGATAACTATTTCTATCAATCTTCATATTTTGCTGATGCTCTTGTTCCTGTTGTATATTATGAGAGATACCAGAGTTGGGATTGTATAGTCCATATCCATTATTGTATGCACTACTGATATTTTCATCCCTTAATTGTAATTTTTACATCATGGACACGAACGACATATATTCCGTATTATTCATGTTAGAAAGATAATCACGAATAACAGGACTATTCGTATTGCGCCATACTATTATATCTTTAACAATACCTGACTTATTCGCTATCGCTAAAGTCGATAATATAAGACGGTCGGATGGCGGACTGTTATCAATATAATTGGATGTTTTGGCGCTATAAACGACCAATTTAATCGGCTTATTGTCAAACACTTTTGAGAAAACTTTTAGATTGTTAGATAGTTCTGTTACATTATAGTAATTAGAACTTGCTAAAACTATACCATCAATATTCTTATAATAATTCCTTTTTACGTCATTTGTTTTGAAACCTTCAAAGTAAAGAACTGGATAAAAGTGCAAGTCCTTTCTTTTTTTCTCTAGTGCTTCTTCAAGTTTAGATTTAAGCATGAAATCGACATTTTCCTTTGGAGTCTTATTTTTTTCATTGTTGCTGTCTTTGGCATGATTATTATCATTATTACTATTTTCCTTACCTTTGTTTCCATGTGCACTGTCTTTAGAAAGATTAAAGTCATCTATAACAAAGCCATCAAGTGATGTT
>JARBAU010000092.1 GCA_029237525.1 Nitrososphaerales archaeon | reverse complement strand
TAAGGCAACCGATAAGGCTGCAGATGCACTAATTGAAAAGATGGAAAAACAATGGATGGCAATGTTTGAGAAGACGGGGGCAGAGCAAGAATTCCGTGAGAAGCTTGCAAAGATCTATAGCGAAGGACACAAGTAATACTATGGTGTTGAGTGTAGTAAAAGGCTAAAAAAAATCAACTTAGAATATAGCAAACAAATGAAAAATTCGTTCCCATCAATTTTTCTCTTTCTTTTCATATTACCAACACTTCTAAAGATAGAAATAGTAATAGGCTAGAGATTTGGAAAGGAGAGAATTCATGAGTATTGAAGAATGCTCGGTCATAATACAGAGTCCGATTTTTGTTATCAAATTTAGTCGTATATGACACTATTGCCATATGAAATAGAGAATTTAGAAGTGGTTTTAGGCAAAACAGAGGACAGGTAAAAACAAAGAAGACAAATCAATAATAAATACTTCAAATTAAATTCAATTATTTCTGCTATAAAAAAAGAAGGAAAGATGCTTTATTCCCTCTTTTCACAGTATTTTCTTAATCGGTCAATGAAATAAGACCATCCTTCATCATGCTGCTTGAACAATTTACCTGATTCAAATCCAGTATGCAATAGTTTCACTCTAGTTCTTCCATTCTCGATTTCTTCCAGTTCCCATGTTACAACTGTTCTTGGAAAGTCAGTGGTGTCATTTTTTTCCCACGTATAAGATACTTTCTTGTTTGGAATAAAATCAATAATAGTACCTTCTGCCCCAGAACAATCTTCGTGTTCGCCCTCTTTGTCATTAGAAAAACTGAATTTCACTTTTCCTCCTACCTTAGCTTCCAAAACAGCTTGATCTGGAAACCAGTTTGTTAGCTCCTTTGGATCTGTAATAGCTTTGAAAACGACTTCTGGTGAACCATTAATCACTATATGTTTCTTTATTTCTATTTTCTGTGCTTGTTGTTGGTTCTCTTTTGATGACATTACCTATATTATAATAATAACAATTATTTAAACGTTTAAATACTTATTTAATCATCTAATCATATTCTATTATGGGTTCACAGCGGAAAGCACTTTCAGATGACAACAGAAGAGGAATCTTGCTAATGTTAAAGAACAGGGATATGACTTATACTCAACTAGCTGAGCACTTTAACTTTACTTAACCGGCTCTATCATTTCATTTACGTGTATTAAAAGATGCAAAGTTGATAAATGAAAAAAAAGGAAGAAAAGAACAGATTTTATTCAATTGATAGGAAGAGTGCCTTAGATATAATAAGGTCTTTTTGAAGACATGTATAGCTTCAAGTTAAATTCACTCAAGGAATATGTGAAAAAAAGAAATGAAGAAATGGGAAAAAGACTAGTATAATAGTAATGTGTAATTAGGAGTCTGAACATCACTTTTATTGGATAACTATAGGAAGATGAACATATGGGTTGAAAATTATACGATAATAAGATATTCCCAATACTATTACCTAGAGGTAAGAGGTTGAGGAGTGAGGGAAGACGATTTTTATGATATGTTACTTCAAGCTTAAAAAATGCTAACTAAAAATTTTTCGATAATGTCAATTCTCTTCATTTTGTTGGTACGTTATAAACAATAATGATAAATTTCTAATTATGTTTGCATTTTAGAGTTATCTAATTGGTAATATAATGTTAGCAATAAAATTCCAAATTGAATGTCCAAGCTAGGAAAAATTCAAATGTAGTTCAGTCCAGTTTCAACTGTTGTTTCTGCACTGCAATATATTTTTCTGCATGTTTCAGTGCTTCTTGTTCGTTTTTTGACAAAGATGATCCCAATACCATTTCCTTAAATTGTAATGCATTTATGACGGCATTTCCGCCGTAATGATTATTAAAATATATTCTTAGAATTTTGGTCTGACTTCTAATTTCGTTAATCTTGTTCACCCACGAATCTAGTTCCTTTTGCGAGTACAAATAATTATACCAATAATGATCTTTAATATTTCTACCATGAAATCTCACAAATGAATGATCCGCAGTTACTATAATATTTGATAAGAATTGTAAATTTTCTTTTGTAGGTGAATCTGTGATTACTGCGGCAATATTATATTGATTTAGCATTTCCCATAGTCCTTCAGTATTCCACGATGGATGTCTGAATTCAATAGCATATTGATAATAGTGATTATTTGAGTTAAGGTGTGGCAATCTATCGAGAAAACCTTCTATATCCATAAATTCATCAACCGTAAAACTCGGAGGGAGTTGAATTAGCACAGCTCCAAGCTTATTTGCTTCATTTAATGGAGATATTTTATCTAAGAACTCCTCAAGATCTGTTATTGCACCCTTGTCGATGCTTAGCCTCTTCCTATGAGTGATTGTTTCAGGTACCTTTATTGAAAACTGGAATTTTTCTGGAGTAGCTCTTGCCATTCCTATAAAAGTGCCTCTTGTCATTTTTGAATAAAATCTAAGGTAGAAGGTAGAGTCTATTTCTGCAGTATTAAAGATTTGAGAGTAGTAGTATAACCTTTTTGTAGATTTTTCAGGGTAGAAAATCCCGGTCCATCCGCCCTTATCCGGAGTATCAGGATAATTCCATCCAGAACAACCCAAAATGAAATTTCCCTGCATCTCTATTATGCATAGAATAACATAGTATTAGTTATATCGTTTATTCACATATCTTGATTCTTTTCTTCAGACTGATTCTCTAAGTTAAATTTACACTTTGCCTACAGTAGTTGATATCACGATAGATTGTATCCTCGAGAATGAAATTGCATAGTTCGAGTGTAACCAGACTATAGCGTGACATACTAAACAAGGCAGAAAGGCAAATTATTGTTTCTTATCTTAATTATCAGATTTGACATAAACAAATTATTTATAACTAAACTGAGTAATTAATCATATATACCATTATGTCATCACTTTTTACACGAGACGAGTTAGAAAGATATTCAAAGAAATTCATCTGTTTCTTGTATGACACTACATCAGGAGATTTGAATAAGAGTCACAAAGCCATAGACATATTTTTTCAGGCAATTAGTACTGGAGCATATGAAAGACCATCCTACGGATATCAAGCAACAAATGAGATAGTGAGAAATCTTACAGCAGAGGGGCTTGTTGATATGATTTCAACAAGCGATGTTCGATTAACAAGCAAGGGCCTAGAAAAGTGCAAAAAAGATTGTAGATAGTACAATACAGAAAAGCAAATCTATTATTACTTGTTATCCAGAATTATGCGTCATTACATGCCGGATCTGAATGCCATGAAGTTAGGTTATATTTTAGTGCAAATGGATACAGATTTGGTATATATTTCGATCAATCCTAAATCGAATTCCTGTTGATCAACCGTGCTGATGATATTGAATCAAGCTAATAATAAGCAATCATCGTATAATATCATTTTTAATAAAATAATCCCATTTTTAGCAAATGGCGTACTCAGGATTTTAGGCGATATCTGTGCCAATATCAAGTTTTGCATAGACGAGATAACCTTAGATTTGCAAAGACAGGACGTACAAATATAGATGAAGGTAGAGGATTGGAAGAATTAAATCAATCAATAATATAGCGCGATAAAGTAAAAGATGATGCTATTGCACAGCTATCAGATCAACTTGTGTCCTTATCAGCTAGGTTGCAAGAGATTGAGAGAAGACAGGATATTGGCGCGCGCGATATCATGCTTTAATTCGGCGTGCGGTAGTTTACAATCAGGCTATAAGAAAAACTGTGATTAGAACAATATATACCACAAAGATTCTCAAATTTGTCTAATAGTTCTCGTTCTTGGTAACTACAAATATGAATAACCAGCTCCGAGTTTCGCAAAGCCAGACTGAAACCCGATTAGCAACAATACAACCGCAAGAACTCCAAATACTATCTTCATCTGCCTGTCACCTGGTTCTTAGATAGATCTAGGCTGACAATACCACCAGTTTCGCCAAGAGTTATCGTCTTGTTGTCGAGAATGGGTTGTGAGATGCATTCCGTATAACCGTATGCATTCAGATGTGTGATACACTGGCTTACGCTCACAGTCACTTTATCTCCGGGATAATATCCAACTAGTTCATCTGTATATCCTAGAAAATGCATCTCTCCGGTTTGGTTTATCATTCTGGTTTCAGAACCGCCCGAGCCTGAAGTCTTATCGTAATACTGATATGTTACATTCATGCCCGCTGATGGAATGCCATAAGTGGCTACAGCAATACCTTCAGTGATGGGCTCATGCTTGCCTATGAACCATTTCGCAGAGCTTGGACCATCAGGACAAT
>JARBAU010000091.1 GCA_029237525.1 Nitrososphaerales archaeon | reverse complement strand
TGCCATCATGGTCAATCCACATTCTATAACATCTCTAAATGCAGACTTGTTGTTAGGGTCAGATGTTTGAGGAAAGTAGCAAACCATACCATCACCAGTATTTTTAATTATTTTTCCAGTAAATTTGTGAACTATAAGTGACATTGAGTTAAGAAAAATAGAATAATATTGTGCAATCTTGTCACTCTTTTTAATTTGAGATATTACTTTCGTAGAGTCTACCATATCTACATAGCAGATACAATAGTTTTCTGATTGATCCAGAAAGGATATCTCGTCATTATAAGCAGTTGTGTTAATTATCAGACTTTTACGAGCTGAATTTGATCTTGCTAGCAACCTTATATCTTCATTCTCATCGGCAGGTTTCCGAGCATGTTCTTCGCTGCTTCTGTCTTTACTTGAATCTTCAAAAGTATCAACCATGAAATAATATCCTTACAATACTAATTTGGACTGAGTATTACTAATAAATCTTGCTAAAAGCCCAGAGCATACCTAATACTACTATATTCGACTAAGTAGGTGTTATATTAGAGTTAAAACTTGACAAAGATACTGACAGTAACTAGATGAAGAAATTTTCCTAACAGCACTTTCCGACCGTCAGTTGGATGATGTCAAGTATACTCGATGATAGACATTTGATTTCCAAGACCTGGCCCAAAAGATTTGAAAATATTGAACGAATGAGATTTGTAAACGCCAGACTCAGTTGTGTTAATATGCTGCTCTTTGGTGTAATGAGAAAATAAATCCCTTGTGAGATACAAACTACGAGATCATTTGAATTATACCGGGAATTGTGGCATAGTTTCTTCAAAAGATATACTCAATGGAATCTGTGCCAGAACTAGATCATGAGGGTGAACTTCGTTATATTGAATCACCTAATTACGCGTCAAATTGTAGCCCCTCTAAATTCTCCATGTTCTTGATCGCCAGATCTAATGCATAGCCGAATAATACAGAATCCCACTAGTAAAGTTGCATAAAATTGAGTATGCTATAACTTGTCTCGTACTTGTGAGAATTGACTAACTGCGGATTTTCTTCTTTCAATGCTAGTACCGTAGATGGCTTACGCATTGGGACAATAGCTATACTCGTAATAATGCGAATAGTCCAATCAATTCTATCATAAAATATCTGGTTAGTAATTTCTTTGGGCTCACGGTTATAATCACAGGTTGCAATATATGTTTTTAGGGCTAGGACAAAGTATTCAAGTTCTCTAGTAACAAATTTATACTATTCGGACAATCTCTCTTAGATGAGCTTATTCATGAAAGTAAATATGAAATTGATTTTGATGGCTGAATTAACAATAATTTCCCTTTTGGCTATGTCAGTTTCAACATTTCACTTGGAAGCTAAGGCGCAGAGCCAGAATCAAACGTCATCGCCTCAACTAGCTCAAGATGTGCAGAAAAGACTCGCTGCAGTATCACAAAAATTTAGAGAGCTGGTTACAAAATCAGGTGCAAATCTCACTCTGCCCCAGAGCGGTGATCTCACGGATCAGGTACAAAAACTTTCGCAGTCAAGTGGAGTTAAAACACTATCAACGCTGCTTCCACAGCTTTTGGATCTTGGAATAAATCAAACAAGTATAAAGCAAATACAAACAGGTAAAAATGACCTACCAGGACTCGTTCAAAAGTTCAATAATTTGGCAGATCTTATACCGTAAGTTTCAGGCACTTTTTCTATTTATTTTTCAATTTTAATATTCACAACATTTACTGGTTAGGGAACTATAATTCAAGTGTGGAAATGAAAAAGTTTGTCTGACAGAGACCATATTTTTAAAATAAATGGGACTCAGATAAATTGTCTAATATTTAACGTTACTTGAGGGAAAGATTATTGATTTCTATTACATAAAATTAATAAATAAATGCTATGCCATTCTTACTTCGATATTCTCCACTTGGTTAAGGGTAGCCCGCATTTAATTTTTATCGAACGGACTTAGCATACTATTTATATTCTTACGAATGTATCTCAAAATATGCGATTAAGTCTCATAACTGCACTTATGTTGACTAGTCTATCTTTACTAATAATGTCATCACTTCTAGCCAAAGCTTACGCTCAATCTACTCAAATTAAACCAATAAAATGCCAAACAGGCGCTTTAATTGGATATGGTGGCACAATATTCGGCCTAGCGGACGTTTGTACTAACGGTAATATGGTTGATGTTGGGATAACCACAAATTATGTTCCTCAACCCGGCAAAGTCTTTGAGGCTTGGCTTGTGGATGACTTTTCAAAGGGTTCAGACTATGCTCTAAGCATGGGTAAAATACTGAACTCTGGAATACTGAGATTTCATGAAGTTATGAATAATCCCACGACTTATACAGACATTGTGGTGACACAAGAGCCTGCTGGTGATCTCAGTCCTCTAGCATCTTGGTCCAATGCAGTAGCACAAAACTTGTTACTACCACCTTTCGGTCAATAGCCTGTATAGCGTTAATCAGTCCGTCCCCCTCCTTCATTTTCCGAAATTTACCGAAAGAACATTAGCATTATTAGAGATATGCTCAAATATATGCTACAACAATAGATCGTCGTGCAACCAAGAATCAAATTAACTCAATTATGCGTGGTTTCGATAACAATATCCGGATTACTTTTATTTAGTGTTCTAGCCATGTCCCTGAGCCAAATCCAGTATGCATTTTCTCAATCAGCTATTAACTCTACAGCAAGCAAAGCAAATGAGAACTCCTCAAAGGAAGTTGACCTGATAAATATTCATACATCCCCTTCAAAACTAAAAGTTCCGAGTAAATTTGAAGTAGGGGCAACTGTAGTCAACAAATCCCCCGGCACACTAACATTCAGTGCTGGCGTTTGTGATTCACCTTTATCTGCAAAATTCCTCAATAATGTAGTCATAAGATATACCCAAGGTTGCACTACATCGTCTCCTCCATTCCATCTAAAACCAGGTGATCAAGTTACAATAGCTGGTCCAAGTTCCGGAACAATCTATCAAGCATTTGCCCAAGGACAAACTAAGGCAACTGCAATTCTCAACTATCAATCAGAGAATGGTCACGCGGCTACCTTTACAAAACCATTTGAGTTTACAATTAATCCTTAGTCTTAATCTGAGAGAAGATATATTCTAGAGTTAATGTGTTCGCTTGAGCCCAGACCTAGGCGGGAGGATATCCCAACTGCCTTTTCATTAAATGCACACCAATGAATATGAATGAATAATCTTTCATTGACAACTTTGACAACTTTGACTGAAAGACAATAGGGAAGCATATAGCATCTAGTACTATATTTTTTCGTCAATCATTGTTCAACTTCTACTTCTTAACTAATCTTAACTAATTCTTAACTGCTACTGGGACGGAAAAAAGTTAGTCTTGTTATATTGTTGGTTTTTGATTGCTATTATTGAGACTAATGTACAAATAAATTAGTTATGATCTGGTTATTCTTTTTGCTATTTCAGATCACGGCCTAGTTTAATGGATTCTCTTACGCTATCTATTTGTATATCATCGCTTCCTGTTATCAGTTTGGAAAGCTTAGGATCGGCTTCTCTACCTAATGTTATTGCCTCTTTCCCCTTTCTGAGAAATACTAGCGTTAAACTATTATCCGCAAGACTTTGAGAAAATTCCTTTGCTGTTTTTAACTTCTCGAATAAACCTAACCTTCTCTTGTTTTTCGGCTCTGCGAGGCGAAGAACCTTTGGGTGGATAAAATCAATACTGACTGTTTCCTTGAGTTTATTAACCTCAATCCTAAGTGCGGATTGCCCCTCCATTTCAATATCAATTGCACCTGCTTTTACTTGTTTAAGCGATTTAGCAAGCAACTCGGGTACTCTCTGAGTCTTGTTATTATTGTCCCCACTCTGATCCATGATCTATACATACTATGGTATCTGTATTATTATTACTATTTCATTGCTAAAACTATCATAACACCATAGATTATGCCGTGACATAATTAATATTTGAATAGAAAACACTTTTTTCACTAGACATCATTCTTCGATAAAGTCGGTTGTTGTCAATCGTATTTTTCCATTAATATTTAATGTTACACTACCCAAATCTTCGTTATTGGGATCCTTTACCCGCGGACTTTCAATTTCGAGATTCTCAAACTTGATTATGGTAGAAGTTTTAGCGCCTACTAGTTTACTTATAATTTCGACAATTATTTGAGCCCATGGATCAGGGGACTCATTTAAGTTATGTCTATTATTATTCCTATTTCTCATATGAACTACGTTATGCGAATGGACTAGTCCTATTATGATTTTTTTTATATCTAGCTACCAAGACTTGTCTGATGAAATACCAAAACTATAATCTGAGGAATTGTTATTTTCATGATAAAGTTCTAAAAATGCATTTGATATTTAATTTACAGTCAAAGAGATTAAGATGCTAGAATCACTAGCATTCTAAGCTTTAGAAGTGATTCCATTGCATCGATTCCTAACAACCCTACTGCGGTATCTTTTAGGTCCATTTTATGTATTCTCTCTAGTATAC
>JARBAU010000090.1 GCA_029237525.1 Nitrososphaerales archaeon | reverse complement strand
GCGGCGATCACGAGAATTTATCAGATGCTTGAACAAGACTTGATCAAATTGATTATCTTTATAATAGATCTTCCATGGTTCGGTTGCCATTATTTGGAGCTTCATGGACAGATCCTTTTTCGCAGGAATGCCGTAAGAGTATTTAGTTATGGCCCTGTTAATATGTCCGAATAAATCTACTGTTTGCTGACAAATATCATTCTCCTCCGTTTCCAGTCCTATAATCTCATTTTCAAGAGCAGAGATTTCAGAATACTCTTTACTTTCTTGTAGTTGGCTTAATTCATTTGCTTTTGTATCGAGTTTATTTTGCAAATGCCTAATTTCTGACTCAATTCTGACAATCGTGTCGCGACCAACTTTGATTGAATTAGTATGTTCTGAGAGAGAATTAAGCAATTCTTCTGTGCTGTTAATTGATTGCTTGAACGTTTGATAATCTGTCACTCTTGCTTTGCATTTTCTGGACAAATTGGATATGGCATTAGATTCACTTTGTAGCTTTGAAGCATATTTTTTTACAAACGCATTTAGAACTCTACTATGAGAACCACTAAGAGCACTAAATCTATTGACAATTGATTCCAATCTGGCTTCAAATTTTATGACATCGTCTAATGTTGTGATGGTACTAATTACAGATGATGACTCCTTCCTCAACGACATAATTATCGTTTTTCTCGAATTTTCGACAATTGATTCAAAACGTGGTTCCTCTACCTTAATGTTATCTTTTTCAAGGTCATCCGCTATTTTTTCAGTACTTCTCAGAACCTTTTCAACTGAGGATCTTATTGGTGCTAGTTCTGATACCAATTCGTTGATTTTGAACTCATCCCTTGTATGCAGTATTACCATTGCTTCTGATATTGATATCTGCTTTCTGATTTCGCTCACTTTACTTTGTTGAGTCGATGGTTTATCTAACTTGGAAGCAGGTCGATTGACGGCTAAATCATCATTGTGATCAGACGTAGTATCGTTAAAACTCGAAGTTTGTGATGGTTCTTCAATTTTAACCTTATTTTTCTTTTTCAAAAAGTCAAAAAGCGGGACCAAGATGATTTAACTTAGTGGTTACACTAACAAAACTGTTTCTAATTAATCTAGAAATCTTACCCGATGTGCAGGAGATAACATTTTAATAGAATCACACGAGAGTGAGATTTTTAAGACAAGTCGTATTACTCGCTGGATTCATAGCATCAACCAGTGATGATCTAGATCTGTCAGTGAATCCTTCCAGAACAAAATTTGTCAGATATATATATATTTGGCGGCTCTCGCTCTTTTTTTAGGTTATTAGCTACGGCCGATATATTAAAGGCAGAACTTCATTGTCACAACATATATTCCAATTATAGAAATAATTCTGACAGAATTCCTTTTGACTGTGGGGTCAGTATTCAAGAGCAGTTTGAGCGGGCTTTTGTCCAAGAATTAGATGTTTTGTTCATAACTAATCATAATACGCTTGACGGTTACAGGCAAATGCTCGAGTATCAGGAGAATCACGAAAAATATAGAACAATCAACGTTTATCCAGCTCAAGAAATTACATTGAATAACCTTGGACATGTATTAGCATATGGCATTACGGAGGAAATAAGGAGTGGAATGAGCCTCGAAGAAACATTGGATGCAATTCGATCACAATCCGCCATCTCATGTGCTGCTCACCCGTTTGCAGTTTCAAACGGTATTCGAAACAAAGCAAGTATGTGTGATTTGATGGAATCGTTCAACAGTAACAATATCGACATTTTTTCGAACATTGTGGCAGAAAAATTCTCGAAGGATAATCAAATGAAAACCATATCAGGCAGCGATTCTCACGTTTCCTCTACTCTGGGTAGATGCGTTAACACTATCGAATCAGATAACGATATCGATTCAATTTTGACTGGAATGCGCAAAGGTAGATTCAAAATTGATCTAGCACAATATGCAACAAAAGCTGAACTTTATGAACATGCGAGATATGTTTTGGCCAGCTCAAGGGAATCCCTACTCGATTACTCTTTGACACACTACCCTAGAGCACATAAGGCTGTTCGATGGGCACTTAATTCATTCCTCTCAGCTCGTCACGATAGATTTTGGCGATCAATAGCTTCGTTTTCACTCTACTTGACTAAGCGAGCATCGATGAAAGTTAATATGAAAGGGCACGACCCCAAAGTATTCGAGAATAGATCTTGGAAAAGACTTATTTCAATGAGTCTAGTACCATAGCTGACCCGAAGTATCAAATCAGTTGTTCATCATTGAGTCATCTTTGCATATATAAAATCCAAAAGTTCTAAACCTTTTTGTCAGTTGTGTTCAGTTTTCTTCCGAAGGATTGGTTTCTTTCCATATTTATCTCTTATTAGTAATTTTGTAACTATTATCAAACCAAATGCTGGAAACATACCTATGAAGAAGTAGGGAAAAATTGCCATGAACATCGAAGGTTCAAAAATTCCTATTGTCAATTCACTTCACGCAGGTCCAGTTTTCCCTAGTAGAATATAAACATATCTTGCAGTTATCAAATTACAGGATGATTCGCTACAAAAAAGCGAAAGTCAGGTGCAAGTCTCTCACCAATAGGATACTTTGATCTTTTCAATTGCTTTTTCATGATCTGGACCCAATCTTCTTGCAAATCTTTCCATTGCAGTCAGTGGAACTCCGCCCAAGCTCCTAGCCAAACCAGCAAAAAACATATTCTTTACAGGATTTTGCCTTCCAATTTTACGCATGAATCTCTGAATTCCATACTTGAAATTATGCTGCCAAGTCTTATACATGACGCCTAGCTTTCCAGGGTCCATAGTGTTACCTATATCGAAGAATTCAGATTTTTCAAGGAGTCCAATGGGCACAAATGTCAAGGGTGTTACCGTAAATTTTGACTCTGGTTGTTCCACTTCTAGTTCATGAATCAGACGTATAGTCTCCCAACTGTCCTCTGCATTCTCATCATTATCCAAGCCCATTATAAGAGTAAACGCTGGGACCCAATAGTTCTCGTTAAAGGTTTTAATTCCTGTTTTTACGACCCAGTGCCATTCTTCGGGCCTGAACGGTGCTAATTTTCTGTCTGCATACTTGCCAATAAGCCTGATACTTCCAGTTTCAAAACCACACTGAATCCCAATATGATTGTCTGGTCCAGCCCTAATTATCTTCGAAAGATTTGGGACCAATTTTTCATCCGCTATTGCCCCAGCTAAAGTTCCATGTGTGGGATTCGTATGTTCAATGCCAGTGTCCATAATTCCTCGAAACAGGTCCTCAAGTGCCTCTCGATTTGGTTGCATATTTTTTGTCGTCCTTGGATTGAGTCCATAAACAAATATATCATCGCTCTGAATCCAAGCACTCTTGACGCCTCCGTACTTCATGTTAATTTCAATTTCCTTTTGGACTTTTTCTACAGGATAATATCGGAGTGGTCTTAGTGTTACATCGCAGAACTTGCACCCTCTTCCGCAACCCCTCATCACTTCGACCATACCATGCATACTTGGATTTATTATAGTAGGTATTTCATCCATGTTCGGCTCATCATTGTAATGGATAAATCGACCATACTGTTTCGTACCGTCACTCCGTGAGAACTCTTTTATTTCAACCTTAAATTTCGATTTCTTAAATGGATTCGAATTCTCCAAATCCCCATTAATGATTGCGTCAAAAAAGCTTCCTCCTGGACCATCTAGCTCGGGCCCTATTCCACCCATATCACCTTCTACTATGCCGTAAATACCATATTCTTCTATCTTAGCTGGATCGTAATTATACTGCCAAGTGCCAGATGCACCAGCGACTACTTTTGCCTTGCTACCAGTTCTCTCCTTCGCAGCCTTAATTCTCAGATGAAGATCCCTACAATAGAACTCATCATACGACATGTGTTTTCTTCCGTACGTAAATGTCATAGTTACCGGGCCCATGCCGAGTGGATCCATTTCGTATGTTCCTACAACCTCAGTTCCGGGTCCTATGAATTTCTCGATATGTTCAGGATGAGCTACTACTACATCTTCTGGTCTGTACCCATCCCTTATAAGAGCCGCCTCAACCTTTCTCAAACCATATGGTGCATAGGAAGCTACTCCATTCTTATGATCTATAGGATTGCATATAAAATCGAAAAGTAATCTGGGCGTAACTTGATGACCTAAAACCTTGTACCAGAAAGTACCATGATCTCTATTTATATCCAACGCAGGTGCACATCCAAAAAATGATGCTAAAGATATTCCTCGATATGGGGACATTAAGGTTCTGTCCGCTGTTAATACTATTTTTGGATACTTCATTATTAAAACTCTAGACGCTCTAACCTTATGCATTCATTTCGGAAGGATATTAAGTTTTTCAATCTGATTGAACTCCTTTTGCGGTGCATTTGGCGACATGCAACAATGGTATCCCTATAGTCATTCTACCACCCCGTCAGTTCTCTAGATTTCTGAACCATGTCCGACCAAATAACTGTCAAATGAATATACTCTAATTCTTGATTATTTCTTTGCACCTAACGACCTATTCTTTAACCTTAAATGTGTTCCTCGACACTTCCTACATCTTGCAGCTGAAATCGGGTTTCTTCCTCCGCATTTGAAGCAAATTTTAAAGAAGAGTCGACGCTGCTGCGCAATCTGTTTTTTTGTGGGATCTGTAATTGGCATTATATCAATCTATGAGCTTTGTAGGAAGATTTCTACTTTTCTATCTTCGCAGGATAGATATTTAAATTGTGACTCGAAAGATAGATATAATTTCCCGAACGTATTGATAATCACGGTCTTTGAGAAAAAATTGTATTACAGGAGCAGCAATACTAAAAATCAGAATTATTTCCAACTTATTTTACCTTATCTGTCAATTAACTGCATTCGACCAATACATTACAATATTCAATAGCGCAATAAGTTAGTATTTTCACAGTCAGCTTTAGGATTTTGTAACGAAAATAATGTGAATATAGTATTAAAATAGAGAAGAATTTAGCGTATGTATTAATATTATATTAGTCCTTATTGTTTTATTGTCACAGTTCATGATGGAAATCGCAAAACATGAACCATCTTCGGTAAGTTACAATGGATAATGAAATAACGAAATGTGCCATGTGCGGTAAGAATATTATCGACACTAAGAAAGCCCTAAAGCGCGAAATATGTGACAAATTAATCGAATTCGATTCTCCTGATTGCGCTGGTATTTATGAACGATTACGAAGTGTTTATGGAAGTTCGATCGAGATTTAACAGTTTCTGAGTCAATTTACCGCATTAGAATTTCATCCCTATGAAGGTACAGACTTTAATTTAAGGTGATTCACTTGTGGAATCGGCAATCCCTAAGGTTTGCACAATGAACGAATCACAAATGCAGATGCGATTTATAGAATAACAGCATTTATTCCAACAGCAGGTCTGGTGGCTATCTCAAGGTCAAATTAAAAATGATTCTTCAAGTCTGAAAGATTGAAGACTCTCGTACTCGGTAAGCCTCTGATTTGGTTCTTGTGCTCAAATTATGCAAATTTCAAGAATCATTCTTAGACTTGTACTAGATACTTCTAACCAGTTGCAGATAGATATAATTCCATTTCAACACATAAATCTCAAGTTCTATGAACTGAAACCCTAGAAAAGCACAAATTAATAGATGGATTAGGCTGTATTAAATCTCAAATGCAGAAGGGAACTATAACGATTCATAGATTTGAGAGTAAAGTCCTTAAATCAAATCCCCTTGGCGATTCAATTGAAAGAGACGTGATAGTCTATGTTCCGCCAGGATATATCCATAGCAATTCTAAGGGTTATGTTGCTGCCTTCGGCTTGGCAGGCTTTGGCGGTCAAGGTAGATCATTTTTGAACTTCGACCCTTTAAGTGAAAACTTAGAAAGCAAGATGAATCGGCTCATTTCAAGCAAAAAATGTGGGCCACTTCTATTGGTTCTTGTCGATTGCTTCACAAAATATGGGGGGAATCAATATATCAATTCAATAGCGACGGGCAGGTACGAAGATTATATCATACAAGAGATAATCCCGTTAATTGACGAAAAATATAATGTATCATCTCGAGCAGTTTGGGGTAAATCATCAGGCGGGTACGGCTCGTTCACCCTAGCTACTCGCAACCCTATGATATTTTCTGGATTTGCTGATCATTCAGGTGATGCCGCATTTGAATACTGCTATCTTCCTGATTTTCCAAAAGCTCTCGATTCATTTAGAAAGGCCGGAGGGCCAAAACTATGGTTAGAGAAATTCTTAAAAAAACAAAATAAGCATCAGAAGATCGATGCGGCTCCATTAAACGTTCTGGCTATGGCTGCACACTACTCACCAAACCCTAGAGAAAAACAACTAGGAATAGATCTTCCATTTGATTATCAGACTGGGGAAATAAATGAATTTGTGTGGAAACGATGGAAAATGTGGGATCCAACAAGGTTAGTCCAAAAATATCGAGCAAATCTAAGGAAGCTTAAATTTATTCACATCGATTGTGGGACAACTGACGAATTTAATTTGATTTGGGGAGCAAGAATTTTGCATGCTAAATTAGAAAAATTAAGGATTGGTCACTCATATGAAGAATTTGACGATGGCCATATGAATATAAACTACAGATATGATGTGTCTCTACCTAAGATTTACAATAACCTATCAAATTAGACATAAAATGACCACAATTATCAATCGCAAGGTCCTATACGCCCCAGAAGACCTATTACAACTGTCTAAAAAACACAAATATAATATACACTTATCGCATCTTTCAGTTGTAATATGAGCGATATCATTGACGGAAATGCAATTAACACAAGTCCCAAATCTATCATAAAGTTCACCGATTTAGAAGCCAAATTTCTTGCTGACCACGAGATTTGTAGATTATCTACATCGAATAAAAATATACCACATGTTGCGCCTGTTTCCTATATATTTGAAGATGGAAAATTCGCTTTTGCTACTGATTATCAAACAAAGAAGTATCGAAACATTGTCAAGAACAATAAAGTTGCCTTAGTTGTAGATACGTATCAGTCGTCAATTGACAATAAGGCTGTTGTTATTGATGGAAATACTAAAATACTAGAAGAAGGTCCAGAATTTAAACGCTTATATAAAAAATTCTATGAAAGATTCGAATGGGTAAGAAAAGAGCCTTGGAAGGAAAGAGAAGCACCTATTGTGGTGGTTACTCCAACGCACAAAGTGAGTTGGAGGGTCTGATCTGCATCAAGGAAATTACAACGCTACTCTTTTATGTGAACACAATCAGCGCTCTTGCTGAAAAATCACAAATATTACTAACTAATGTAATTGGGTAAGTACATATTATCGTATTATATGGAGAGAATTCCATTCAAGCTAATCTCAAAATATCTTTTAACCAACAATTCATGCGGTATATTTTATTCTTCCAAAGACTTAGTAATAGATAGATTCTTCAAATGGAGGTCTCTGACTAGTGGAACCTAAAAATTCCACATTCCATTTTCGAGATTATGAACTACGCCCGAATGGAGAAATATGAGGAATCATAGAAATGATCAAGAGCAATAATTCGCTCAGGGGTCAGAATATCATGATTGTCAACGATGAGGACGACATAAATCTTCTATTTGAGATGCTATTATCTGGCGAAGGTTACAATGTTAAAGTATTTACAAATCCCCATATAGCCATTAACAATTTTGAAAGAGATCTTTACGACTTGTTGATAATTGACATCCTCCTGCCAGATTTAAATGGATTCGAACTCTACGAAAGGCTCAGATCACTTGACATTAAAGTAAAGGTATGTTTCTTAACTGCCGGAGAAATTAATTATGAGCAATTTAAAAAAGCAGCATCATTTCCAGAAATAACTACAGAAGACTGTTTCATAAAAATCCCAGTTGAAAATAGTGTATTGATAAGAAAGGTAAAAAATATACTTTCAATTCAACTGAACTATCTGCAATCTCAAGAGAAAGGTTTCACAACAGCTTAATCTCAGTTCTCAGTCCAATTGAGAAATCACTCTCTCGATTAGTTCGCCTGCTCCAATCGGTTTCTTTATGAAACATCCGATACTAATCTTAGGATAAATTTCTCGAATAGCATCTTGATTCATTTCGCCCCCGGACATGAAGCATACCCGAAGGTTAGCATCCAAATCGACCAATTTCTCGCAAAGTTGAAATCCATTCAATATTGGCATATTGATATCAATTAATGCAAGATCATAATAATCAGTCTGAAATGTACTGAGCACTTCCATTGGATTAGTATAAGTGGAAATCTGGAACCTTTCGGGATATTCCTCAAATACGGATCGAAGTGTGAAAACGATATCAGGATTATCGTCCACGATAAGGATCTTCTTTGTCTGAAGCCCTACACGAATAGCGGATAAATTAGATTTTATAGAATTATGATCTTCGTAAGATATGTTCTCAGCTGAATTAGCTCCAATTGTGTCAATCGCACTAAGGGTACCCTTCCTATCGCGATCTATCTGAAAGAACGTGTTTCTGATTATGTCAGACCTCGAATCACCAACCGGACCAAACATATTGTCATTCCTTATCAATATTACCACGACTCCCTGACCCAGGTTTGGATAAAGGTGTTGACTAACAAATTCGATTTCTCAAACATTGCTAATACGTTCTAATTTTGTAAAGGTTAGTTTAGATAATAACCCTTGATATTGAGACTTTGAGTAAAGAACTAACATACATCTAGTTCGCGGCTGTAGTATATAATTATTGATATTGTCAGCAGCTTATTCCTTGACATAACGTTTGAACAAACCGAAAAGGTTTAAGCAAAAATTTTGAACGTTAATATAGAAAGATTTGTCGGTGTGTACTTCAATAGAAGTAGACTAATACAGATATGAATTTAATTCAAAGATCTTTTCTCTCAAGTCGAGTAATATGAGCTACACTTAAATTTTTTCTACTTTGAAAAACTACACTACACCTAAAGTCGATAATGACGATTTACGTCCGAATTAATTCAGTAGCACATCAGACAACCAAAATTGATATAAAGTAACACGAATTTCATATATGTTTATTATCAATTCGATTTATTAAGTGATCTGTTATTATGTTAATTCAAAGCTAGATCGCTTCAGAGAAGTCCGTCGTTATGTAATTTGTCCAATATTGGCCCAAGCGATTCAAGGACCTCTTTTTCACCTAGGATGATTTGTTCGTTTATGATTAAAAGTATTGAAAGCATATTTCTGTCTTCTCTTGCAGTATATACCGAACTGGCCACTATTCCCAAAGTGATACCATTCACTGATAACCAGTCTTTCCATATTTCGGCAGTTCTTAGATTACTGTGAAGTGCGGTAACTACATTGTCTACTGTAATGCCGTTCTGGTTGTCTAACAAATTAAGCTTAAGCATCGGGAGTAGAAGGCTACCGCCATGAAGCACTGCATGGATCTTATGTAGTAATGTAATCGAGCTAGGGTCATTTAAATTCGCATCTTGTACTTTATATTTTGGATTGTGTCGTACTTCTGCGTCCAAACTATCATAGTCAGGGAAAAAATAACCTGCAAGACGTTTTGCTGAATCATACACCTTATAAAGTGAGTCATCATATTCCAGATTCCACTCTGATTTTGTATTACGATTGAACAAACGTCATTATTAGCAGCCGTTTCTTATTTTAGCTTATTTGATCTGAGGCTACTATCATATAGTTTGCGAGTTGGTTTATTGGTTAGCCCTAATATAACAAAACAAAGATTGGTTAATGTATCAAAACAAGTATTAACGCATCGTAATTCTGCATTTATGTCTTAGCACAAATTACATTTGAAAACTTTATGACATCGCGGCGATTACAATTAGCATGGTCAACCCTTCCTTTCTGAAAAGTTGATAAATTTAGCTATAAATACCCGATATCATATGACATAATTTTAAATAAATTTAGAGTATAACTATCTATTAGACTGATGATCTTGTGTTGTAGAATTTGTATTGGAAGAAGATCTGCTTTCGAATGACTCCCCTATTGTCGTGCTACACGCCTTACTACTTTCACACACTGTTCTTTCACATGGTTTGTCATTTGAACAGCTTATGCTAACAGTTTTTGACTTCACTTGATAATCATGTGCACTGCTGATTATCATTAGTACTAACGCGATCGACAAACCTACGAATGATATTTTCCTGTTACAATCCGGCAATTTATCTTCACTAAAAAGTCAAATACATACTTTATTAGATTTGAGTAACTCATTACCTTAGATTTAGTTCAGACATTAGTTGTACTCAATTATAGCTAAACAATCTTACCATTTTTTTTATATGTTCAATAAGTATACATTGATCAGTGAAAATATTGTTGATCTTCATTTCCAAATCACTATCTGGATTTCGATATTCATGCCTCAGAAATCCAATCCTTGCAATTGAATAAATGTACTGTTATAAGTCCAAATTTCCAATATTGCATTCCGTTTATCAATTAAGGAGTAATGATTACTAACTTCACAATTTTCTCTTTGCTATATCGTAGTAACAAAGTCATTAATGATATTACTATTGCTCGACTCGGTGGTGAAAATCTTGTTCAAATATACCAATCGCCAGAATCACCATTATGGCTCTCCATCTACATCCAGACATATTATCTGAAACGGTATCAAACTAAGTCAATACTGGCATATAAGGTAGTCTAAGAATATAAGGACATTAAACCGAGGATTCATAACCCCCACCATAAATTCAATTCCAATCGTAGTGATTCACAATTCCTTTACTTTCTTGAACGCTTTACATAATACAAATGGAATCATAGATCATTAGTTCTGAATGTGAACATAGATCATGGTCGAGTAGAAATTTAACAGTTTATCCATTACAGATGAATTCCAAATTGTTTAAATTGAGGATCAATTTGTGACAAGCTGCCTCAGATAACCACTTGGTTGCAATGAGCACAATTATTGAAAATCCGCTTATAGGCTACCAAAGACAACACGCGGTCAAAACTGAATGGTGAACTTAGGATTTTATTGATTAGCATAGCATTTGCCATAAGTTTTTATCTATTCCTATTCATTTCGATATATGGTGAGGATATCAAAAATTAAGGATGGGATACCGGCTTTTGTAAAAGACTACTTGGAGTTGAAAGACACTGACGATCTTATTTGGGATGAAAATTTACAAGACGGTGTGAAATTCTTCCGAGTTATCAAGAAAGATGCCGATGCTACCACTAGTTCTGAGTGAATAAACATATATTGTATGAGATGGTCTTGTGCAAAACCAACCAAATTCAATTAACAAATCAGATCGATTGGATTTTTCTTAATCATATCCTGATACATTTAATACTATTCGGTCCAAGAGGAAGTCTATTGAAAAACTCACTTTTTTGCCTACTCTAGTAGCCAATAATAGAGAGTCGATCCAATTTCCAAGTTATCAAGATATCGCGCTCTATGTTGACACATAACTAGCGAAAAATTGAGTTCTTACTCATCTTTGTCTGACCCTCAACGGGGTAATGATGTGGGGTTCGAAACTAGATATTTGTCATCTTTAATGTTCATTTGCTTGTCAATTTTATTATTATGTAGGTGCTTGAAATAATTTACACTGTCCTTCAAACGCGCCGTACTTTTCATTGAAGCTGGATGAAATTCTATTAACAAAGTAACTAAACATTGGTTAAGTAGTTTTAGTGTCTATGGCTGGTAATTTGATGTAATTTATCTGGATTTGCATATGAACCAAGTTACTATCTTACCGTTAAAGTATTTAGTCATGAAATCTTTTCTGGCAGCGTGTTAAACATAACGTTGAAGTAAGCAGAACTAATAACTTGACGACAGGCAGTTCGAGTCATGAACTATAAACCTTAAAAGGCATATTAGCTCACGGTTGACGTACGATGAAAGCCGACAATACAAATGATAGTGATTTTAATGAGATTGATTCTACAATCCTAACCACTATACGATATTCAATCAATCGCATTTGGAGAGGAAAATTAACTCCTATGATAGTCATAATTCTGTTAGCTACTTTCACTCTAAGCAATCCACTCTCTATGGCCCGTTACACATATGCCCAGCAGCAGCCAACACCTAATCTAGCTAATGAAACTTCCTGGGAAACCGCAAAGCCAAATCCAGTCTCGAAAATGGAATCTGCGTATGCGGCAATTGGTGATAAAATTTACATTATTGCTGGCTATGGTGAGACTGGAAAAAGAAATAAGAATAGTGTGGAAGTTTATGATACAAAAAGCAATTCGTGGTCTAATGCTTCTCCAGTACCGGTAAATCTAAACCATGCTGCGGCAGCTACTTATAACAATAAGATCTATTTAGTTGGAGGTTTTTTGGATAACAAGGTGCCTTCAAATAAATTCTTTGTTTACGATCCTGTGACTGATAAGTGGCTTGAAGGTAAAGATATGCCTACCGCGAGAGCGGCATTAACAGCTCAATTCGTTGACGGTATATTGTACGCAGTCGGAGGAACATCAAATAAGCCTTTGAATACAAATGAAGCGTACGATCCCAAGACGAACATGTGGACGGAAAAGGCGCCAATGCCAACTGCAAGACAACACCTCGCATCAGCAGTGATAGATGGCAAACTATACGCAATTGGAGGTAGACCTACAGGCAAGTCTTCAAATTTAAACAATAACGAAGTCTATGATCCAAAATCTAATACATGGACGGAATTGCCTCCTATGCCTACAAAACGTGGTGGTATTGCTGCAGCGGTGGTGAATGGAAATGTATATATATTTGGAGGAGAAGCGCCAGATAAGACGTTCAATAACAACGAAATGTACAATCCACAGATCAGAACATGGACTGAAGAAACACCCATGCCTACTGCTCGACATGGCTTAGCCGCAATTGCAATGGGAAATAATATATATGTGATCGGGGGCGGTCCGACACCCGATATATCTTTCGCAGATGTTAACGAAGTGTTCCACGTACAAGGAACACATTGATCTTCGTTCTCTAGATCGAAACACGACTTACCCAACTTTTGCTCAGACGTGCCTAGCTGGTTTGAAGAATACTATCATAGATGTCCTGCCTAAAACAAAAATCTGAATCATAGACGACGCTCGCTAAGCTGTGAATTTCCCAGTTCAACCTGCCGATCCATTTGTCACATTTGAACCTCATCTAATTTTCACTACTCAAAAACTTTAAACTAAATCTCTTGTAATTGAATAGTTGGAAACCAAAATGGTCAGTTCATTATTTGACTTTAGTATACAATACCGTCAGATTAAAGCCAAGATCTTTGTCTTGTTGAACAATTCATGTCCCATGCCTTATGCGTTCTAAAATTTTTTCCTTCAATTCTACGTCACTAATGTTCGAATTTTCATCAATACCCAACTTGGAGGCCATTTCTTCAAGTTTTTCCCTCGATAAGTCGCTCTCATTTTCCTTTCTTAGTTCTGGTTGATTCATTGCCAACCCAGTTCTTGAAAGCTCATTCTTCGATTCTATTTTTGCTTTTTCATATTCTACCTGGGCTCTTCCTAATGACTTGAATAGTTCAGGCAACTTTTTGGATCCAAAAAATATCAACCCCACTGCCACCAAAATCAAGATGACATTTTCGTAAGCCATTCGACAGTCCGATGAATACATTATCCCAATTTCCTTATATGTACTTATCTAGAATCACAAGTATCCTGGACAAAAAAGTATTATGTCGTATGCTCTCTCTATCATCGAAACCATCACCAAAAATATTCAGTAAAGGATATACAACCAGTTACTAAATACATGAACGTACATGATTAGCACAATCATCTGATTCACAAGGTAATGCTATTTTTAGTGATTAGTGTTTCATTTTGTCCTGCAGTCCATGTTTTAATGATTAAATATGACAGGGGCCAATATTATTCAGAACATTTTGTGGCATATTTTATATCCTAACTTTTTATTACAATCATGGGAACGGTAAGGTAAATGGAGTATCGCCATTTCCGATGCCTATTCCGTTGTTATTATTTTTCTTTCCATCATTCTTGTGATTATGATCTGTATCAGGAATTGACTGTTGCGAATCCGAAGATGAATCTATATTTATTCCACCATTAACGTCTCGCAGCGGTGAATACCCAATAGATGTACTAGGAAGACTTTTGTCGAATTGCGTTTGGGCAGTCGTATGATAGACCGCAAGTATATTACCACTATCAATGCGGAATTGGTTGTTGTCATTATAATCAACCACATCAATCTGTAAAGACGAGGCGTTAGCTTGACCGATCATGATGGATACGAATATTAGAACCGATAACACAGTACCACAAACAGCTAGAAACAAACGCAAAAATAGCTCGCTCACATATAACTTTGCAATGCCTCGAGATTGTTGGGATTGAATCGTAGTACTTCAATAACATTTATCAGGAGTAATTATATTTGATTTAAGGAAATTAGTGCTGTAATCTTTTTCCTGATTTTTTTACCTAATAATACGCGGCCAATATTAGAGTCATTGCAGAGGCAGAAGTTCATTTCGGCAAATTTTTATCCTATAGATACCAAAGACTATAACATATTATCATACATCAGATCTATTCAATAATTACTAACAATGTTGGCGACATACGAATCCCATTTTAGCAATGTCAAATTTTCTCTTACCGGATTTAAATCCATCATAAACTAAAAAGAAATTACTGATGTTAAAAATTCTCTGGCTTTAAACTCTATTAGAATGCTATAAAAGGCATATTGATAATTCTAAAATGTAAGTCCCAAGGCTACGAACATACCTTCTGATACTTCTAGTGTCGAAAGCAATTAATGCAGTTTATATTCATAATATTGAGTGGAATCGCAAATCAATTTATCGCAGTGTCGGCAATTAATTCGCAAATCGTTTTTTGTAGATATGGAAATTTTATTATAGACTGAAAACCCGTTAACTTAGCACTTAGACATATTAATTAATCATACTTTTTAGATGGGGATTTTATAGATCATTCTCAATTATTCTCATGCTTGTCGACATTATAACAGATAATGTGAACATCAATTTAGATTGGAGGGAATGGGATTTGAACCCATGACCACCTGCGTGTAAGGCAGGTATCCTAACCAATCTAGACCATCCCTCCCTAACACATCTCATAAAAAATTAAATAATTGCATATAAAAGTCATTTGATACTGGGGATATCAGTTAGTCAACAGGAATTTTTTCGCTCTCAGGAAGAGCCCATGAATTTTTCTACTAGATTTACATCTTGTCTAAGATACATTTTGAAAGTTTTCGTTGATACAACATGTTCGACCGCCCTTTGTCACCTGCAGTATCGTATTAATTATAACACTAGTTATTTGAAGATACTGTATTATTGTAATTGGGTACTATCAACTATCAAAAATCTCAGACAGATTCTCTTATAGAATACTAATCTAAAATATCCACAAAGTGCATATATATTTTATAAGTTGCTGGGTATCAATGCACTTGGAAATACAGAGGTCAACAATAGTCATCATCTTAGGAGTATTTGCAATTCTGATGGTAGCTGTCTCAATAGCAGTTCCAGCACTAGCCCTCAAGAATTATTTTAATTGCACAACCAAAGCAGCAAATAAAAACGGCAAACTATCTGCTGAAGATATCAACACGTGTTATTACAAGGTCTTCGTAGGTGCAAGAAAATATTACTCAAATGAATCCAAAACACTTTCCTTGTCTGGCTAAGATCTAGAACTAGTTCGAATAGCATCGCATAAAATTTTAGTTCATCATATGTAACGCTGCGTTACGCTGCGCAACTCAATCAACAAATTTGAACCTTCAGAATTCTTTTTCTCTTCTAAAGTGACTGAGGAGATGTAGCTACCAAATGGCATCGACTGTGTTTCATAAGTCTGGTGGAGATTTCGGTCGAGGGATTTTCCTGAGTTGCCTGCAACGTTAATTGATGTAATTTGCACGCTCAACTAAGAATACCATATGACTAGATCCACGTTCGAATCATCTTTATCTTACTATCGACTTGTCGCTGTCTACAACTTTCAAACTTTTATTAGGACGACACATTCAACACCCTAATTAGTGGTATAAGTCATGCAAGGACGGGAGGGGATTTCAAATCGAGCTGATAAACTAAAAAAGATGATTGCCGATATACAGGACCAGTATGAAAATCTGATTGATTCTTCACAACTCTACAGAAAAGGCAGCATCAACGATAAAGAATTTTTGTTCAAACTCGGAGACTATATGAAATCTATGACAGCCATTAACTTTCTTTCGACACAAATCCTACTGGAGTTGAAGGCAATATTCAATGAAAATAAGCACCATGTTTCCAGTTTATCACTAAACTCACAATCCTCTTCGCAACCTTCTGGCAAAGAAGATTCATCGTCAATGTCGAACTCTAAACTAGCAGCTCACAACCCCACACTTGATGTAACCGAACCTAAGTTTGAACCTGTAACAATAACGATCGAGAAACCTAGTAGAAATGCTGTAGAAAGACCAGCTGAGCGTACGTGCCTCAAATGTGGTAATAATTTGTCCGTACAAGCAAAATTCTGCAACAAATGCGGCAACCCTCAATGATTTTATTAGGTGTGTATGAATGTTTCCGGGTAATCATAGTGATAAATATTACAAATCGAACAGACTACAGTATAGTTTTGGAACCCAATGCATAAAGCTCGAAAAGTGACAATATCTCTTTAATTACTTTGAGAGTATATATTGCTTAAATAGTCACAATCTTAATTTAGAAATAGTATTACTATCAAACCCGAATCACCGATTTTCCAATTTAGCTTTTCGAATGGACTATGTCATGATTCGCTTTGTGCCATAATGGTCGCTTAAAAACCCAGCATTGTAGAGGGTAATGAAAATATAGACTCAACTTACGAGCACAAATTTACTGATTCACTAGTTTATAGCAAGCGATTGAGAAATACAACTATTAATAATATATATGCATTAAACTGAGTGATGAAAGTCTTTAATGGGAGATCAGCAACTGACGAATATATGTCGACTCATTCATTAACTTTTTCGACTCCGGAAATGACACTTAAGAAATTTGCGTTATGGCTTGGTGATCAAGTACCAGATCGAGGTGATTCAAACAAGCGTCCTAGGTTGTTACTATATCTAGAAGAGGTAAGTGATAATGATGATGAGCGAATAATGGGAGTAAATCCGAATGTCGACGATTCGTTTAAGCCCACCGGCGCAGTTACAGAAATGTATGGTCAATATACAGAACCAAATAAATCAGACACAAGGCAGCCTAATCCAAATGAGAGCACAATTACCAACGATAATCTATCTAGTCATAGTTTAGGCAAGCGTGTCGAAGATCACATGAAAAGATATTGTATCCATTGCGGAGAGTCTATTGGCGTAACTGCCAAGTTTTGTAATAGATGCGGTAATAAGCAGGACTAATGGTATTTCAATATTCAAAATTGCCTTAGCATGCTCCATGGGAGCGTTATTGACATTGACACATTCCCAGTTACCAATTGTTGCTAATTAGGTGTAAAATCTAACAAATAATTTAATTGCCTACAATAGGTCTGGACAGGCCATGGTTTTAGTAGGTATTTAATCCTTGCATTCTTTACTGTTAATCGATCGATTGCCTTGTTAAATAGTCAAGTCTTTGAACTTCAATGTTTTGAGCTTTCAAACTCCTTTCTCATGAAATAACAATCGTTACATACAACATCAGAAAGGAGAAAATTTATTGCCAAGAATTTCGTCCTCCCACAAACGCTACAAGTCTTCATTTTGAATTCGATACTTTAGAATGCGGTAATCAGGCATTTTAATTTATAAATAAATCTCTAATGAAACTGGAACACCTCTAACAGCTGAAATTTTAGATAGAAATTGTCTCACATTCCTAGCCCAAGTAGACTTATGATGGAGGTTGATAAGGATTTATTCGTTCCAGCGATAGTGCATGATTATCATCCAATGCGCCAACTCCTAGACTAAGTCCTTGAATCGTGATATTTAATCCAGCTGCTTCAGTTGGTGTAAGTGAAAATTCTCTAGCTAGGACTGATCTTACTTGCTTGTCTGGGTTAATTGTCTCGTTAGTCTTTATCGGTACGGCCATACTAAGAACTTTTGACACCATGTCTGAAGGAATATTTTTATCGCGAATATTAATCGAATACTCAACAAGCTGAAGCACAATTTCTCTACTCGAGACCTTGAGTGCATTAACAGTGTATATTGCGTCTACACTTAAAACACTAGTTGCCTCGGAGCCGGAGATTATTCCTGCAACACCACTCTTGCTTGATGAGATCGCAGATAGTATGGATGGATCTAAATTAACATTGATTGTTACAACCCCTTCAAAGTATTTCTCAGAAGTTGAGTTACCTACATCAGGTATTGAACTAAGAATTTGCGTACAATCAATACTCGTTGACCTTCCTGGTCCTAGATTTTGAATATTGTAGTTATGTTCAAGACTATCACCGTTAAGGACTGCTTTCCATAGGAATGATACTGGAAAGTTTTGCCTGTTAAATATATTTATATCTGTATTATAACGGCCCGGTCTTAAGGGCCCATCTTCGCCAGTTATAACCCCACAAATAAATCTAGAGGTATATTCAAGAGTATTGGAGCCAGAAATCTGGTTAGGTACAGAATGGGTCGTCCGTGAACTATTTTTGAAATTATCAGGATTAACCGATGCAATATCACGATATTGTGAACCATAAGATTTTTTAGAATCTAAATTTAGTTTTGTTGGATTGTAGCCTATAATTCTAATCGGAGAGTCGAATTTATGATTTATGTGCTTCGTAGTGGCTGCGTCAGGGGTTGCGAACGTCAATAACCCAGGGCCAGCTGCGACAAACAGATTATAGTATAATAAGATAAGAAATAAAACAAATACAAATGTATTAATGGTGGCTGACTTCAAGTTCGAGCTCCAGTTAATGGCTAGAAAATTTAAGTCTTTAGAATTCCTCCAAAAAAATAGGAGCTTAAATGCTTCTCCGAAACCAAACTTTTTAATCAGAGGTTTTCAACTCACGCTTAGCAGTACCTTTATCTTTTACCAAGCCTTACACTAACAAAATGGTTGATGAATTGTTCATGTTTGGAGTGACAACAGGAGTTTTTGTCGTACTAACTGGCCTTTTGTTTGCGTCTAGAGCGAAACGTAAATCTGTTGATACTGAAGTTGAGAGAACAGCAGGCGCGCCCATATGATTAATTCCTGAGTTAACACCTCTGATAACTTCAAATTCCATTATTTGAGATCTATATTCGATATCAATACAGGATAAGTTTATTTCAATAGTTCAAATAAGCAATTGCATTGGGGATTTGCCTAGAGCACTACTTATTAGTGCTTTAATCGAGGTACTAGATCATTCTACTAATCACATATCAGAAAATGACTCATAATAATAAGTCGATTCATTTCAAGTACTAGATGAAACTTCCTTAACAATTTCGTACTTGGATCTATAACCCCTTGGATTAATCATCATATTGTTGTAATGAAAAGTCGAAGAATTTCCCACTATCACGGTAGTTATCATTCCAAGCATATCTTGATGCTCAAGCATTTTATTCAAGGTCGTAAGGGCTACTGCCTGGCTGTCGCGATATGCCCCCTTTACTATGGCTACTGGCGTATCAGGGTTACGGTATTTTAGGAAAATATCCCTTGTATCTCTAAGCTGATGAATTCGTTTTTTACTTGCAGGGTTGTATATAACCGTGACATAATCTCCTAATGCTGCGGCCTCGACCCTCTTTACAATCATATCCCAAGGCACTAGTAAATCACTCATGCTCACCACAGCAAAATCTGTCATTAAGGGTGATCCAATTAATGCGGCGCACGAATTCAAAGAGGAGACTCCAGGAACACACTCCAGATAAATTCCTTCTCCGTTCTTCCAGCCCTTTTCTGCTAATATTTCATAGATAAGTCCGATCATCCCATATATACCGGGATCGCCAGAGGACACCAGCGAGACTATTCTTCCCTTTTCAGCGTATTCAATAGCCTGGTTTGCCCTTTCTACCTCCTGCGTCATTGCATATCTATAAACCTCCTTTCCTTCTATCAATTTCTCTATAAGTGAAATATATGTGTCATAGCCAATGATAATTTCACTCTGACTGATCACTTCATTAGCACGGAAGGTCATATGATCATGATGACCAGGTCCCAATCCCACCACGTATAGTTTGCCTGAATTCATTGCAACAATTTCATAGATTGAAGCGCATTTATTTTTTTCTTGAATTATTAAATTAATGTATGCTAATGCCTACGCGTTTACTGGAATTCGGATATTAAACGTCCCACTTATTATGACAATTCAAATTCCATGTGTAAAGCATTAACTGCTTCTTCGCAATCTTTGTTATTTACTACGAGAGCAAGATTCAATTCCGAATATCCTTGTGTAATCATGATTACATTTACATCTCTTTTTGCTATAGCGCCAAATACCTTTGCCGCTACTCCTTTGATGCCACGCATACCTGATCCTACTACAGCTATCACTGCGACATCATTGTTCACATTTACTTTTTTAATCACTTTGCCCAACAGGTTAATTTCCAACATATTCGTCGCCTTATCCAAAGCATTCTTTCTTACGACCATCGATATACTAGATTCAGATGGACTTTGAGATATCATCATAATATTCACCCTATTTTTTGCAAGAGTATCAAAAATTTTTGCTGCCGTTCCCGGGGCACCAACCATACCACTGCCGCTTACATCGATTAATGCAGTATTTCGAATTGTATTTATTGATTTTACAGTCTTTTGCGATTCGTTACTTGGTTTAGACGTAATAAGTGTTCCAACATTCTGAGTATTGAATGTGTTTCGGATCCTGACTGGTATCTTAGCCTCTATTGCTGGCTCAAGGGCTCTTGGATGTATATATTTTGCGCCAAATAGTGCCATTTCCATAGCTTCCGTAAACGAAACTTCACGAAGCACTTTAGCAGTTTTGACTATCTTGGGATCTGCGGTCATTAGACCATCTACATCGCTCCAGAGCCAAACTTCATTTGCTTGGACGCTCAGTCCTATGATTGTGGCAGAGAAATCAGAACCTCCGCGCCCAATCGTAGTATAACTGCCGTTTTGATCTACTCCGATAAAGCCAGTTACTACAGGAGTCATATTATCTTTTAATAGAATTTCTAGATTGTGGGAAACCCTAAGTTTGGTTGTGTCCATAAGCGGACTAGCCTCCCCAAATTCTGAATTAGTCAAAATTCCGATATCCTTTGCCGTCAATGATCTAGATTTTAATCCATGATCTAACAGAAAGAAGCTCACAAGCGGCGTAGACAGTCTTTCTCCAAAAGATAGAAGGTAATCCATAGATTTTGGTGTGACTTCGCTCAACAAGACTAAACCTTCAAGGACATCTCTCAACTCGTCAAGAATTGGAAGTATTTCCAGCAGAGCTTCGCTCTTCAGACTATTATCTTCGATGCCATTTTCAATTATATCTAAGTGGACCTTTCGTGTGTGTTGAATAAATTCATAGATCGGTTCCTTCAACCCTTTTCTAACTTTATCACAAACATTTATGATACTGTCCGTCATGCCCCTCAATGCAGAAACAACGACGACAATTTCATTTGAACTGTCTGATTTCCCCTTGTGATCCGCCTGACTTTTGTATCCCTTTATCAATTCGGCTACGTTATTCATCTTCTTGACAGAGTCGATCGCAGACCCACCAAATTTCATTACTATTCGCATATGATACTTAGATAGACCGTAGGTACTCGGTATCTAATAAAACGCTTTTGTCGCTTCATTCAGGTGAAACATCGACATATGAACATAGAGCCAAACCTCATATCAATTTATTAAACCAGTAATCAATGACGTTCTGGTATATCTGGATTATAATTCCGCCCGTGTGAATTAGGCCTATCACTCGAATTAATAGAACCAGGGTATGTATTAGAAATGACCCCCAGCATAATTCAGATCATTATTATGACTGAATGTACCCATCAAATTATCGTCTAAACAAATTTGGCGCAGAAAAAGAAATTCTACCATATGAATAAAGACGAACGTTTGGCTTTCCTTAGGAACTTGGCAGACTTATCTGAATCCGAGACGAAATTACTGGCCGATCCCTGTTCCGGCATTAATTTTGAGATGAGTAATAGAATGATAGAAAACGCAATCGGGACAATGCCATTGCCACTTGGCGTAGCGACTGGCTTCCTAATCAACGGCAAGGATTACGTTGTACCTATGGCCACCGAAGAACCCTCCATTATTGCTGCTTGTAGTAAGGCAGCTAAAATTGCAAGAAGTTCAGGTGGATTTAGGGCATATGCAGATAAGCCGATAATGATAGGTCAGGTGCAGCTTGTGTCAGTTGCATTCCCAGATGCAGGACTAAAGGTCATCTCAAATAAACCAAAACTGATCTCAATCGCAAATAACTATAGCAGAACTGTAAAAGCGACTGACATAAATGTGAAATGGATAGACGACCAAGTCGCAAGTGGTGCAGGCAAGATGCTTATTGTAGAAATTCTCGTCGACACAAAGGATGCCATGGGCGCCAACGCAATAAACACTATGTGCGAGGCTATTTCCTCAGAATTGGAACGAATAACAGATGGTGAAGCTGTTGTTAAAGTACTTTCCAATTATACAACCAGACGGCTTGTTAGGTGTAATGCCATATTTCGCAAAGAGGATCTTGGTGGAGAGCGAATTGTTGACCGTATTCTATATTCATACAGTTTTGCTTATTCCGACGTATATCGCGCAGTTACCAATAACAAGGGTGTAATGAACGGGATAGATGCATTGGCCGTTGCAACAGGTCAGGATTTTAGAGCCATAGAAGCTGCGGCTCATGCATACGCGTCAAGGGATGGAACATATCGATCCATTACAACGTGGAAGAAAACTAATGATGGTGATTTGCTAGGTGAATTAGAAATACCCATAGCAGTAGGCATTGTAGGAGGAGTAACAAATGTTAACCCTCTTGTCATGATAGGACTAAAGATACTAGGAGTAAAATCTAGCTCTGATCTTGCAATGATAATTTCGGCAGTAGGCCTTGCGCAGAACCTTTCTGCAATACTTGCTTTAGCTACGGTAGGAATTCAGAAGGGTCATATGAAATTACATGCTAGGAACATCGCCATTTCTGCAGGTGCCCAAGGCAATTTAGTCGATATCATTGCAAGTAGAATGATCCGCGAAGGAAACATAAGGTCTTCAAGAGCAAAGGAAATTATATTATCTATGACCGGTCACGAATAGTCTATTTAGACAGTTGGTAACTTGATAGACCAAATATTGAATGAGTAAATATATACATTGCTTCACTAATTCTACTTACTTATCTTACAAAAATGGCAACAATAAAGTTCGCCGTCCCAAAAGGCAGCATAGAAGAAGCAACATACAAGATATTAGAGCAGGCGTGGCAATCAATATCAGGCAGAGGTAGGACGTATAGACTACGTCTGAGCGATCCTGAAATAGAGGTGAAGATCCTAAGGCCTCAAGAAATACCCACATATGTGCAAGAAGGGTTTTACGATGTTGGAATCACCGGTAAAGATTGGATAAATGAAGCTAAAGCAGACGTTAAGATACTGCTTGACCTCGAATATGGAAGAGTGAAGCAAGTACTCGCTATACCCGAAAGCTTCGATGCTGAAAACTTATCTGAATTAATTAGCATGTTTATTGCCGAGAAAAAGACACTTAAAATATCTACAGAGTATCTTACTACTACGTCAGCATATCTAAAATCAAATCCAATTTATCAGCAGCACTTCGGGAATTCTGACCCGATGATAATAACTCCATGGCTAAGAATTGGACAAAACAAACAAGTAGAAATATTTCTTTCTTTTGGCGCTACTGAGGCTAAACCTCCAGAGGACGTAGATGCAATCTTTGATATAACAGAAACTGGTACGACCTTAGGACGTAATAATTTAAAAATTATCGATACTTACATGGAGTCTACCGCGGTGTTAGTCGCCAATAAAGACGCACTTAGAGTTGCTCACAAAAGAGAGAAAATTGCAGACATGTGTGCATTGCTGAAGGGTGTGGTCGAAGCAAGAAAAAAATTGCATATTTTTGTAAATGTTAGAGAGGAGAATATCAAAGGTCTGCTGGTGCATCTGCCTGCTCTAAAAAAACCTACAATAAGCAAGTTGAGTGAAGACGGTTGGTATAGCGTTAATACGATTATAGAAAAAAGCGAGTTTATTAAAATCGTACCGAACCTTAGGGAGCTGGCTCAAGGTCTAGTCGTGATAGAACCAAGACAGATTCTGCCTTTGGATCAAATAAATCTTGATTCTTATGATCAAGACAATTAGAATTAAAGACCCTGTCTCTGATGCTCAGAAATTGCGGGGAAGTACGTTTTCTACATCCAATGATGTTAACGATACGATCGACTCCATCTTTAACAACGTAATTGCCTATGGTGATGATTCTCTATATAGTTACACTAAAAAATTTGACAAAATTGATCTTAGTTCACTTAGAGTCACAAAGGAAGATATCAGACGCGCATATAGAAGTGTAGGTAGTAAGCAAGTTCAATCATTACAAATAATGAAGAAACGAATAGTCAAAAACGAAATACTTCTCCTCAAAGGTATCAAAGCCAGTACAATAGAGACTCGCCATGATGGAGTCAGTATTCAGAAGGTAATACAACCCCTCGCTAATGTTGGCTGCTATATCCCTGGAGGTAATGCAAGATATCCAAGTACACTTGTGATGTGTGCAGTTCCCGCTAGAATCGCAGGTGTTCAAAGAATTGTAGCGATATCACCCCCCATGAAAAATGGTGATGTAGACCCTATGACTGTCGTGGCTGCTGATATTTGCAATGTAGACGAGCTTTATCGAGTGGGTGGCGTACAGGGGATTGCTGCACTTGCATTTGGAACAAAAACTATAAGGAAAGTCGACAAGATTGTTGGCCCAGGCGGTAAATTTGTTACTCATGCGAAGATGGCGGCTTCACGTTATGTATCGATCGATATGATTGCTGGTCCAACTGAACTTGTAGTTTATTCTGATAACAATACCCATCCTTCATATATTGCTCGGGACCTTATTTCGCAGGCAGAGCATAGTATAGACACTTTTTGTGGTCTGGTAACAACATCCGAAGCGCTCGCGAATGAGGTCAAATCACAACTTACCTCTATTTTTCTTGATGATCAAAACCCGCTTGCAAGGTCTGAAATAATAAGGAAAAGTATTGAAAGTAGTGGTTTTATAGCATTGTGCGATAATGAAAGCTCTGCGGCGATGTTCATTAATGAGATTGCCCCAGAGCACCTTCAAGTAATTAGTAAGAATGCAAACCGCTTCGCAAAGAAGATTACATCTGCCGGTTTGATTTTGTTAGGAACATATTCCCCATCATCAGCCAGTGATTATCTACTTGGATCAAACCACGTACTTCCGACTTCTGGATTTGGAAAGTCGCGCGGTTCTCTTTCAGTTTTGGATTTTATAAAAATCACAAATAAGATATCGGTATCTAGAAAGGGTTTAGCGGATATAGCGCCGCTTTTGAAGGAAATTACGACCGCAGAGGGCTTACTAAATCACTACGAAGCAGTAAAGGAAAGATTTAGTAAATGAGTTGGTTCTCCAATAGGTTAGCAGAAATTTCAGCTCTACAAGCCTACGTTAAGCCCGAATCATCTGTCGGAGCATTAAAACTAGATGCTAACGAGAATCTAGCAGTTGATAAGGGTTTCTTGGACAGGATTACGTCACAGGCACTTGTAAGCATCGACTTTCGGGAATATCCCATAGAACAGCTTGAAGAGATTTATGATAAAGTCGGTATTTTTCTGAGCTTGGACAAGAAATACATTGGCGTAGGTAATGGATCAGATCAAATAATTGAAGCATTGATGTCTACTATAGCTAGAGGTAAGAGAGCTACAATATTTGTTCCTACATTCTCCTATTTTATGAACAGATGTGATTTGCACGATGTGAAGGTCAAAGCTATCCCGCTTGATAAGCACGATAATTCCCTAAGTAGATCAGATTTTATACAAGCAGCAAATGCCTCGGACGTAGTCTATATTTGTTCGCCGAATAATCCTACAGGTAACCAATTCGATTCCAATCTAGTATCGGACATCATAGAGTCTTTAAAAAATAAACTAGTGCTTCTAGATGAGGCATATGTGGAGTTCGCACGATATTCTCTAGCGTCACACGTGCGTAAATATAATAATCTGGTAGTCCTGCGTACACTTTCAAAGGCCTTTGGACTCGCTGGTGCCAGAGTTGGGTATATGATCTCAAATGAAGAGCTTGCTGAAACTTTTCGATCTATTATTCAGTCACCTTATCCAATTAATAGCTTCTCTATAAAAGTAGCTAGCCTTATGTTATCAAATGGAAGATATATCTTGGATACGGTCGAAACAATAAAGACTGAGAGGGATAGGGTATACAAAGAACTCGCTGAAATCGAAGGTCTAAATGTTTACAAGTCAGATGCGAATTTTATATTCTTTGAATCTTTCGATAGTTACAACAAGATCAAGCAGCAGCTGGCCAGAAAGAACATACAAGTGAAGATGTTTGGAGATATGGAAAGCTATGAAGGATGTATGAGAGTTACCATCGGTACTCCAGAAATGAACAATATGTTTTTAGAATCTGTTCGAGCAGCATTTTCGTGATAATGATATATAAACTTGCTTTTATAGGGTTAGTCAATTCGGTCTTGTGGTCAACTTGCTACCAGAATCGATAATATTTGACGTCGATGGTGTATTGATAGATGTAAGACGTTCGTATAATTTAGCCATCAAAAATACTGTAGCATTCCTTCTTAACAAGATTAACCCTCGACTATGCTTCAATAATTTCGTAACTGACAAAATAATAGCCGAGCTGCGGCAAACTGGAGGCTTTAATAACGATGTCGATACTTGCTATGCAATCCTTCTCACGGTTCTTACCAACAACCATAGCGAAGTAAACGATACTCGATCATTCGTTTCCTATATGACACGAAATTTGAAAGGGTTAGGAATTAGATTTGTAGAAGAGTTTCTAACATCAAGATTTTCAACACATCATGTAAGAAAATACAAAAACCTATTGAATTATCCTGGATCAGTAGGAAGGAGCTTACTAACAACAGCGTTCGATGAAATTTTCTACGGTCCTCAGCTTTTCTTGAAGCAGCATGATATAGAGCCGCGATACTATTACGGAGATCCTCTAATCGACAATGATAGAATGATAATAAAAAAGGAAACCATGAAAAAGCTATCAATATTATTCCATGGTAAGATTGCTATCGTATCCGGTCGAAGTAGGTTGGCTGCTGAATATTCATTGGAACCGCTGTACAAATACATACGTTCAAATGCATGTGTTTTTTTGGATGATGAATCAAGAAAACATGCCAAACCAAATCCTTACGCTTTACGTAGAGCTACAAAGATGTTATCAGCTAAAAGCACGATATACGTTGGAGACTCGATGGAGGATTTATTAATGGCTAAAAAAGCGGCAGAAGAATATGACCTAAAGATGACATTCATCGGGGCTTATGAATATAGCCTTGACCAGTCAAAAACCGTTCATCATCTTACAATGAACGGAGCCGATGCATTAATTAAATCTGTAAATCAGCTACCGAATATATTAAATAATGCAAATACGGAGGTTTGACTCGATTGGCTGATATATCTGCTGCAGGCCGTAGGGGCGCTCATTTTGTGAGAAACACGAAAGAAACATCAATTACCGTCGACATAGATATTGATGGAAACGGCCTATCTTCAGTGAAGACTGATCTATATTTCCTCGATCATTTAATCACTACTTTAGCAAAGCACAGCATGTTAAACGTTGAGTTGGCGGCCCTATCCAACGATCACATAGTTCATCATATTGTTGAGGACACGGCCATTGCTCTTTCTCAGGCTATAGACAGATCTCTTCTAGAACGCAAAAATATTAGACGTTTTGGATATGCATCAGTTCCAATGGATGACTCTCTAGCTTCCGTCAGTATTGATCTTGTGAAGCGTCAGTTCCATAAGGTTGACTTGAAGCTAAGCAATATTTCAACCGAAGGAATACAAAAAGAAGATCTAGAACATTTTGTAAGATCATTATTACAGAATTTGAACGCCTGCACCCATGTGATAGTCGAATACGGCGATAATGATCACCATAAGATAGAAGCTGCCCTAAAGGCTTTTGCGGTTGCATTTCGTATGGCGGTCACTATAGACTCGAAGTCGACTGGCGTTCCAAGCACAAAAGGGGAAATGTAATGTGCTTCGAATAGCGATATTTGATTATGGGGCTGGAAATTTATACAGCCTGAAAGCAGCTTTTGAGAGAAATCCCAATACAAGGGTATCCATTATAGACAGCTTAAAAAATATTCTAGATTATGACGGTCTAGTTCTACCCGGTGTGGGAAACTTTGACCCTGCTATTACTTCAATCGGCCAAGGCAAAGAGTTATTCATAAAAGCAGTAGAGGACAAGACACCAATACTAGGCATATGCCTCGGAATGGAAATGCTGTTTAATAAGAGTGAAGAGGGAAAACTTAATGGGCTATCCATATTGGATGGCGAGGTGATTATGTTGAATAAAAAACTTACAAAAATACCGCATATGGGCTGGAACACGTTAAAATTAGAAATGAATGGAGGAAATCTTTTAAATGGTATTCCAGACAACTCATGGGTTTACTTTGTTCATTCTTACCGAATATCACCAGTTAACAAAGGTATCGTCATCGCAAATTCTGAATACGGAATCACAATACCTGCTGCAATAGAGATAGATAATTTATTTGGCACGCAATTTCATCCAGAAAAATCTGGAAAGACAGGGGCTATTATATTAAAGAATTTCTTAAGGGCATGCCGTGAGAGAACATGAAAATAGTTCCGTCAATTGATCTCCTAGGTGGCAATGTTGTGAGGCTCATTAAAGGCAGATTAGAGCAGAGAATTATTTACAGTAATGATCCCGTCAAGGTAGCAAAGAAATGGGAAGATCAAGGTGCAGATCTCCTCCATATCGTGGATTTAGATTCCGCTCTACGTACTGGTACTAACAATACGAGTTTGATTTCAAAAGTAATTAATTCTCTACGTATTCCTATCCAAATTGGTGGAGGTATAAGATCTGCAGATGCCATAAAGCTTATGTTTGAGATGGGTGTCTCTAAAGTGGTAATAGGAACAATGGCGTTTAAAGAGCCTACTTCATTGAAGCGTATTGCCAAGTCGCTCTCTTCTAAGATAGTGATCTCAATCGATCAATTAAATGGGATGATTATGGTGGACGGATGGAGAGAGTCTGCAGGTATTGATATTATACATGGTATCAAAATGTTTATGAGTATGGGATTGAATGAATTTCTTTTAACGAGCATTGATCGTGATGGCACCATGACCGGACCAGATGTAGAGAGTCTTTCTACTGCTTCCAAGATAAATGGTACTAATATTATTGCTAGTGGAGGAATTTCATCAATTTTAGATATTATAAAAATTAGAAACACAGGCTGCTCCTCAGTCATCCTTGGCCGTGCCTTATACGAGGAACGATTTAATGTTGCTCAAGCAAAGGCGTTAGCATAAAGATGCCTCTTTCAAAAAGAATAATTCCCTGCCTGGATGTGGATAATGGTCTCGTAGTTAAAGGGGTTCACTTTTTAGATATAAAAATAGCGGGAGACCCAGTCAAGTTAGCTAAAAAATATACGGAACAAGGCGCTGATGAATTAGTTTTTTTGGACATAACTGCATCGCAGGAAGGAAGGGATACCATGCGGGACGTAGTTACTAATGTGGCTGATGTTGTAAATATTCCCTTCACTGTAGGAGGAGGAATAAGGAACCTTGAAGATGCCAGACAGATATTGAGAAATGGCGCTGACAAGGTATCAATCAACACTGCCGCAGTTAACAATCCAGGATTAGTAACAGAATTAATGGAGATCTTCGGAAGACAATGCGTTGTCGTGGCAATAGACGCTAAATTCAAATCTCCAATACAAGCACCAAAAATGGTGAAAAGAAAATCTACATATGCCACTGAAAATATTGACAACACCTACGAAGTCATGATCTACGGAGGCAAAAAAGAGACTGGCATTGATGCAATCCAGTGGGCAAAAAAGGTAGAAAGTCTAGGAGCTGGAGAAATTCTTCTAACAAGTGTGGATGCCGACGGAACAGAAGATGGGTATCGTCTAGATTTGACAAATTTAATATCTGATGCTGTTCGTATACCCGTTATTGCCTCTGGAGGATGTGGGAAACCCGAACATATCTTGAGATTATTCAAAGAAACTGATGCTGATGCTGCATTGGCTGCCTCGATATTTCATTACGATAAATATTCTATAGATAAAGTGAAGTCATTTTTGCGAGAAGGTGGAATAAGCATTAGATTCTAATTCAGATCTCAAGTGGATTTAAATACTCTTATAATATATTTCGAATTTATTGAAACTTCATATTTATTTTGAATTTATGAGATCATTTAAAAGAATTATTTACATGCGTAAATTCGATAATTTAAAATAAGTACTTATCTACAGAATTACATTCTTTTGTATAATGAAGAGTTAAATTACCAGCAACACATGATTCGGGTACTATCGGTGCTATAAAAAGTGAATGAAATAATTCAAGAGGTTGAGATGGGTCAGTGGCGACGGACCCACTCTTCGTCAGAAATTCGATCCTGTTCGGAGAATGATATCGTAGTAGTTATGGGATGGGTATCAAGTGTACGTGATCATGGTAATTTGCGTTTTATACAACTACAGGATAGAAAAGGTTCTACTCAGGTTGTTGCTAAGAAAGGAGAATGTCCTGACCCAGTCCTAGAACAAATACAGTCTCTTAAGGAGCACTCATCTATAGCAATAAAAGGAAAAGTCAAGCTTCAACAAAAGTCGCCATCGGGAGCAGAAATTGTACCAATTGAGCTTAAAGTTTTTTCTCATGCAAGAAATGCGGCCCCTTTTTTGATTCAGGGAAAAAGGAATTCAATAGGCTTGGATACACGTTTGGATCTCAGAGCATTAGATCTTCGACGCAACAGTCTACAGACCATTTTTCATATTCGACACACCATCTTGAAGTCTATTAGGGAATTCCTTGATAAAGAAGGCTTCACGGAGGTCAATACTCCGAAGATGATAGCAACTTCAACCGAAGGTGGTGCAGCTCTGTTTCCAATATTCTACTATGACAGAGAGGCATTTCTTGCCCAAAGTCCTCAGTTGTACAAGGAACAGCTGACTATGTCATTTGAGAATGTTTTCGAAATTGGTCCAATATTTAGAGCCGAGCCGTCGCGCACAAATCGACATCTCTCAGAGGCCATTTCGATAGATACTGAGATGGCATTTGCTGATTACAATGATGCAATGCGATTACTGGAAAATCTGCTATTTCATGTGTTTGATTCAATTAGAAGCATTAACAAGCATGAGTTAAGTTCTTCAGAAATACAGATACCTCAAATCAATATTCCTCTTCCAAGATATTCTTATGCTGAGATTCTTCAAACTCTCCACGAAAGTGGTGAAAATGTCAGATATGGGGATGATCTGTCGCCGCAGGTGTTAAAATTAAGTGCTTCAAATATGAATCTAGACGGTTTCTATTTTATCACTGACTGGCCTGCATCTATTAAACCATTTTATGTCAAACCTGATTCGAAATCTGAGGCTAAATCTGAATCATTTGACCTGATGTATAGAACCTTGGAAATATCCTCTGGAAGTACAAGAATAAACACGAAGTCGGAATTGATTGACAGAATGAGAAAACAAGGCTTGAATGTACAAAAATTTGATTACCATCTAAAGGTGTTTGATTATGGAATTCCCCCACACGCGGGATTCGGAGTAGGTTTGGAGAGGTTTCTAATGGCTATCACTGGCTTGGACAATATAAGAGATGCCGCTTTCTATCCGCGCGACATAGACAGGCTGGCTCCTTGATATTGAGATAGGGACAGATGGAATATGGTGTCCATAGAACATGTAAAACACCTCGCATGGCTTTCTAGACTAGATCTAAGTAATGAGGAGCTTGTGAAGTATCATATCGAGATTGAAAAAATTATCGAATATTTGGATAGACTGGATAGCATAACTTTATCAGATGTTGAGCCAAGATATTATAAAAAAAGCGTTTCGGAATTCAGAAACGATCAAGTACTTGAAACACGAACAGATTTGTCGAAGACAACTAAGAATATAAAGGACGGATATGTGAAAGCGCCAAAGATGCGGTAATATGAACGAACTGTGGTCACTTAGTGCACAACAAGTTTCATCTAGGGTTAGAAATGGAGACTTTACTATCGAGGACTACGTTTTTCAACTCCTAGAGCGAATAAATGCCATAGATGACAAAATAAAAGCATTTATCACAGTTAATGATGATGCCCTAGAAACTGCCAGAAAGATAGATACGAAAATAAAACGCCAAGAGACGATTGGGCCTTTAGCCGGTGTTGCTGTAGGTGTCAAGGACAACATATGCACTAAGAATATCAGAACAACATGTGCTTCAAAACTGCTACACGAGTATAAACCTCCTTTTGACGCGACTGTAATAAGTCGTCTCAAAGAGCGTGATGCTATTATTATTGGAAAACTAAATTTGGACGAGTTTGCAATGGGCTCGACTACGGAATTTGGAAGTTTTGGGCCTACACATAATCCTTGGGATCCAAATTATGTAGTTGGAGGATCCTCAGGAGGGAGTGCTGCTAGCGTTGCTGCATCAGAATGCACAGTTTCTCTAGGGTCAGATACTGGCGGATCCATTAGATGTCCGGCAAGCTTCTGTTCTGTGGTAGGATTCAAGCCTACATATGGATCGGTGAGTAGATATGGTTTGATATCATATTCTAATAGTTTAGAACAAATAGGTCCTATCGCAAGAACAGTCTCTGATATAGTAATGATGATGAACGCAATTTCTGGACATGATGAAAATGACAATACTACTCATTTTCAAAAGATGTACGAGTTTAGTGATGCTTCTGACCTTAAAAAACCTGTTCGATTTGGATTAGTAAAAGAATTGATCGAAGGTTCGGATCCTGTTATCTCTAGGCTTGTCTATTCATCGATGGACTTGCTCTCCTCAGCTGGCTTCAAATGGGAAGAGATTTCCTTAAATTCGATTGATTACTCCTTAGCATCTTACTATACTATTGCAATGGCTGAAGCGAGCAGCAACTTGGCTAGATATGATAACTTGAGATATGGATTTGATTGTCAGCCAGAAGGCTACGAATGGAATTCTTATTTTTCAACAATCAGAAATAATTTTGGAGATGAGGTGAAAAAAAGAATAATGATAGGATCCCATGTGTTACTTTCAGGCTACTACTCAAAATATTATCTCAAAGCACAAAAAATCAGATCTATTTTGAGGCAAGAAGTCAAGAAACTATTCAAATATATTGACATTTTAATTTCACCAACTATGCCGGTGCTTCCTTTTAGGCTAGGAGAGGGCATAGACAACCCGATGAAGAGATATCTTATTGATGCAAACACAGTCATTGCTAATCTAATTGGAATACCTGCAATATCCATACCAACCGGATTTAATGACAAACTCCCTATTGGGGTCCAACTCATGGCCGATGAGATGCAAGACCAATTACTTCTTAGTGTTTCGAAAATTTATGAAAGAATAGCTGGTGTACGCAGGAAACCTGATTTCATATGACTGGAATTGTAAGGATAGGTGTTGAAATTCATTGTCAGCTAACTGGACTAAACTCTAAGTTGTTTTGTAAATGTAGAGGGGATTACAGAAACGATCTCCCAAATAGAAATGTCTGTCCGATTTGCACTGGCCAGCCTGGTACAATGCCACTATTAAACAACAAGGCAATAGATTATTCGTGTATGATCGCTCTAGCTTTGGGTTGTACTATTCCATCTGAAATGGGATTCTATCGAAAAAATTATTTCTATCCTGATTTGCCTAAAAACTATCAGATTACTCAATATGATTCTGGTGGCATAGGTAGTGTCGGCTCCAATGGTAAACTTGAATTTGGAAAAGAATATGCACGAATTCGTAGAATTCAGTTGGAGGAAGATCCAGGTCGACTGATATACGAAGGTGGTGATATGGACACGAGTTTCTATACGCTAGTTGACTATAATCGTGCGGGAACTGCCCTAGTAGAAATTGTTACTGAACCCGATTTTAAAGATGCAGCTACAGTTAGGGCATTTCTTAACAAGCTTACATCGATTCTAGAACATTTAGGAGTCTGTAATACAAAACTTGAGGGCTCTGTCCGGTGTGACGCAAATATCTCCATCGACAATGGGAAGAGAGTTGAAATTAAAAATGTTGGGTCATTCCGGGAAGTAGAGAAGGCCTTAAATTTCGAAATTATAAGACAAGAGTCGCTTTCATCTCGCAATATTGAGATAAAATCTGAGACTCGGCATTGGGATAACGAACGAAAGGTAACGAAACAATCTCGTGCTAAAGAAGAAGAACAAGATTACAAATATTTTCTTGAGCCAGACATACCTATAGTTCTCCTTGACAAAAGCTATCTAAATTCAATTCAACAAACGATGCCGGAATTGCCTGACAAGAGAAGGACTAGATTTGTCGAAGAATATCACCTATCCGATCACGTATCACAAGTTCTAATAAATAACAAAGAGATGGCTGATTTTTTTGAATCCGCAGTTCGGATATACTCTTCCCCCAAAGAAATAGCAAACTGGTTGGTCTCCGATTTGATGAGCTACATCGGGGTTTCTAAGACTGACGAAACCTCGCTAACAGATCTTAAAATCGGACCCAGGCATATTGCTGAACTGGCAAAACTAGTGGATGAGAACTCGATTAGTAGACACACTGCAAAATCGATGCTGAATCGAATCTTGAGGACAGGCGAGATGCCATCTCAATTAGTCGGTCAATTTGACTCGTCAAAAATAATCGATGAAAAGATTCTTACAAAGGCCATAGAAGATACATTCGATTCGGAAAGAGCTGCGGTGATTGATGCTAGCAGCAATCCTAGTGTCATAAATTTTCTACTTGGAAAGGTACTGAAGCTGACAAAAGGAAGGGCTGACCCACAAATTGCTCTTTCTCTAATTATGGACAAGTTAAATAAAAATTGAATGAAACAAAGTAGTTTTTATTCTATTCCTATAAAACACGACATTATATGTTGATAAAATCTAAGACTAACTACTTACTCGGATTATTTGTAAACAGCATTACAAAGAATCAAATCTGTCAGATACCAAAAGCATCAACATAACACGTCAAAATCGACAATTGGGTATTTGAAAAGCCCATACTGCACTAACGATCAGAAGCCGTGGTATTTTCGAAAGTGAAAACCGAAAATTCGCCTAGTTTAGATTTGCAGTATCATACTAGAATCGATATTTTGCATCAGTCGCTAGACTGTCTCCAATTCAAATTGGTGAAATAAAATCTTCGAACTAATCATTATCGGATAGTGAAAAAAAAGATAAGCAAAAGTAATTCACAATGCTTAGATTCCAAGAACCGAATCCTTATCTTGGAACTACGACCGATTCTTTGATTTGATTTTTGAGGCAGCCTCCTTCAGAGTCTCAACTGTATTTGGAGCAGAGTCAGTTGCCTGCCTTGCAACATCTCTTACCACATCAACAGTCTCCCGAGCAGCATTAGTTGTATCTTCGATTGCGCCGGCTGTTTTGACTATAACACCATTGTCTTTCAAATCCTTGGTCGCAGAATTGACCTCCCTAGTTATTTCTCTAGCTGCAATGGTTGCTTCGTGGACTGCTTGAGTCAATTCATCAATAGCTCCACTCTGACGTAAGACTCTTACTGTATCTCTAATTCGTGCTGAAGTGTCTCTAATATTTCTAGCAACATTTTTTATCGATTCTATAGTCCTTTGAGTGTCGGGATCTACTGAAGCTTCCGCACCCAAAGAGTCAGATTTGCTACTCATATTATTATCTATATTTGATGGCATTGCATTATATATGACACTATAGTATAAAAGCTATAAATCATTATGATGGGCACCTGTTTTCTAATATGTTTTACACGGATGACATCAATGTCTTACATGATCGGAAATTTCTCATACTTAAACAATTGTAATAGAATCGCCTAAGACATCATTTTTCAGTATTCTATAGAATGTCTTACTAATAGTACTTAAAATTTGATATGATCAGTTATTATATATTACCGTGTGATTAGTATTCATGAGATTTTAAATCCTCAGATGAATGAGTAACACTAGCAGACCGGACGGAGTTTTTCAAATCATGAATTGTCCGCTTAAGATCATGGACATCCTTCAAAATGGAATCGAACTCTTCTCTAGTGGGAAGGTTTAACATTTTGAGATTTCTTTCCACGATTGAATCTTGAATTAACTTGAGCAGCTCAGATTGGTCGATGAAAAGTCTATTCCATAGTTCTGCAAACTCTTTAGATTCAAACAGCCGAGTGAAACAATCCTCGAATGCATCAATCACTATCTTTCTGAAATCGTCAAAATCCTCTTTACTTTCGTACTGTCTTTTTGGAGATTTTTTGTATACCAGATTAATTGCATCTAAACTAGCTTTGTTTGTTTGTATTAGAAACTCGTTTATGTCGCCGTGTAATATCGTGCTCTTTTCGGCAATTTTCAGAACATCTTCAAAAGCAAAGAAGAAGCCCTGAGTATACGCATGGAAAGGACCAACGGTTGGCGATTTTAATAGTTCCAACCAACTCTGATATGCGTTAGTTAGGATCCGGTTCTCAGATTCTCTTCGATTTTTATTATCATGGACTCTATCGTCAAATTGAATAATAGCGTCATCTGAAATAAGTTCATTTTCATTATTCATCTTCTTTTTGCCACTAAGGTCGAACTTATCCGCTTTCATAGCATTCCTAATGCCTTATCTATTAAATGTGTTTTCAGCGGGAATGTATCTCTTATTCAGTAGAATATTGAAAAGGCCATACTCCAGCACTGCAAGAATATGCTTTATCAGTGATCCGCTAACGAACTACCATGACTTGCCATAATGAACTACTCGGGGGGGAATTATTTGAAAAATGCTGACTGAATGCGTCACAATTGAATAATAATAATTTAAAAAGATAAGGACCGAATCTTGAGACTGTAACGGTACAAGACATATATGCAAGACGTACCGAATAATTAAATGTTGTGTCTCCCATCCGTATTGCCATTATTGCTATAGGCATAAACATTCCTTTAATAATACTGCTCTTTCATTTGATAGTACTTAGAACCTGGCATTTGGGGCAGCAGCCGTATACCAATATGTTGATGTTTTTGGGATTTATACCATTATCTTTTGGAATAGGTCTTATGACGGTAGCATTCGAAGTCCGAAAACAGAACCAGAGGCAAAAAAATAGATCAATTTGACTAGATCAGCTAAGAGCAGAATGGGACACAAAGGATTTGAAATTCACACACCTTTAAGTTGATTTATTTTTTACTCTACAATACTCCAATTTTCTTGAAAACTAGACTATAATAATTCATCCGTAACCAGAATACCTTGTTCGCAAGTTATCTCGCAATCGTATACCTAGGTTCTTTGAGATTTGCTTTTGAGCTGTATCAATTCCTGTAGGATTACTGTCCGTAAATACCAAGGGGCCATAAACATAGTTCTTTCCAGTTTCAGGCTTAACAGTTTCCAGAGAGCTAAGTATGGAATTCATCGCGTTACGATTTGTGATAGTATCAGTAATTGAATGATGATCTTGACTTAATTTATCCAATAGATTCATAATAACTGGAGGATCGAAAGCTCGGTAGCCAAAAGGAATAGTCGAATAACCTAAACGTTTATCGAATTTAACGGAGTCGATATCAACTTTAGTTCCAAGCACTGTTGGCATAGGCTTGTAAATTGAATCGATTTTAAGTTGCCAGACCTCATCTCGATTTGAAACCGTAGCATCAAAGAATCCATCATCAAACGATGACTTTGAGATAATAAATTTCCAGTCTCTTGGATTATTGGCGTATCTTTCAAAGAGGTATTTCGCAAGTACTTTGTCCTTTAGAATTTCCATGTTTCAAACATCAGATACAGCCTGATGATAATATGAAGTTTTGCAGGAATATGTGTCTAATTCGCTTATCAAGGATGTAAAAATCACTATCACTGTTCGATACTTGTCAGTTAACTTAGCTAGTGTCGTTACAATTGACTTTTTATTATCCTTCAATCGTCAATCAAGGTACCTGATGTCAAAGATGCACTTACGATTGAATAAACGAGTATACCGACATAGGCATGAAACGAAAACTCCAATTATAAAGGCAGATCACGACAATGTGGTAAAATTATAGAACATTGAACAAATGTCATACAAATTACGAAAAAACTGAGATAATAATTAGCAATCCGTTAAAGTGGTGAGCTAAGGATATGAGAAAAATCTAATGATAACAAAATGTCGACTTGGCCATTACATGCGGAGTGATAATCACGTTTGACTTTTGGCTATATTTACTTCTGCATCCTTCTCTACACTTATGACTTCTGGATTAGCTTTAATTGCGACAATTGTATTGTTTGCAGATATGGCTGGCAATGACATGGAGAATCCTTTGATTGCGTGCTCATAAACCTGAAGGACTTGGCCTCCTTTTTCCTTTACCTGAGAAATCACATGTCCAATTTCTAGGGAAGTTGCATTACCCTTCATAGTAACAATATAATGATTATCGAGTTGCAGATCGTTTTTGCCCACTTTGCTCGAATTTGCCTGTAAAGAATCTATCATAACCGGCACATTAGCAGCAATTGTGTAGCTAGATGGCAAGTTAACTTCCAGATAAGAAAATATAAAAATAATAGCAAAGACCATTATTCGATTCATTTGCCTGTTTACTGAGTATCAGTTTTATATATCGTTTCCTCTATGCAAGCTTCTAATAATGTCGTATTCTACACATCCAGGAAAAAATATTCTTAGAAAACTTTTCATTGTAGTATTTGATTAATTTTCCTTGCGTTGTAAATAACCCAGAACGTAAAACCAAACATTAGCTCTCATATTCGTGATCATGATTTAAGCCAAATAGGTCCCTACAGATTATATTGATATTGATTGACATATATTTAAATGAAATATTCAGACTATCTACTTCGAGTTTTCTGGATATATGTTGGAGAGTCATTTGTAGAATGATAACGGAGTATTTTCTATTCGGTCACACTTCGGTAAAACTACCCGAATCTGAATCCTAGGTGAATTTGGTTTGGATTTTTCGTGGATAAAAAAGAAAATCAGTAAACACGAAGAGGAGTCGGACATATTATTTTCCCTCTCTGGAGGACGCATTACCCTAGAGACAACATTAGGCTTACACAGTACAGGTAGATGTGGGATAAGTTTCAAAACTATGAGCGGAATGCAATTTAATGCTCTGACAAGTGATATAACGAATTTTCTTAACCAAAGTATTGAAGAGTTTAAGATAACCTACGACACACTGACTGATTCATATGGCTATTTTTGGATTGTTCTGAATGCTAAAACAATGGAAGACGAACTAGCGGCTTTGACGGCGATTCGTGATACCGTAGAAGATTCAGGCTATCTACAGTTTTTGCTCGCTTCTGTGTTTCAGTTTCAAATTAATGAAAGTAGTGTGAAGAACCAAGCATATTTGATCTACAATCACAAGCGCAAGAATTTTTACCCATTTGTCCCTGTAGCAAAACAGGAAAGAAATTCTGAATACGAGCTTAAAATAATGGCGGTATTGTCAAAAGAGATACCTTTTGAAACTAATATTTCGCTATGGTATCCCTTATGGAATATCCCTGTATGAACCCGATGGTCAGGCATGGCGCAATTATTGCAAGTAGATAGGATAAACTAATCGGCCTTTCGGTTACGTACGTGTCTTACGAACTGATTTTGATATTATCCAAAATAGTTCTGTGTAAAAGTTAGTCAACCCACTAGGACTTACTATCTAGATACATCAAGCCAAGAGGTTGAATCAATTGAATAGAAGCTAGATGATTTTTAGTAGTGAAATCTGCGTCTTTCATGTTCATCTGGTGGACCATAATCTTCTTTCTTTTTAAAGTATCCCCACCAGATTAATACAGATCCACCTACTATCATTGCTATCACAAACTTTTCATTCGTAACTTGCAAATTCGTGTACCGCTCTAAAGCTGATTCAAGTGAAATGTTCGTGGTAATAAAATATAGGTTCCTTAGTGCTATAACACCTGCCATGAGTATAAATAGCACGCCCATTGCGGTCATCCAGTTCTTACGTTGACGTATTTCTCCCTCCCTTCGACTGAATCTCACTATTACTCCACCAATTTTAAACCAGGATTTTTCAATTTGTTTCTTCGAGCTGCATTTAATATCATAGGCGTTAGAATTTCAGCTTGATAACTCATTGACAAAGGACCTAAATTAATTGGTCTCAAGCCCATTATTTCTGAAACTAGGTTACTGAGTATTGTTACATTAGTGTTGTCATCACCACAGATAAACGTATCCGCATCTAGACTCATATCAATTTTCTTCAATTTCATCTCAGAGATAGTGTGGAAAGCTGAAAGGATTCTGTTTCTAGGTGGGAGATTGTCTGCCACGAGTTCAGCAGCAGGCTTTGAATTTCGTTCTAATGGTATATAAATGAATCCAGCATCAGTTCTAGTCATCGGCACAATTGGTGACACTACGATACATTTATCATCGATCACCTGCTTTAGTTTCCCACATGTTTCTACTATTGTATCATAAGGAATTGAAAGCAACAGTACATCTGACCGACCTGACATCGAAATATTATCATCCCCATTAATGGAACCTTTGAATTTGTTACCATACTTTGTATTTGCTATGTTCGAATAATTCTTAGCCGATTCCGAAGCTCTAGCAACATCTCTTGATCCCACAATAATATCGTGACTTTGACACCATCTAAGCGCAAAGCCTTCTCCCATCCCGCCCGTACCGCCAATAATACCTATTCTCATATAATTAATCAGCTGTCGAAGAATTTATTATTAAGGTTTTTGAAGCTCAGGCTAAAAATAAGTAATAGATTTAATCTTTCTACTAATTGGATAGTAATTACTAGGAATTTTCGTTACACCAGCGCTTATGTATTTCCAAAATATAATATCTTTCTATGGAATACCTCATATCAAGGTCCTGTGAATATGCAGGAATAAATGAAGATAATATTTTGCGCATCATGATAGGAAATATATCAAAACTTATAAGGATTTCAAATACCTTCAGCATATAATGAAACAACATTTCGGATATTCCGAATATATGGAACGTCGGTAGAATTCATGAAGATAGTACGATGCCAACTATCTCAAGAATTCTATATTGGATCAAAGTCAGAGTATCATGAGGTAGTGCTTTGCGTCTATACCAAGGAGAGTCTGTCCAATCAAGAAAGTGGGTTTGTGTTAGTAATTTCGTCTAGGCATTTAACAATATCTTCTTTAGTAACAGTTATAGGATTATTGTCAAGATGACCTTTATCGGGCAATATCACTTCTGCAGCGTCATCAAGTCCTAATTTTAACTTTAGAGGTTCAAATTGTAGCTTCTGGCATATCCTCTTGAATCGCTCATAATAAGTTGATTTGTTGAATTTATGAGCTACTGTGGTGCATGCTGAAAGAGCGTAGCCATGTGGTGTACCCTCATTTGAAAACACATAGGACAATGCATGTCCTAATGTGGTAGAAGCATTGCCGAATCCTATCCCAGAAAGCATAGCTCCGTATGGTAAGAGATCACGCTTCTCGTTAATAATTGCATCCTCGAGGACATCAAATGCTTCTTTACAAAACAACTTGGTGAGCGGATTACTAATTCTGCTGTTGTAAGCCTCAGATGCTTGAGCCGCCGCGTCACAAGCCGAATTTCTCATAATAGGGTAGGGAGTACCCGGTAGAAAATAAGGATCGACTATAGCTGCGTCTGCTAAGAATGATTCGTCTTGGAGTAGCTTCTTTTTATGGTCAAAGCTTACTACGGCATATGTTGTCATCTCAGCACCAGTACCAAAGGTTGTAGGAATTAGAATTTTTGGAATCGAGGTTAATTTGCCCAAATATTTGCAAACATCCATTGAACTACCGCCACCCAGACCAATATATGCTGAAATTTCCTTTCCTTCATACTCTTTCTGTATTTTTTGTATAATTTCAATCGAAGGATCAGGCATAACTTTATCATATATTTCGTAATTCTTGATACCCATGTAATCGATCCATTTGTTGTAAATGTCTGGAGTTGTAGTGGTTATAATTAATGATTTATTCGGATATTCAAATTGCTGAGCTGCATTTTCACCAAAAACAATCTTTCGTGGTGTCAGAACTTTCCACATAGTCAAATGGATTATTAGACAACAGTATATATTTTGCGGAGATTAGGGGATTAAGACTATTGTGAGTTAGAGTTAAAAAGTGTCAGATTTGAACTCAATATATTGAGTATATTACACTTTTGAGGTTGTTGTGATTTCAAGGATTTTCAATGCTACCTTGACTTCCATATTTCTCTTCATGTTTAGAAATGTTATCGGTTTGCGGTAACAAAGAATCTTTTATTGTGTTTGGCTTGAATATTCCCCAAGCATAAAGCACTGGCATGATGGTCATAGAAAAAAGTGCAAGCCCAACCCCAAGATGAATGGTTACTAGCAAAGCATGTAACTTCTCAACTATCACGATACCACCTAGACTTATTTGAACTACTGCAAGACATACAGCGATGATCGATGAAGCCTGGACAAATCTAGGAATCTTTCTATGGTTCTTCAAAATAGACACCATTGTAAAAAAAATAAGCATGGACGTAGTAATCGCGACTGTTCTGTGAAAGTATTCTATTATAAACTCCTTCATTGGAATCAATCCTTTAGGGCATAGCGGCCATTTGGGACATGTCAAGCCAACCCCAGATGCACTTACGTACCCACCAATAAACATCAAGACGAACAGTGAAATAATACTAGCTAATGAAAGTATCTTGACAAGCAGAGGATTTCAGCCCCTCTAGTTCAGGTCGCTTTTAATGTTCCAGTCATGTATGGATGTACAGTACAGTGGAACGGATATTGTTGTCCAGATGTCAATTTGGAAGTATCGACTTTGGCTGATTCACCGGCATTAATTATACTTGTATCAAATAGCTTTCCAGAGTTCGGATC